>CAYTJG010000027.1:6389-33054 GCA_964437865.1 uncultured Bifidobacteriaceae bacterium | reverse complement strand
TCATAACCCCGCCGGTCGGCCGCACTCAGGGCATGGGCACACAAGGCCCGCCCGACGCCTTTCCGCCAGTGCGACGGAAGCACATAAATCGCGGCAATCTCGCCCACCGTCTGGCCGGCCCCGGGATCCCGCGAGGGAATCAGCTCGCAAAATCCCACCACCCCGCCCTCTTCCGCCAAAAACACCGGCTCCGCCAATTGTGCTAACCGCCTTTGCCATAATGCGGTACGACGCTCCATGTTCTGCATATCCAGAATGTCCTCCGAAATTTGCCCCCGATAGACGGTACGCCAAGTCTCGGAGTGGACCCGGGCGATCTCTCGCGCGTCGGCGAAATTGGCGGAACGAATCAACATACGGCAGCCCTGCTGGGACAGTTGTGCACGTTTTTTCCATCCTCCCGTACGCTCAAATTCATGTCAAGGCCCATCACCCGGTCGCCCAAGGCGGCAAGTTTGGACCGTTGCCCCGTGCCCGCCACTGGCCCGCAGTTTTTATAATCGACGGCAGCAATGTTTCTTTCCTTGATTTTAAACCCGTTTCCCCTTTTCATTTTGGCGTAGGATCTTTTATTAATTTCAATTGAACCATGGCTTATAAAGACGTCACC
This sequence comes from uncultured Bifidobacteriaceae bacterium, assembly GCA_964437865.1. Taxonomy (GTDB): domain Bacteria; phylum Verrucomicrobiota; class Verrucomicrobiia; order Limisphaerales; family UBA11358; genus UBA11358. The sequence goes on along the minus strand of CAYTJG010000027.1, from coordinate 32,444 downwards.
CCGCCCACCGGCGGCAAAATCTCCATCCAAAACGGCAAGCTCAACGTGCCGGACCACCCCGTTGTCCCCTTCATCCGCGGCGACGGCACTGGACCGGACATCTGGGCCGCCAGTGTGCGCGTCTTTGACGCGGCCGTGGCCAAAGCCTATGCCGGACGCCGGAAGATTTCCTGGTTTGAGGTTTTCGCAGGCGAGGAATCCTTCAAGAAGTTCAACAACTGGCTGCCGGATGACACGGTGGATGCTTTCCGGGAATACCTCGTGGGCATCAAAGGCCCGCTGACCACGCCCGTCGGAGGCGGCATTCGCTCGCTCAATGTGGCCCTCCGCCAGATGCTGGATCTTTACGTCTGTCTGCGGCCCGTCCAATGGTTTACCGGCGTGCCCTCCCCCGTGAAACACCCGGAGAAAGTCAACATGGTGATCTTCCGCGAAAACACGGAGGACATCTACGCCGGCATTGATTTCGAGGCCGGCAAGGAAGCCGCGCTCAAGACCATCGAGTTTCTCAAGACGCAGTTTCCCAAGGATTTCAAGAAGATTCGTTTCGGCGACACGCCCGAACTGGTGGGGGTGGGGATCAAAGCTGTGTCGCGTACCGGCACGCAACGCCTCGTGCGCTCCGCCATTGAATACACCATCGCCAATCATCGCAAGAGCGTGACGATTGTCCACAAGGGCAACATCATGAAATACACCGAGGGCGCCTTCCGCGACTGGGGTTACGAGGTGGCTAAGCAGGAATTCGGCGCCTTGGAGATTGACGGCGGTCCGTGGTGCAAAATCCCCGCCGGCCAACCCGGTGCCGGCCTCATCATCAAGGATGCCATCGCCGACATCACCCTGCAGCAGGTGCTCACGCGCCCGACGGATTTCGACGTCATCGCCACGCTGAATCTCAACGGCGATTATCTCAGCGACGCGTTGGCGGCGCAGGTCGGCGGCATCGGCATCGCCCCGGGAGGCAACATCAATTACGTCTCCGGCCACGCGATTTTCGAAGCCACCCACGGCACGGCGCCCAAATACGCCAACAAGGACGTGGTCAACCCCGGGTCGGTGGTTCTCTCCGGCGAAATGATGCTCCGGTACCTGGGTTGGACTGAAGCGGCCGAACTGATCCTGAAGGGCCTCAATGGCGCCATCGGCTCCAAAAAAGTCACCTACGATTTTGCCCGGCTCATGGACGGAGCCACGGAAATCAAGTGCAGCGGGTTTGGCGATAACATCATCGCCCACATGTAACCGCCCACGATCTCGCGACGGCGGCTGTCCTTCGACCGCCGCCGTCTTCGTTTTTCGGGGCATTCCCCAAAAACCAACCTCTCCCCAACATCGATTTATTCAGCATGCAAATGAACAGAAAATCGGCTATCGTCGTCCAATGAACTGGGAAGTGCGAAACAGTATAAAGAGATTTATGAACAACAGGTTGGCGGTGAAGCAAGGCGCGGTCTGGGCCGCCCTGGTAATGGCGGGAATGCTCCTGTCCGGCTGTGCCACCATTTCGGAACAGACGCATCCCGACTTGGGCTCACCGCAAGTTGCGCCCACCGCGCCGCAATCCGTGCAGCTTTTAACCGCACCGCCCAAGGAACCCTACGTTCGGCTCGGCGAAGTGATTCTCTCCGTGGATGGCAATCCGCCACGGGAAAAGCTGGAGCAACGATTAAAAGCCAGCGCCGCCAAGCTCGGGGCCAACGGTGTGTTTATTTCATCCGACCAGACGCACATTTACCCCATGGAGTACGTTGGCTATTGGGGCCCATGCGGTGACGAATACTGGCATCGCATCATCATCGGCGTGGCGTTCAAGAACAAGTAAGACTTGGACTCCCCGATGCAACGGCAGGGGGGGAAATCACGGTGCGATTTTGGATGCCACCACCGGGTGGCGCAGAATTGTGCGCAAGCGTTCCGCCGGCACGCGCCGTGGGTCGGACAGGTAAATCTCGTGGTGCGCCCCAGTGAATTGATAACCTTGTTGCTCAGCAAACAATCGCATCACCGCGATCGTCTCTCGTTCCTTTTCATAGGGCCCCACGTGCAGCATTTGCACGCATCGGCCCTCGTTGATCGTTTCCAGTCTGACTTCCTCCACCTCGGGCGGCTTGCCTCGCTTTAAGAGCACGGCCACCGCTTGCTTACGACCAGTCTCGGTGATGAAATCCGGCGTCCGAATCAGGAGATTCCATACCCACTCGTCCTTCGGCTTCTCCGCCTTGTGGTCCTCGAAGAACCATTGCGCCTCCAATTTGCAAATGGCGTAATCACCTTGGCCGGCAAACTTGCGCGTCATCTTGACCGTGAACGCCACACCATATAGTCCGCCAATACTTTCGATAAAACGGGGTCCACCCGGCGCACCCTGCCCCCGGATGCTCAAGTACTGTGCGGGCGTGGTGGACAACAGAACCGGCCGTTTGGGCGCCAAGTATTCCTGCTTGTGGAGTTGGTAGAGATCCAGCTTTTGAGTGGTCGTCTTCATATTTTTCTCGTTCATTGTGGTTCCAAGGGGGCATGGATATCGGTGATCAGATCTTCCGGCTCTGCGCTCTCCGGGGAGTTGAGATAAATTTCAAAGCACGGCGTGGTGCGGAGGCTGCGGCCGCTGCGCGGCAGCCACTGGCCCAGCAGCTTCGCGTAGCTTTCGCCCAAAGTTTCATACGGTCCGAAATGAGTCATCACGGCATAGTCGCCGCCAGGGATGGTCTGGGTGCTGACGCCTCCCTGTCCCCGGAAATTTCCGTCCACGGTCACGCAGGCATCATACCGGACTTTGTTCGACAACGTGACTGCCGGGTCGTCGTGGCAGATACCGATAAATTGAGCCGGGCCGCCAAGCCAGCCTTCCTTGCCGAGAACTGTCAGCAGTTCATCCCAAGTGACGCCGACCTGATCATAGGGTCCGACATGCCGCATAAAAGCCACGACCGTTGGTTTCAGTTGCTGAATTTTGACATTCATAATCTTCCTGACGCGACGAGCGGCCCGAAAGTCGCGTACCTGTGCCGAGTGGTGATAGTGAACACCAGACACCGCGGCCAACCGGGCGGGGTCGCCGTTTCGCCGGCGAAACTGGGTTGGGGAACAGCCAAAGCTGGCGTGAAAAGCACGACTAAACGCCTCGTGGGTTTCGAATCCCGCCTCCAAGGCGACCTGCACCACCGGTAATCGGCTCAACTTCAGCCGCCCGGCCGCCCGCTCCAGCCGCAACCGCCGAATGTGCGCTTTCAGCGGTTCGCCCAGCATCCCGGTAAACACGTGATGAAAGTGGTGCGGCGAAAGACCGGCCAGACGGGCCAGCTCCACCAGCGGCAGTGGTTCATCCAGCCGCCGTTGAATTTCAACCAGCACACGCAAGATGCGCTCTTTGTAAAAACGCAGGGTTGTTGCTCTCATTCGGGCGCCCATCTGGACGTTGAGACTAGCAAATTGGGCCGACGAGAGCTTGACCGTTTTTGCGTTTTTGAACAATCCCCGAAAAGCAATTTGCCCCACCGACCGATTGCAGTGTAAAATTCAGTCGCCGCTTGCCCATTTGCCCGCGGCACGATGCATGAAGTCACCAAAGGCAACGCCGTTGAGACGCCCGCCGGAACCGGCCATTCGGTGGCAGGGCCGAACGGTGGCCGTGGGAGCGGCCTGTGCGCTGGCGCTAGAGGAGCATCGGCGAGGCCATATCCCAGCGGCACTCGAACTTTACACCCTGGTCTTGCAGCAGGTGCCTGCCTACGCGGAAGGGCACAACAACCGCGGCGTCATCCTCCAACTGCTCCAACGCCACGAGGATGCCCTGACCTGCTACGAACGGGCCATCGCCCTCAAGCCAGGCTACGCCCACGCCCATTTCAACCGTGGAACCGTTTTGAAGAAACTGCTCCGGCGGGAAGAGGCCCTGGCGAGTTACGATCGGGCCATCGCACTCAATCCGGATCAGGTGGACGCCCACGTCAATCGCGGCGTGACGTTGCAGGAGCTGAAGCGTTACGACGAGGCCCTGGCCAGCTATGACCGGGCGATCGCGTTGAACCCTGCCCACCCCGAGGCCCACAACAACCGAGGGATCGTGCTGGCCAGCCTGGGCCGCATGGCCGATGCGGAGCAGGCATTTCTCCGCGCCTCCGAGCTGAAGCCCGGCTTCGCTGATCCCCTGTTCAACCTGGCCAACCTCCGCGATTATCAAAACGCCGACAACGCCGAACTCAAGCAGATTTACGCCCTGCTGAACATCCCGGGAATCACCCGCGAGCAAGAGGAGCATCTATTCTTCAGCCTGGGCAAAATCCACGACGATTGTGGACTGTACGATGAAGCATTTGAATACTTCCGCCGCGCCAATGATCTCCGCAACACCCAGGTGGCGTACGACCCGGTGCTGGTTGAGAAGATGACGGCGCGCCTCATTGAGGTCTTTGACCGGGATTTTCTTGCGCAGGCGTCTCCTCTGGCCGCGGCCACTCGTTCACCGCTGTTTATCGTGGGCATGCCGCGCTCCGGAACCACCTTGCTGGCCAGCATGTTGTCCAACCATCCGGCCATCGCTTCGGCCGGCGAGTTGGCCACCCTCGGCGACCTGCTGGCGGAGCTGCCGAAATTCATGCCCGGCGGAGTTGCCTACCCAGAAGCCGTCCGCTCGCTGACCGCCGCCGCCGCGGAACATATCACGGCCGGCTACGAACGGCGCTTGCGCCGCGACGTGGATTCCACGGTGCCACACGTGGTAGACAAGAACCCGCTAAATTTTCGGCACGTCGGTCTGATTGCCTGGCTTTTTCCACAGGCGCGCATCATCCATTGCACGCGCCACCCTGCGGCAACCTGCCTGTCAAATTATTTTCAGCGTTTCCCGCTGCACTTGGATTTCTCGTTTGACCTCCGCAACATCGGCCACTTCTACCGGGAATACACCCGTTTGATGGATCACTGGCGGCAGTTTCCGAGCCTCAAGATGACGGAGGTGGCCTACGAAGACATGATTCTGGATACGGAACGAACCGCCAGCCGGCTGCTGGATTTCCTTGACCTGCCTTTTGATGAACAGTGTCTGGCCACTCACACGAACCGGTTCCCGGTGGAAACCGCCAGCCAGTGGCAGGTGCGCCAGCCAATTTACCGTGATTCCCTGGATAACTGGCGCCATTACGAAAAGCAGCTCGCCCCGCTCAAGGAAATACTGCCTGGAGCGTTTTGAAAGGCGGGCAGCGCCTTACCGCGCCCGCTGGGTAAGCGCCATCTTGCCGATGCCCGTGAGCACATCCCAAGCCGGTCCGGGAAACTTGTGCATCTGCACCATCACATCCTCGAAGGCCTTCAGGAACCAGCGCGCGTCGGCCTCGCTAATAACCAGCGGCGGCAACAATTTGACCACGTCCACCCCGTGACCTGCCACCTGGGTGATGATATGGTGCTGGTCGAGCAGTGGAATGACAGCCGCCTGGGGAAACAGACTTTTGTCGAGCGTATGACAGGTGGTCCACGCCAGTTTGAGCGAGAGCGACTTGGGCGCGCAAAATTCAATTCCCACCATCAATCCGCGCCAACGGACTTCCTTTAGGAACTCAAAGCGGGGGATCAGCGCTTGGACGCCGTGACCGATCAGATCGCCCATCTTAGCGGCGTTGGCCAAGAGGTTTTCGCGGTCCAGCACGTCCAAGGCGGCCAGACCGGCCGCCATGGCGAAACTGCCCTGACTGAAGGTGGAACTGTGAACCACCGAGCGTTGCATGGAAGAAAAGACTTTTTCGTGAATCCACTTCTTGCAGAGGACCGCCCCCACCGGTACAAAGCCGCCGGAGAGCGTCTTGGCCAGCACCACGATGTCCGGATCCACCGCTCCTTCATGTTCAATGGCCAGGAATTTTCCGGTCCGCCCCATGCCGGATTGTACTTCGTCGTCAACAAAGAGCGCGCCATGTCTCCGGCAGAGCTGCTGGGCGGCGAGTAAATAACCGGGGGCCGGCAGATTCACACCCTTGCCTTGGACCGGCTCCACAATAAAAGCCGCCACATCGCCTTTTCTTAATTCCGCCTCCAATGCGTCCAGTTGGTTGAAAGGAATGGCACGACACTCCGGCAGGAACGGGCCAAACCCTTCCCGAAAACAATCATCGCCATTTACGGAGAGAGCCCCGCTGCTGAGCCCATGAAACGACTTTTTGCAATGGACAATGCCTGGCTTGCCGGTGGCACACTTGGCATACTTGATGGCCGTCTCCACGCCTTCGGCGCCGGAGTTGGTAAAAAACACCATGTCGAGGTCGTTCGGCATGCGCTTCTTCAATTCCCCGGCCAGCACGCCGGATAACAGCGGCGCCTCCATCTTCACCAGACTCGGGTATTCGGCGTCTAGAAAGTCCCGGAGCACGCGGCGCACTCCCGGATGGTTGCGCCCCAGCCCATGCACGCCGTAGCCCGCTAGCAGATCCAGATATTTCTCGCCCTTGACGTCCCACAGATAGGGGCCTTCGGCACGCGTGTAGCACCGATCAAACCCGATTGTCTTGAGGGTGCGGACATTGGCGGGGTTGATGTGCTGCGTATGCAGTTCATAGTTTTGACCGGCATATTGCTCGATCAACGCGGCGAGATCGAACGGCGGACGGGCCAAGGGCAAAAGGGGCACGGAGGCCACGGAAGCGGCTGACATAATTGAAATATTTTAGACGAAACGTAGGGGCTAAAGAAATTGCGTTTAACCTGCCGGTTCAAACTGTTTGATAAGGATGGCCACCGTCAATCCCGCCAGCAGCATGAACGACAGTTTGAACCGGTCATGCGAATGAAATTGAAGTTCGGGCAGGAGGTCGCTACTGGCAATGCAGAGGAAGGACCCTGCACAGAACGCCAAAGCTCCACCCAACACCACCGGGTTATTCTCACCCAAATGCTGCGCACCCAAATAACACATCAGCGCCCCCAACGGGCTGGCCAACGCGAACGCCCCGTTCAGGACGTGGCGAGAGAATTTCGAACTGCCGCCAGCCGCCATCAGCGTGGTCACAGCCATGGCGTCAAACGGCTTGTGCAGGATGACCACCAACGCCACGCCAGCGCCCGCCAGCGTACCATCGTCCCGGGCCCCCACCACCGCCGCGGCCAGGGCCAAACCGTCCAGCAAGGAATGTACCGTCAAGCCGAGCACCGTTCCCACCCAGGAAAGCTGCTTGGCCGATTTGTCGGCCAGGGTATGTGCGTGCTCCGCGTGGCGTTCGGCGTGATCATGATCATGATCGTGTCCACAGCAGTCCTCCGGGTCGCCCTCCGGCAAATCATGATGGTGAAAGTGGAAAAAACGCTGGACGAAGAACATCACCAAAAAACCACCCAGCAACCATTTCACCGTTTGGTCGAGCGACTGCAACTTTTCGTTGGCATCCGGCAAAAAATGAAGCAGCGCAATTCCCAACATCAAGCCGGCGACGAAACTGACCGCCAGTTGCAGCCGCCGATGGTTCAAATGAATGAGCAACAGCAGCCAACCCCCGGCCAACGAGGCCACGAGCACTAGCAGGCAATAAACGAACAGCAGCCACGCCGGCGAAAGCAGCGGCGCGGACACAATGGCAAATTCCAAATGCATCTCGGACAGACGGCAAGTTTACCGGATCGCCGGCAACTTGGCGATAGCTTTACGATGAACACCAGGGCGCCTTTTACACCTCCAGTCGATCATCAGGCCGGGCGACCAGCGCATAGAGCACCGGCATCAGAAAGATGCTGATGAGCAGGCGGGTAAAGAGGCCGCTGACGATGACCAGGGCGAACGGCCGCTGGGTATCGGTGCCCACACCGGTGGCCAACGCCGCCGGCAGCAGCCCCAACGCGGCCACCAATGCCGTCATCATGATGGGGCGCAGCCGCAAGATGGCGCCCTCGCGGATGGCCTCGGCCAGACCCGTGCCGGTGCCGCGGAGTTCGTTCACGTAGGAGATGTAAACCACGGCCGTCTGCACCGAAACGCCGAACAATGCCAGGAAGCCGATGCCCGACGAAACCGAGAAGGGCGTACCGGTGGCCCACAAGGCCACCAACCCACCCGCTGGCGCGGAAAGGACCACGCCCAACACCGTGATGAACGGGAACTTGAGATTGCTGTATAGCGCAAATAGCAGTAGGAAAATCAAGCCCACCGTTACGGGGAGGATGACGCTCAACTGGTCGCGCGAAGCTGTATATTCCCTGTATTCCCCGCCCCAATCCAAGTGATAGCCCTCGGGCAGTGAAACCTTTTGTTTCACTTCTCCCATCGCATCCTCCACCGCGCCCGCCAGATCCCGCCCCTCCACCGAGAATTGCACGCCAATGTAGCGCGAATTGTTTTCGCGATAGACGAAGGCCGCGCCGTTTACCACCTTGAGATCCGCGAATTCCTTGAGTGGAATCTGCTGGCCGCCCGGTGTCGGCACCAGGATGTTGCCGATTTCTACCGGGTTGTCGCGATATGCCCGCTCCAGCCGCACCACCAAGTCAAACTGCTTTTCCTCCTGCACCACTTCCGTGGCCACGTCACCGCCAATCGCCGTTTGAATGAGGCCGTTGATGTCCGCCACATTCACACCATACCGGGCAATCATGGCGCGGTTGATCTTGATATCCAGGCTCGGCTGTCCGAGTTCCTGCACCAAGGTCACATCCGTAATACCCCGCACATGCTGAAGGATCTGCTTGATCTCCTTGCCCTTCTGCTGGAGCGTTTCGAGGTTGGCTCCGAAGACCTTCACGGCCAGGGCGCTCTTTAAGCCCGACTCCGCCTCGTCCACGGCATCCTCGGCCGGCTGCGTGAAATTAAACACGATGCCCGGGAACGATTGCAGCTTCTGGTTGACTGCCGCAATCAACGCCGCCTTCGTGCGATAGGCTCCCTTCCAGTCCGCGTAGGGTTTCAACCCCACATAAAACTCCACGTTAAAAAATCCGGTTGGATCGGTGCCATCGTCGGGCCGGCCCAGCTCCGAGGCCACCGTGGTTACTTCGGGAAAGGAACGAAGCACATCGCGAATTTGCGGCGTGACTTTAGCCGATTCATCGAAGGAAATGGTGTACGGCATGGTGGCGCGCACCCACAACGCACCCTCGTCCAATTGCGGCATGAATTCGGCGCCAATCCGGGGCACCAAGAGCAGCGAAGCCGCCAGCAACAGGACCGAGGCGAAAGTTGTACCCCACGGATGGGCGAGGCAAAAATCCAGCCCCCGAATATAAAACGCCTTGATGACCTCAAAAGCACGGTTGCGCCGTTCCCGCACCCCTTTGCGCATAAACCACGAGCACAGCACCGGCAGCACCGTCAGCGTGATGGCCAGGGCACCCACCAGGGCGAACACCATGGTGTCGGCCATGGGCTTGAACAGCGTGCCGGACGGTCCGGCCAACACATAAATCGGCAGGAAACTCGCCACAATCACCGCCACCGCATAAACCAGGGGACGATCCACTTCGCCAGCGGCCTCTCTGATGACGTCTTTTACGCTGACCGACTGGCCCTGGCGCAGGGCGAGCTGACGGAAGATGTTCTCCACCATCACCACCGCCCCATCCACCAGGATGCCAAAATCCACCGCCCCAATGGACAGCAAGTTGGCCGACGCGTGTTGCAAGTCCAGACAGATGAAGGCAAACAGCAGCGCCAGCGGGATGGTCACGGAGACAATCAGCCCGGCGCGAAAGTCATAAAGGAAAAAAATCAACACCACCACCACCAGCAACATGCCCCGCAGCAGGTTGCGCTCCACGACTCCGGTTGTCAGCCCGATCAAGTCAGTCCGATCATAAAACGGCACCACTTTCACGTCCTTCGGCAACACGTGATCGTTCAACTCCACCGTCTTGGCCTCCACGCGCTTGAGCACGTCCTGGGTCTTTTCACCCGTGCGCAGCAGGATGACGCCCTCCACGCAGTCATCCTGTTTCTCATAGCCAAATTCGCCCAGGCGCGGCGCGATGCCAATGACTACGCGGCCCACGTCCTTCAGCAACACCGGGGTCCCATCATGCACGGCCAACACCACGTTCCCGATATCCTCGAGCGTTTCCATCCGGCCCAAGCCCCGCACGTAGTAAAACTGACCTCCTTGCGAGTAAAAACCGCCTCCGGCATTGCCGTTGTTGGCCGTCAACGCGCTCTCCACCGCCAGCACCGACAAGCCCACCCCGGCGATCTTGGCCGGATCCAAAAGCACTTGGTACTGCATCGTGCCCCCGCCAAATCCCGAATCATCTGCCACCCCCGGAATGGACTTGTATTGCGGCTCGATGATCCAATCCTCGAAGGTCTTCAATTCCATCGGCGAGCGGTCTGAACTTTGCAGTACGTAACGATAAATCAAACCCGAGGGCGAGGACATCGGCGACACGGAAGGGGAAATACCCGACGGCAGGTTGATGCCGGCCAGGCGGTTAAAAACCTCCTGGCGGGCAAAGTTGTTGTCCGTGCCATCTTCATAGGTCAACAGCACATCCGACAGTCCGTAAAGCGAGATGGACCGACTGATGTTCAACTTGGGAATGCCATTCATGCCCAGTTCCACGGGCACGGTGATCAGCCGCTCCACCTCCTCGGCGGCGTGCCCTGGCCACTGCGTTATGATCTCCACGATGGGCGGCGACAGGTCTGGATACGCCTCCACCGGCAACCGTTCGAGCGAGCGTGCCCCGGCACCGATCAGAACCAGCGTGAGAAGCACGACCAGAAATCGCTGCCGCAACGAGGAGGCCACGATTCGATTTACAGCCGAAGTCGTTCGCGGCGTCGGCGTCAACTGCGCTGGCTGGCTCATTGGTTTTGGATGAATTGAATGAAGATGGCGCCGTCCACCACCACCTGGTCGCCCGGCCGCAACCCGTTGGCAATTTCGTATTGGTCGCCGGCGCGATACCCCAGCGTCACGTGCTGCCGGGCGAAACTGCCGTCGGGCTGCACTTGATACACGAAGGGCAGGTTTTCATCGTCGCTCAGCACCGCCGAAACTGGCACCAGCAATCCGGTGCTCTCGTGTTGGGCCTTGATACGCGCGCTCACGTACATTTGTTTCTTCAGGAAGTCCCCCGGGTTCTCCACGACCACCCGCACCAGCACGGCGCGGGTGTCCGGGTTCACCAACGCGGAAATGTTGTCCACCGTACCGGTGAACCGGTTGGTGGCCAGCCCGCTCTGGAGCTCGACCGAGTCCCCCACGCTGATCGCCGCCAGGTCGGAACCAAACAGCTGGACCATGACCCAGACCTTGGAGAGATTCGCCACCGTGAAACAGGGGGTGGTGCCCGCCGTCAGCAATTCGCCCGGCGAAATCAGCTTTTCCACCACGATCCCCGGGATGGGCGAACGGATGGTGCCGCCCGGCCGCGAGACCGGCCGACTGGCTTGCAGGTCCTTGATCACCTCCGGATCTAGGTTCAATGACACCAGCATTTGCAGGGCCGCGTCGCGGTCTGCCTCGGCATTCACGGCATCCGTCTGCGCCTGCTCGGCCTCGCGCTGGGCCACGCCGTGATGCTCCAAGAGGTCTTTGTCCATGTCCGCCACGCGCCGCAGGGTCTGGGCGGTGGCGAGCGCCTTGCGATACGCGCTGATGGCCGCCGCAAAATCAGGCGAATCCACCGAGGCCAGGGGATCCCCGGCGTTCACCTTATCACCGGGGTTTACCAACAGCTTGGAAACCGGCCCGCCGAACGGCGCGATCACACTGGTGGATTGGTCGTTATCAAAATCCACCACGCCCGTGGTATCCACAACTTTGCGGAAGGGGGACGGCTGAACGGCATAGAGGCTGATCTTTTGCCGCTGCGCCGCCGTGAGCACCACGTTGCTGGCCGTCGGGGAAATCGACGGCGCCGGGCTTTCCGCCTTGGGCGAACAGCCGGCCACGATTGCCAGAATGGCGGCACCGACGAGGCCGGCTGCGAAGCGTATCCGCACGGGGGTAGGCCGCCAGACTCGCTTTAATACTCGTGCCGCCCGCGGAGTTACGGGGTTCAGGCTGTGTGCGTTCATCATGGTTCCTTGGTTAAATCGATGCGATGCCACCAGCCGCCGCCCAGCGCTTGAAAGAGCGCGGCCGTATCCGAATAACGATTGGACTGCGCCTGGATCAAATTGAGGCGCGCCTGCTGGTAAGCCTGTTCCGCGCTCAACAGAGCCAGATAACTGATGTAGCCGTCGCGCAATTGGTGCTGGGACAGCTCAAGGGTCGCGCGCGCGTCTTGTTCCGTGGTCGCCGCGGCCTGGAGAGCTTCCGCGTCCTGCTCGATCGCGGTCAATGTGTCCGCCACGTTTTGGAACGCGGTCAACACCGTGCTGCGATATTGCTCGGCGGCCTGGACATACGCCGCCCGCGCTGCGCGCTCCTCGTGCAGCAAGGTGCCACCCTGAAAAATCGGCGCGGTCGCCGCCGCTCCCAAGCCCCAGAACCCCGTGCCGGAAGTAAACAACTTGTCGATGGCCAAGGCCGAACTGCCCGCATCCGCCGTCAACGTGATGTTCGGCAGGCGATTGGCCACGGCAATGCCGATTTGCGCGCTGGCCGCATGCAGATTGGCTTGGGCTTGCAGCACGTCCGGACGCTGCTGCACCAATTGCGAAGGCAGGCTCACCGGCAGGTCCGCCGGTAATTGCAGGTCGGCCAGATCGAATTTCTCCCGCGGGGCATCGCCCGGAAACCGCCCCACAAAGACGGCCAATTGATCCCGCAACTGGCCGGCCTGCTTGACCAACGGCGGCAGGGTGGCCACCGTCTGCGCCAGTTGCGATTCCTGCGCCAGCACATCCAACCGGCTGGCATACCCCTTCGCCATCTGATAGCGGAGAATCTCCACCATGTTTGAGTTCACCTCGATCAGGTGGCGGGTGGCCTCGATCTCCATTTGCACCGCGCCCTCCACGATGGCGGTCACCACCACATTCGCGGTGAGCGTGGTGTAAGCCGCGGCCATTTGGTAGCGCACGCCCTGTTCCTGCGCCTTCAGCGATTCCATGGACCGGCGGTTGGCCCCGAAAACATCCGGCGAGTAGGCAATGTTGAGCTGCGGCGTGAAGAGATTATATTGGTATTCGTTGGGCACCGTCGGGTAGTTCGGCACCGGCGCCAGCGTTTCCGATTGCTTTTGCCGGGTGGCGGAAAAGGCCGCCGAGACGCTGGGAAAAAAGTTACCTCGTTGCGCCAGCACATTTTCATGCGCGATCGTCAGCGCCGCCTGGGCCGCCTTGAGATCCGGGTTATTGGAGAGGGCTTGCGTGATCAACGTGTTCAGCGCCTGGGAATGAAACAGCGTCCACCAGTCCTCGGGGATATTGACGCCATTCACAAACCGTTGGGCGGCTCCGCCCGCCACCTGGGTGGTGGCCACGGTGGCAGCCAGCGGCGTAGCGGTGACGGCCGCCGCACCAGGCGCCGCCGGCGGCTTGAAATCCGGCCCCACGGCGCAGCCGCCGACCAGCAGGCCGGCCAGGCACACGGCCACTGCCAAGGCGGTCCAGTGCTGACGGGTCGCCCACCAGAGGCTCGAGTTCCGGCCCGGTTCTGCGAGCACGGACCGGTTCACCAGCGGACAAAAAACGGTTGTTCTCTTCAGCTTACCCGGCGCACCATTTAGGCGCCCACTATTCCAAAATTTTTGATTATTCACGTTCAAGTGCGCGCACCGTGGCACCACGGCACGCCAGCTACAGGTTGAAAGAAGTCGGACAAATCCCGGCCGAAAACAGCCGGACCGATCTCAGGAATGAGAAGCAGAAACCGGCGGAGCCCGGCCACCCGGCAGATTCTCTATGGAGGGACTAAATTTGAAAAATTCAAGAGCCGGGGCGGTCTGGAACAAAGCCACGGGCACCATCACAGGGACATCGGTCGTGGCGGCATCCACTTGGCCATGGGCAAAGAGGGTAACCGCGCACTGGTGCTGGCAGTTGCCCGCGTCGGCATGAAACAACTCATGCAGCGCCGGCGAGATCGCCATGGCATTGAGCAGCAGGACAAGCGCGGTCAGCAACAAGGCGACAATCGCCCGGCCGCGTCGAAAAGCATGACACGCAATAAACTGCACAACCACCGGAAATTAGCAGAGATCATCTTGGACGCAAGTATTTGTCTCCCGGCCGCTTCGTCGACCGCGGTCGCCATGTCGCCGCCTAATTCATGCTGATTTCGGTTGCGAAACTGGCTGGATAGAATAGGTTGCCACCAATCGCCGGGTTTTACCCAGCCATGAGTCGAGGCCGTAATATTGTCATTGGCGCCGCGTTTACACTGATTGAATTGCTGGTGGTCATTGCGATCATTGCAATTTTGGCGGCGCTGATGCTGCCTGCGTTGAGCAAGGCGAAAGACCGGGCCAGAACCATCAATTGTTTGGGCAATCTCAAGCAACTGGAAACGTGTGTCCACCTCTACAGTGGAGATTACAACGACTGCCTGTTGCCCAATAATTCAGTGGCCTTTTTAAGTGCGGAGGGAAGCCCGGCCACAGCGGAAGCCAAGGGAATTTCCTGGTGTCTGGATGGCATCAACGGACCGGCCTACACCCAGATGGATCCCTCCAATATCGTCAATGGCCTGCTCTTTGCCTACAACACTTCGGTGGCCATTTACCATTGTCCGGCAGACCAGTCCACGCTGGAAACGGCCGACGGCCAACTGCTGCCGCAATTGCGCTGGCGCAGTTATAACATGAGCCAATCCATCAATGGTTATCCCGATTACGTCCCCTCGGGCCTCGACAGCGCGGATTTGCTGCTGTTCAGCAGCATCCCGTCTTGGAAGCGGTTTGCGCAAATCCACCATCCCATCCCCAGCGAGCTATTTGTTTTCATCGATGAGAACGAGTCCACCATTTACGATGGGCAATTCGGCAACCCACTGAATCCCCCCCTGCCCTATTCCGAGGTCGACACTTGGTGGGACATGCCCGCCAATCGCCACAACCAGGGAGCCTGTCTGTCCTTCGCCGACGGTCATGTGGAACGCTGGAAATGGCGCGTGCCCATGCTTTACGCCGATTCTTTCGAGTTCGTCGGTGCGGATCAAATGCCCGATTATATGCGCATTGAACATGCCATGAAACAACTCACGGACAATTGAACCGAGGTCGTAACATTGTCGTTGGCGCCGCGTTTACACTGGTTGAATTGCTGGTGGTCGTTGCAATCATTTCAATTTTGGCGGCGCTGCTGCTACCCGCGTTTAGCAAGGCCAAGGAGCGGGCCAAGACTCTTTACTGCCTCAACAACCTCAAGCAACTGGAACTCTCCTGCCATCTTTATTCCGGCGATTTTAATGATTTCCTGCCCGGCAACCAAGTGGGCGGGTATGTGGACCAAGTCAGCGACACCAACGCGCCGAGCACGGTCACCAACTCACTCTCTTGGTGCCCCGGCATCGCCCCCGAGGACGCCTCCGTGGCCGCCACGGTCATGTCCGGGAACATCTACACCTACAACAAGAATCCGGTCATCTACCATTGTCCCGCCGACCTTTCGGCGGTGGACAATGAGCCCACCGTGCCGCGGACACGCAGTTATTGCATGAATATCAGCTTGGGTTGCGACGACGTGACCAGCACTTATCACCGGTTCACCGAAATCACCCAACCGCCGCCGGTGAGCCTCTTTGTCCTCATCGACACCCAGGAGGAGGACATCTGGGATGCCACGTTTGGTATTTTTTCATCGGCCAGCCCCTGGGCAGACTATTGGCTGGATCTGCCAGCCGACCGACACGGTCGGGGCGCGAACCTCTCGTTCGCAGACGGGCACGTGGAACACTGGCGCTGGCACGCTCCCAAGATTTATCAAGGCTCCTTTTGGCCTGCCTATTCCGATGATGACCTGCTGGACCTGCAACGCCTGCAACAGTATATCAAGCCTGACGTGTACTGAAGGACGCCCGGCCCCGCGAGCTGATTGCATCATTTCCCCACCGCCAAATCGCGCTGCACCCGCGCCGCAATTTTCTCGCCTTCCGCCACCGCAAAGTTGATTCCGCGGTCCTCGGGAAAAATCTGCGAAAAGTTCGCCAGGTACACGCCCGGCAACGGCGTCTGGTACTCGGGTATTTTCTCGTCATACCGCCGATCCACGATGTGCTGGGCCGCCCGAAAGCGGAAGAGGTGCTTTTCCCCCACCCGCGCCGGTGCAAAGGCAGGGAACATCTTTGGCAAATAGCCAAACCACAGCCGCGTCAGTTCGTCATCCGGCAGCGAGTACATTTTGCCGTTCACCGGTAGGTAGGCGCCGATGTAATAAACGTGGCGTCCTCCGTAGCCAGCGCGGTCCACCAAATTCGTTTGCTGGATAAACACCAGAAACGGCGCGCCCGGCTCATTGACGTTGACCCAGTAAAACTCGCCCAGGTCCTGGTCGCTGGTGAAGATGAGGCATACAGCACCCAAATAGCCGATGCTTCCCAGCTTGCGCACATAAGCCTCGCAGGCGGCGGTCGGGGGCAGCAGACCGGCCAAGGCGCTCGAGGAACCGGTGAAGACGCAACTGTCGAACGGAACCTCCCGGCCGTTGAGGACGGCCACCCGGCGGTCCGCGTGGAACTTTTCAACACTGACGCCGGTCTGAATGACCACGCCCCGCCGATGAAGTTCCGCCTCCAGCGCCGCGGTGATCACATTGAACCCGCCCTGAAAATAGCCCAGCTTCTCGCCTCCCGGCGTGCGGGAATTGGCGCGGGTATGAATTCGCGCCCAGAGCCAAGCCATGGAGACAGCGTCATATTGGTCCCCGAACTTGCCCTTCAGCAACGGGGTCCAGATGGCGTCCATCGCGCTCGCGCCACAGGCTCGTGCCATCCATTCATGGGCCCCCTGACGCAACAATCCGCGCCAGTCCCGGCGGTGCTTCAGATACAACGCCGCGGCCCCCGTGCGCAACCGCCCCAGCAAACTGCACGGCTGGAACCGGAGCAAATCGAGCGGCGTCTTGAAGGCATGAATTCTCCCATCGCGAAAAATGCCCACCGAACTGTCACACCACCGGAGCTGCTGTTCGACTCCCAGTTCCGCGCTGAGTTTCAAGATCGTCGCATCCGTCAGAAAAATGTGGTGGTACGTTTTTTCCAGCCACGTCCCCCCCAGGCGAAAGCCCCCGGCGAGGCCGCCGAGCTGGTCCGAGGCTTCCATCAGCGTCACGGCATATTGGCCGGTCTGGGCCAGGCGCAGCGCGGCCGTAAGCCCGGTATAACCGCCACCCACAATGAGAACTTGCTTGGACATCAGTTGTTGCTCTTGCGGAAGGAAAGCCAGCGATTGAGGTTATACTGCACTAGCATCACCACCATCAGGGTGGCCAGCTTGGAGGCATACGGGTTTAGATGCCAATTGCCGATCAGTTGGTGCAGCAGCCAGGCGGAAATACTCCAGCCCAGCAACGCCACGCCAAAGAAGCACAGCAGGCGCTGCGTGATGCGGTCGCGAACCCGGAAGTTGAACCAGGCGTTGAGCACAAACGACAGCAAGGTGCCGCTGCCATAGCCAATGGCATTGGCCATCTGATAATCCAACAGCCGGTTCTTGATCAGCACCGAGTAGATCGAAAAATCGAGGGTGGTGCCGCTCATGCCGATCACGCAATAGAGCAGAAACTGGCGGTTTTGGGAGAGAAACTGTTTCACGCGCCGGGCCTCATTTCTTATCCGCCGACCCAATGCCGGCACTGTCGCGCAAAATCCAGAGTGGACGCCCCTTGACCTCCTCGTAGATGCGGCCGATGTATTCGCCGAGAATTCCCAGGCAGATCAACTGGATACCGCCGAGAAACAGGACCGACATGACAATGGTGGGGAATCCGGGACTCGGCTCCAGACCGATCTTTTTGAATTGCTCCGAGAAGAGTTTCTGCGCCAGCGTAAACAGCACCCCCAGAAAGGCGACGCCGGAAACGGACAGTCCCAGATAGGTGGCCGCGCGGAGCGGAACAGTGGAAAAGGAGAACAGGCCATCGGTCGCCAGATGCACCAATTTTTTGAACGTATACTTGGGGACGCCGGCAAAGCGCGCGGCGCGCTCGTAGAGCACGCCGGTTTGGCGAAAACCCGACCAAGCCCGCAACCCGCGGACAAACCGATTGCGCTCGGGCATGGCGTTGATCGTGGCCACCACCCGGCGGCTGATCAGGCAAAAATCTCCCGAATCCAGCGGAATATCAAACGCCACCAAACGGGCCATGAGCCGGTAAAATGCCCAGTAGCAAAGCCGCTTGAAGGGCCCCTCCTTACGCTTTTGGCGCACGGCGTAAACCACATCGTAACCCTCGCGCCACTTCTTGATCAATTGGACAATCACTTCCGGTGGGTCCTCCAGATCCGCATCAATAATCACCACCGCATCGCCTGTCGCGTAGAAAAGGCCGGCACTCACGGCGGTCTGATGACCGAAATTCCGGGCAAAAGCGATCGCGCGCCAACGCGGGTCCAATACGTGTTGCTGTCTGAGCAATTCCCAAGTGCGGTCCTGCGACCCGTCGTCCACGCCGATGACTTCGTAATCCATGTCCCAAGTGGCGGCCACCGCCCCCAAGCGTCCGAAAAGCTCCGGCAACACCGCTTCCTCGTTGAAACACGGGACGATGATGGACATTTTTTTCCTGCCGGTTCCGTCAGGCATAGACCTTAAATAACCAGAATGCGCCCTGCTCCACCATTCAAAAACGCGTCGATGTTTACGGCGGCGGCTGTTTCCAATCCAGATCCACCACGACGGGCGCCCAGGAAATATGCTGGATCACCCGCTGGAGCGACGGTATGGAGTCTGGCGCACGGAGGACGGCCAGGTTGCGCACGCGGACGGCCACCAACTCGGGATGGGTTTGAAATTGGGCCAGTAATTCTTCGAAATTGCGATAATAATCAAATTGCGAGAGCACCAGCTTCGGCGGGTGCAAGCGCTCCAGCGCCGTGGTCTGGGCATTATTCGTCCAATGGGCATGATCAAAGTACCAATCGGAATGGATGGGATTTTTCACCCCAATAGCCGTGGCACCATACAGAAAAGGTGAAGACACCAGGACCGGCTGATCGGAATGGACATAGGGTTCCAATTCCTCACGCAAAACCGTCTGGGTATTTTGATAGCTGTTCTTCCACGCGCAAGCCGCTCCCCATGACGTCATGCCGACTGCCCGCACGGAAACCAAGGCCACACAGGCCCACAGGCCGGCCCGCAACCATGCTTCACGCTGGGGTGCGTGCTCCCGCACCAGCGCCAGCAGTCCCGCCGCCAGAAGCACTTGCGTAAAGATGGCGTAGCCAAAATAATTGGCCGGCAGCAGTGTCAGCGAAACAACCAGCAGCCCCCAACCCATGACGAAAATTCCCGTCACCAGCGCCGGCCACGCAGCCGCCGAGGCCCAAATGGCCTTTTGCCGGCCAAGGAACCAGGGAACCAGCAGCAGGCCCAATAGAAAAATCGGCGTGGTGCGGACCAACTTGGCGACCTCCCCCGCGTGTGGCCCATGCAGGCCGCTGGTCATCACGGATTGTTGCCCGGCGCTTTCCATGAACCCGGCCCACCACCGCGGCTCCAGCTTGGCAATGGCCAGGGTGATCACGGCAAAAAGTCCGGCCGCCCCAAGAAACGGGACGAGCCAATGAAGCCGCAGCCGGCGCCACCAACTGGCCGCCGCACAGGCAAGGAAACCAATCCCAAAGAAATACGCGCCTACGATCACCGAGGTGTAAAGACAGCAAAGGAGACTGACCAGCAGACCGACGGACGCCACCGGTCGAAAACCCGGGTCCGCAATCTGCCGGGCCACCAGCCACAAGGCGGTGAGCCCAAAAACATACGCCAGGGATTCCGGCCGATCATTGAACGTAAGCCCAAACAGAAGCCAAGCCGCGAGTGCGTACCGGGCGCCTGCCGGGAAAAAACGGCGGATAATAAAAACGGTTAACAGTCCCGAAATCCCGAACAGGGCCAAGTGAAGCCCCATGGCCGCAACCGCACTCGTACCAAAGACCTTCATCCAAACCAGCAGCGCACCCTGATATAACGGCGGGTAGGTGGCATAGATCTCCCGGCCGGCAATGGGAAACACGATGGCCAGGCAGGGATTCCGATAACCGTCGCCATGCAGAAAATTAACCACGCCGCCGTCGTAGCCGAAAGCATCGCTGGCCGGTATCGGCTGCACCGTAAAGACCAGGAGCAAAACGCGCCACAGCAGCACCAGAACCAATATAAGGAGCGGGCCGCGTGGAAAATATTTCACTGCCACACGCTAGTAGAAGTCTTGCCAGCAGCCAAGCTAATCCGCCAGCATAGCGGCGGCATGGCCGATACTTCAAATTTTCCGCTGGTGGTGGATCTCGACGGCACCCTTATCCGGTCCGACCTGATGTGGGAATCTCTGGCGGAGCTGTTGCGGCGGAATCCGCTGGCCCTGGTCCAGATCTTGTTCTGGTGGTCCCGCGGACGCGCCCGGCTTAAACAACAGCTCGGCCTGCGGGTGCAGGTGGATGCCGCCCGGCTGCCTTATCACCAACCGTTCTTGGATTGGCTCCGCAAGGAGAAGGCCGCCGGCCGCCCCATCATCCTGGCCTCCGCCTCAGACCGGCGCATGGTGCAACCAGTGGTGGAATACCTGGGGCTGTTTGATGAGGTGCTGGCCAGTGATGGCACCACGAATCTCCGCCGGGAACAAAAGCGCCAGGCGCTCGTCCAAAAGTTCGGCGAGCGAGGCTTTGATTACGCCGGCAATTCAGCCGATGACCTCACGGTCTGGCGCAGCGCGCGAACGGCGGTGGTCGTCAATGCCTCCCCGGCCGTGTTGCGGCAGGCGGCCGACTGCGCCCAGCCCGGCCCCTCGTTCTGCGCCGGCTTTTCTCCCACCGCCACCGGGCGCCGATTCCTGACCCAACTGTTTTGGCAGAGCGGATATCTGGGCGCAATCGGCGCCGGATTGCTGCTGGCCTGCTCATTCCCCAATTTCAGCCTGGCGGGCTTCGCCTGGGCCGCGCCGGCGGTCATGCTCGCCGCGGCCCGCGGAAAATCCCGCCGCGACCGTTTCCGGGTCGGCTATGTCTGCGGCCTCACGTTTTGGCTGGCTTCGCTCTATTGGCTGCTGTTAATGCCCGCGCCGTTTTATTCGGTGTTCCTCGGGTGGCTGGCGCTCTGCGCTTATGTCGCGCTTTACTTCGGTGTCTGGCTGGCGCTGGTGGGCCGCACCGCGAATTCGGGCGAGTTGCCCCATCCCGGCGCTGCGCTTGACCCGACACCCCTGCTGCCCACTCTCAATCCGGCTCTTGGCCAGCCAACGGCCAGCGAAGGTTCGTGGGCCGGCCGCCAGTGCTGGGCGCTGGGCGGCGCGGCGGCCTGGGTGGCCCTGGAAATGATCCGGGCACGGTTGTTTGGCGGCTTTCCGTGGAGTTTTCTGGGCGTCTCGCAATACCAACTCACGCCCTTGATCCAACTCGCGGCCTTTACCGGTGTGTACGGGGTTTCCTTCCTGGTCGTCTGGTTTTCACTGTCCTTGTATTCCGCCGGCCGCATGATCTTGCGGCAGCCGTCCAAACGGCAAGTCTGGCAGGTCGAAATCTTGCTGCCTCTGCTGGCGGTACTGGCCTGCTTTGTGGGCGGCTTTTTCCGGATTGGCCCCCCGGTGCCCGCCCAAAACTCCCTGCGTGTGACCGCCATCCAGCCCAGCGTCCCGCAGACCCTGATTTGGAGCACCCAGGAAGATGCCCGCCGGTTCCAAGCCCTGCTCAACCTGTCCCAGCGGGCATTGACCAACCGGACGGATCTACTGCTTTGGCCCGAGTCCGCCGTGCCGGAGGTGGATGAACCGACCTTCCAGGCCATCAACCAGTTTGTGCGCACCAATCATCTCTGGCTGGTGCTCAACGCCGAGGACGTGGAATTTCACCCGGCGAGTACCAATTATTTCAATGCGGCCTTCCTCGTGGGGCCGGATGGCCGCTGGCGGGCGCCTTATCACAAAAGGCAACTCGTCATCTTCGGTGAGTATGTGCCGCTCGCAAACTGGCTGCCCTTTCTGAAATGGCTGACGCCCATTCAAGGCGGCTGGACTCCGGGCGACCGGCCGGTGACGTTCGAATTTGCGCGTCCGGCCGCTCCGCGCGAGGGGATCATTGAAATAACGGCCGAACCGCAAGCCAACGCGCCCCAAACGGTCCGTTGCGCGCCGCTGATCTGTTTTGAGGATACCTTTCCCGGCGCCGCCCGAGCGTCGGCACGGACGGACCTGGATTTTTTTGTCAACCTCACCAATGACGGTTGGTTCCAGGAAAGCGCCGAGCAATGGCAGCACATGGCCAATGCCGTTTTTCGCACGGTGGAGAACGGGGTTCCCCTGCTGCGCTGTGCCAACAACGGGGTCACCTGCCTGATCACCGCCCACGGCCGGGTCCAAGAGGTCTTTCGCGACGCGCGGCAAAATGCCTACGGCCCCGGGGCGTTGACCGTGGACGTGCCCTTGTCCCCCGCACAAAAGTCCATGCCCACCTTTTACAGCCGGCACGGCGACTGGTTCGGCTGGAGCTGCGTGAGTGTGGCCGCGCTCATGCTGGTGCGGCGGCGACCGTAATCTTCAACCCCGGCAAACGGCAACCTGCGCGCGCCCAAGGGCGGTCGCTTGAGGAAGGCAAAGCGCGGCCGGCGCGGACGTTCATTGGGGAAGATAGGGATCCCGGCAACTGGGCCACCAACCTCGCCGGCGGCGCCAATTCGTCACGGGCCCCCCCGACCTCCACTGTTACCATTTGAGATCGCGGGGACGTTCCACCAGGTGCAACAAGTTACCTTCCCCGTCCGCGAAAAATAGCACGCGCCCACTACCACCGGCGGGCCGGATTTCCTCCGTGAATTTTACGCCCTGCTGCTCCAGTTCCGCCCGCGCGGTCTCAATTGAATCAACCCTCAAAGCCAAGTGCCGGAAGCCGGCGAGCTTGTTATCGGCCGTTTCGGGCCGTGCCGACGCGGCGGGATATATTTCCAGCCACGCCGCGCCGAGTGACAATAGGCAACTGGGCGGATTCTGGCCGTTGTCCCAAAGGCGTTTGGCCCCCAGCGCATGTTCATACCAGGCAATCAAGGCAGCGGGCTCCCGGGCCGGCAGGCCGAGGTGTTCAATGGCAATGTTCACACCCACATTAAAAGACAAATTCGCCGGTTAAAAAAGGGAATTTCCCCGGCGCTGGGACGCGGCTTGAACCAGGGCCAAGCGAAACCCGTGTCCGAAAAACAAAATGCGCGATCACCCCGACGGATGATCGCGCACGATGAATTTAAGTCAGGTCAGTCCTATTGCGTGCTGAATTTGTAAACGATGGTGCAGTGATAGGTGTCGCCGGGCTTGAGCTCCACCGAGGGAAAGCCTGGCTTGTTGGGTGAATCCGGGAAATGTTGCGGCTCCATGGTGAAGGCGGAGCGCCGTTGATAAACCTTGCCGTCCTTGCCGGTGATGGTGCCGTCCAGGAAATTGCCAGCATAGAACTGCAGGCCGGGCTGGTCGCTCCAGACTTCCAAGACGCGGCCGCTGTGGGGTTCCACCACCCGGGCCTGAAGACCGAACTGGCCCGGCGGATTGTTGATCACCCAGTTGTGGTCGTAGCCGGGACCGTACTGGAGCAGCGTGTCGGGATCATTGATGCGGGCGCCAATGGTGGTGGGCGTGCGGAAATCAAACGGCGTGCCGGTTACGTCCGCCAGCGCGCCCGTGGGAATCAAATGTGCATCGGTGGGCGTGGTCTGATTGGCATTGATGTAAACCACGTGATTCAGGATGTCGCCGTTCCCCTGCCCGGCCAGGTTGAAATAGGAATGGTCGGTGAGATTCACCACCGTGTCCTTGTCCGTCTTGGCGGTGTATTCCAGCCGCAGTTCGTTGTCGTCGGTGAGCGTATAAATCGCGGTCACTTCGAGGTTCCCCGGGAAGCCTTCCTCGCCATCCTTGCTCACGTAGGCGAGCACGAGTTGCGGGCCGTGGGCGCCGAGCGAAGGGCGGGCGGTCCAGAGCACCTTGTCAAAACCCTTCAAGCCGCCGTGCAGCGTGTTGCCGTGATCGTTCTTGGCGAGGGTGTAGGTCTGACCGTCCAGCGTGAATTGCGCGCCGCCAATGCGATTGCCGAAGCGGCCAATCAAAGCGCCAAAATACGGGCAATTCGGCCCCACGTAACCATCCAGCGTGTCAAAACCCAGCACCACATCCGCCAAATTGCCGTTGCGATCAGGCACCAGCAGCTTCTCCATCACGCCGCCATAGGTCATGATGCAGGCCTCGGCGCCCTTGGCATTCTTGAGCGTATAAAGCTCGACGGCCTGACCATCCGGCGTCTTGCCAAAATCGGACTTGGTGATGGAGGGCGTCTGGTGGGACCCGGAGATGCAGCAACAACCGGCCACGACTGCCGCCAGCAAACCGGCGGCCAACGATGTCTTGATTTGATGTTTCATATTATGTTTGTCTCAGTAAGTTCGAATTTCTTCAACTAAATGCCCAACCCCGTCCCACCGTCTGCCCCGCGGGCTTCGGCCGGGAGCACGCCCAACCCAGCGCGGGGCAAATCCCGCGTGTGGGTGGGGCGGTGGATTTGCTGGTTTCAGCATACGCAAACCCGCTCGGACGGTCAAAGCAATGCTGCCACCATCAGTTCAAATAAACTCGTTGATGAGGTTTTCCAGAAACTCCTGCCGGCCGCTGACGTTGGGAGCCACGTCACCCTGTTTGAGCAGATAGGTCTCGAGTTCCCCGAAACCGACCTTGCCCGCCTCGATCTTGGCCCCGATGCCGCTATCCCACGACGCGTAGCGATCCTTCACAAACGCCGCCAGACGCCCGTCCGCCCGGATGGCTGTCGCGATCTTCAACCCGCGGGCAAACGCGTCCATGCCGCCGATGTGCGCGTAGAACAAGTCGACCGGCTCAAAGCTCTCCCGGCGCACCTTGGCGTCAAAATTCAAACCGCCGGTCTTGAATCCGCCGTATTTCAGCAGGCAAAGCATGGTGCTCGTGGTCAGATAAATATTCGTCGGGAACTGGTCCGTGTCCCAGCCGAGCATTTCGTCACCCGCGTTGGCGTCAATGGAGCCGAGCGCGCCGGCCGCGCCAACCACTTCCAGTTCATGCTGCATGGTGTGCCCGGCCAGGGTGGCGTGATTGGTTTCAATGTTAAGCTTGAAATCGCCCAGCAGGTCATGTTCCCGGAGAAAATTCAGGCAGGCCGCGGCGTCGGAATCGTACTGGTGCTTGGTGGGTTCCTTGGGCTTGGGCTCGATGTAAAACTGCCCCTTGAAGCCGAGCTTTTTCTTGTAGTCCACCGCCAGGTGCAACAGCCGGGCCAGGTGTTCCTGTTCCCGTTTCATATCGGTGTTCAGCAGGGTTTGGTAACCCTCGCGTCCGCCCCAAAACGTATACCCTTCACCGCCCAACGAGTGCGTCAACTCCATCGCCTTTTTTACCTGCGCGGCGGCAAAGGCAAAAACGTCGGCATTGCAACTGGTGGCGGCACCGTGCACAAAGCGCGGATTGGAAAACAGATTGGCGGTGCCCCAGAGCAGCTTGACCCCGCTGCGCTGCTGCTCCTCTTTCAAGACCTTCGCCACCGCATCCAGGTTGCGATTGGTTTCGGCCAGCGACCGCCCCTCCGGTGCCACGTCGCGATCGTGCCAGCAATAATACGGGGCGCCAAGCTTCTCAAAAAACTCAAAGGCCACCCGCGCGCGCTTTTGCGCGTTGCTCACCGAATTGCTACCGTCGTCCCAGGGCCGCTGCATGGTCCCCACGCCGAACGGGTCGCTCCCCGTGCCGCGAAACGTGTGCCAATACGCCACGGCAAAGCGCAGGTGCTCGCGCATGGTCTTGCCGGCCACGATTTCGCCGGCATCGTAATGCTTGAACGCCAGCGGGTTTTTTGAATGAGGTCCTTCATAGGCAATCTTGCCGATGCCTGGAAATGCGGCTTTCATATATTTATTAACTTTATTTAGTTCGGGATCGCGTTGATCAAACTACGGAAGACCCCTCTTTGTCAAGTTCGTTCCGCGCCGTTGATCGCAGAGCGGCGTGAGACAAAATTCAAAAAGTGCCTTGACCTGCCT
>CAYTJG010000027.1:0-6289 GCA_964437865.1 uncultured Bifidobacteriaceae bacterium | reverse complement strand
TTTGTGTTTTTCTGTTTTATTGTGTTACCGCCTTTTTTGCCCCCACCGCCCAAGTCAATCCAGGGAGCGTCCCTCCCAGGCGCGGCGACCTTCGCTTGCCGCCACCGCTTCCCCCCTCGGCCCCGCGCCGCCAGGCCGACACCGCGCGACAGCTCGCCGCGCCACCCGCCATGTCGGTGTAATTAGTCTAAAAACCAGCAACACCCGCTACAACGTTGATGGTCAATGATTTAGTGTGCAACATTTTCAACAACCGGGGTGCAACAACCTGCAACATTACGGCCCGGCGGGCCAAGCCTCAGAATTGCGCAAACAATTGATTTTCAGCAGCTAAGGGCCTCCGATGGCGTCTGGAATCTTCCCGGCTCGCCAAAAACCGGGCGGAGCATCTCAGGCGTTCGGCGTCTGTCCACCCCGGCACTCCGCAGCGCCATGGTTGAGGGCGCCGGTTTCTTGCGTGCGTGGAATAGCCGCCGCTGCCGACGCTTTCAGGACTTCATTTTGCGGAGTTCCAGCCGGCACCGGCTCCCTCGCAGCCGCCTCCTTTTCTGCCTCGGCACCGGCTTCGGCTTGAAGCTCTGCATGGTGGTTAATCTCTTCAATCCGCGCCCAGACATCGGTCTTGGGGACGTAACGCCTCAGGGCCTCGCGGAACTCGGCACGGACGTATCCCCGGTTAACTTCCTTGCCGATTCTAATTGTCGAGGGCTTGATGCCATAAGGGTGCAGGATTTGGGAAATTCCATATTCGTTGATGGGCGAAGACCTCAAGGTCGGCGACCGCAGGCCACAGCCGCCCTCGCGCAACGCGCTCACCAGGTCGCGGCTGAAGATTTTTTCGCGACCGGACCGCATGAAAAGGGCAAACACGTCCAGCAGCAACTCCGCCCCGGAGTTTTGGGCCTGCGGCGGAGCCGTGAGGGCGAGGGCGGCGGCGTGGAGTTTGGCTTCCCATTCCGCTCCCGCCAGCCGCGTGATGACGTAGAGCGGGTCAAAGGTGTCCGCCGCCCGGTCGTTCAAACCCTCCCCGCGGAATTTCGCGGATTGGGCGATGGCCGGTCCGGCATCCAGGGCGAAGCGCGCGCATTTTGATTTGATCTCCGCCGTGTTCAACTCGGCCAGAGGGGCGCACGTTTCGGTCACGAGTTTGCGGGCCATGGGCACCACGATGGAGCGGTCGGCGATGGTATCGGGCGCGCGGCCGATCATGGCGATGACTTTGGGGCACCAGCAGCTATACCTTTTCAAGCCGGGTTCGCTGTTTTCCAGCGTCCGGCGGCCGCGACTTTGTCGGGAGCGCGACAAGCGCAGGACATACGCCGTGCGCCAGGTATTGCCGGCATTGATGAGGCCGCGCAGCGTGCCGTTGCCGGCGAGGAAAGTGTCCGCCTCGTCAATGAACAGGGTCGGGCGGCAGGTGTCAATGGCGCGAAAGAGGGCGGCCGCCGTGATATTCGAGGCAATCAACGGCTTGCAGGCCATGGCCGCCAGCACCGAGAGGAGGGTGGTTTTGCCACAGCGCTTTTCGGGCGACTCGATGGCCACGTAGGCCACGGTATCGCGCAAATCAAAGGTGTAGGTATGCAGCACCCAGACGGCGAGCGCCGCCGCCGAATGATCGCTCAGCACGACGTGCTTTTTGATGACGGCTTCAATTTGCGCGAGTAATTCCGCGGTGTCCACCGCGGCCGCATGCGGCCTGACGGCCTCGAAGAGAACCATTTCAGTTTTCATAGATCGTTTCTGGCTGACATTTTGCCGCGGCTGGTTGGACAAAGACTGTCCAACCTGAAAATTATTTTCCGGACGGCCGCGTCTCTGCGAAGCGCCCCGGGAGCGCGGCCGTCCTCGGCCGCTGAGACGTGATTTTGAACCCGGCCTCCTCCGTCAACTACGCCGCGAAACGAACAGCCCCCCCAGCGCCGTAGGCGCGGTCTAAATGGATTCTCAATACATAGTAAACCAACCTCTTGTACTATCTAAGCGCCATTCTGGGTTGCCCCCTTTCAGCGCTATCTCATGAGGAAGGTGAAGGGAAAATCATCCGTCCGGAAGCACCCCCAAAAAGGCAATGTTATAGTCTGACCATTTTACCAAAACCCTGGCGGAAGATCGGCCTAGTTTCGCGGCGCAGCTCTGTTAAGGGGAAGCGAAATCGGCAAGTCTTGGCAACAGGGTGACCGCAGGTGCCAATGGCTGGCGCGTAAGTTCTATTTTGTCGCTTCGGGACCCAAAATTTCTTGGATTTGATTTTTCGTCATCCCCGCATAGCGATCAAGAGCCTGCCAAGGATCAAAAGCCGCATTTGCGCACAACGGAGTGACAAGCTTGTCGTTCACAAAAACCAGAAAGTAGCCACCCCTGGTAGGCTGTAGCCATTGCCAATCGAAGCGATCCTGAGTCACAACGGCTTCAGTAGATTTATCTACCCAGACACATACATTCTCTGTATTCGTGTTCTGCGGCTTTGGCAAATATGAAAGTACTGTTTGCCTCGGCATGCCTATCCGCAATTTATCAGAATAGAAATCAATGTGGCATTCAATAAACTTCGCCGCGTGTACCGACTCGATCTTGTTTGCCTGATGTTTTATGGTTGAATTGCATCCAACCGCCAACAGCACGGCAAGACAGGTGCTGGTTGCAATCAGTGGTCGTTTTTTGGCAAACGGAAAACACATAGATTATTGATCAGGCGAACGATAAATTTGTTCCTGATTGTCATTCGTGAAGTGTATTACCACATCTATGCCTTGCAAATCCTTCCTGAAGGACCACGTTGTGGAACTAATATATAACTTGCGCCCGAGGTAAACACCAACATGCCCTGGATAAGATATTATATCCCCTAATTGAGGTGTTCGCCCCTCACCTTTTCCTTCCATTGGCTGCTCCCATTCGACAGCTACATGTCCACCGTCTTTGGGACCAAATTTAATCGGCCTGATAATCCATTTTACCTTAAAAGACGGGAGGGCTTTGGAATCATGCCAGTCTGGAGTTCCAGCCGGGTGCCACAAATGGGTAAATGAAAAAATAGTAGCATCAAAGCCTGCATCAGAGACAACATCAGCAACATATTTATTACATGTTACTGTGCTCTTCTCTGTAGTATGTGCGTAAATTTTGGCTTTTGCCGGATCAGCCCAGATTTTCAGAGCGCTCATCCCGATTCGAAGTTCTGCCGGATCAGCTGGCCCTTTTACTGAATAAATTAGATGCTTGATAACTGTGATCGTCGCAGTCAGTGCCTTTGAAAATTCTGGATCTGCATTGTTTCCTGTTTTAGCGCCGTCTGCTAACTTTTGGAGTTTGTCCAAAACGTCTATTTCTTGTGGTGAGAGATCACGCAACCCCAACAGGTCAACGATATCAATTGTGTCATTACCACATGCGGCATACAAATTGCAACCGCCGTCCTCCTCCATTGAGTCTCTGCCCAACCATCTTCCAGCGCTCGAATCATAATACCGATATCCATAGTAGTTGAGCCCTGTTTCGTCATCCTGGTATTTGGTCGAGAACCGGAAGGGGGTGGCCTTGGCCATTTGCCCCGTGGCACGAATGACTTCTCCGAAGGGGCCTTCGTTGGTAGTGCGCGCCTTTGCCGGAACTCGTTTGCTGGAAAGACAATATGGCCGCTTATCTGAATAGTGGGATTTTCGGAAAATACGCCGGCAATGTCCTGGCCGCCTTCTCTGGCGGTCGTGGCAACAGCTAAAAGGCGAAGCTGAGACGGTCCCGGTCACAAGACCGATGGTGCGCATTTTGCCCCCAGGGAACAATTCCTTTTTTCAGGCTTTTTCGTCCAAATGATTGTTGACTTGCCTATTTTTGAACGCGACATAGCTGGAATGGCCGCCGCCATGACCGAAAGCGACTTGTCCCGCCGAAGCCTTGCGCGAAGGAGGAACCGGGTGCGGTGGGTGAAACAGCTTATACCACACCCTTGGTTGACCGGGAGCCGCCGTCGCTTGTGCTATGGCGTGCGAACAAGTACTACGACGTGGGCAAGCTGACCTGCTCGCGAAAATTTCGGAGTTGGCGGTTTAGTTTGGTGTAGGCGAGCTTTGCTTCGTTTTGAGAAGCGTTCATAGCCGAGGCCACTTTCGCACCAGCGAACAGCCTTGATTGGGCATCCAATTCTGGCGGCTTGGGAAGGCTCACCCGTTCCAGCGTTTATTTCTCGTTGGCATTATAGGTGCTATGGTTGGCTCGCGTAATTCAATTTTGACGGTGCCTCTCGACCCAAGTCAATGGCATTTTACCGTGTTCCTAGAACCATAGGACCAACACTTGCACTATGCTTAGCTTGCAAGTTCTATAAGCAACTTATTATTGCTTGATCCAGTTTGGTTGCAACGTTGTCCGTGTCAGCTCGTACCGATTGACCACGAAAACACAACTATAAACACGCAGAGGGGGCATTCGGGTTTCATTTTTCTCGTCGTCATATGACAGGTAAAACTCATTGAATTGAATAGCCCTATTGATTACCTTCCAAGATCCAGTTATAAACCACTGTCCTCCATTCGTATATATTATATCTTGTCTAAATCGTCCGTTAATGTCTATCGATATAGAATCGATGACTCCGCGATAATTACGGACATAACGTCCAGCAACTTGATCTGCATTATACGGCCCACAGCCGACCCACAAATAAGCCGTAGCCAATACAAACGTCCCCCAAATTATGACCAATCTAAAATGATAGCTCTTCATCCCAGTCAAATGTTTGCGTTGTGTTGTGCCCATAACCGAACGGGCCAAAAAAATTGTCTGGAAGGATTGACGCCCCATATCCGCCGCCAATTGGCGGTAAATGAGTAGCAGATGACCACCCTGATATATTTATGGCATGAAAATGCACATTCGCAGTTTTTCCAACACAACTAATTTTGGTGGCGGTCATATTCCCTTGCGAAAAGCTCCCGATAAAGGCGGCAGTGGAATTCAAAACCATATCATGTGGGAATTGCCAAAATGCATATTTTAACGGTGTAATTTCACTTAGTTCTCCTGCAAGAGGAACGACCACAGAATCATTGGCAGCCGTGAGCAATGGAAACTTATAGCAAGAGCAATATGTGTTTAAAGCATCAACCATCCGTTTGCGATCTAACTTTACTACCTTGGATTTTTGCATCTCCTTTGTCCATTGGCTATCTTGTCCAAAGGTTGCCTCTGGAGCATAACCGTAAAGCCATTTCCAACCATAATCTGTCGCACTTCCAGGATTCGAACTTGTTGGCACCGGCGGTCTGACAACGTTGAATGGCCATCCGAGCAGCGCTTGTGAATAGCCGTAACCTGAATTTTGCAAAGCCAGATTTTCCTCAACATAAGTTGCAACATCTTGACCAAAATATGGAGCACCAGGAAACCCAAAATTCTGTTGTAGACCAAGAAAGTCAACCGAATTCACTGAGGCATCCTCAACATAACTATAAATATTAAAACCGCTGGATTCCTGAACCGGGTCTCGACTTAGCCACCTTCCAGTGCCCGGACCATAATACCGATAGCCATAGTAGCAGAGCCCCGTTTCATCATCGTCATATTTGGTCGAAAACCGTATCGGATTGGCCTTGGCCATCGGCCCGGTGCAGCGGATGACTTCACCGAAGGGGCCATATTCGTAGGAAGCTAAAATCGAACCGTTCGCCACGTTGACAAGCGCGGCAAGATTGCCGTTGCCATCAAATGCTGGGACGCAATTTGTCGGGACATTTCCTTGATAGTTTACCCCCAACAAGCCACCCACTCCTCCCGCTCCTTGCTGTGTCTCCGAAAGATCGTTTCCCCACGTGTAAGACTGGACAACGGCCGATTGCGGATTGAGGATGGCAATCAGATTCCAGCCGTCGTAAACGAATCTGTTGGTGGATATCGGAATCCACGCCGAACCGCTGCTCGTCGACACAATCTTCTGGATCCGGCGGCCTTGAAAATCGTAGGTGCAATCCACCTTCTTTTGTGAGGCCAATGGCGCGCTGGCGAGGCTGGCGAATGAGATCGCGCGGTTCTCCGCATCCCATGTGATCGTCCAACGGCCACTGTTCGTCATGTTTCCATCCGCATCGTAGCCAAACACTTCCGGAGTTTGCGGCAGAAACACGTTCCCAATGTTCGTGGCGATGATGTCCGCGTTCGTGCCATTGTTTAATACCGCCAAGTTCGTCAGCGAAAGGTACAGCGACGAACCGCTGTTGTTAGCAGCCAATTCGTCCCAGAAATAATTCCCCTGCCGCACCGCGCGCTGGAGATTCACCGTCACCGTCGCGTT
>CAYTJG010000026.1:0-35389 GCA_964437865.1 uncultured Bifidobacteriaceae bacterium | reverse complement strand
CCCATCTGCCGCAAGTTGCCCAAACATTGGATCCGTTTCGCCGCCGCCTTGGAATTGGCCAAGGCGGGCAAGAGCATCGATGCCAAAATGGCGATGATGGCGATGACGACGAGCAGTTCGATCAGGGTAAAGGCCCGCCGCCGGCCAGGCGAAGAGTGACGGGCGACAAGAACTCCGTTCCGCGGTTGACCGCAGTTCGCGTCACCTGACAATGGCCAGTGTCGGTTCATTAAGGATTCAAAAGCACACGGTAAAACGCCATGCCGGCCGTCGCATTCGGCTCTTGCACCGTGACCGGCTGCGTACTGCCCGGCGTGTTGGTGCAGATGGGAGTCCAGGTCACAAAGTCGGTGGAACGCTCCAGAATATGCGCGCAGTTCACCACGGGCGTGTACTGGATGGCAAAGCCGTTCGTGTTGCTGTGGACGGCCAATTGCGGTGGAATGATTTGTGATACGACCACGGTGGAAAAATCGGTCACGCCGGTCACCAGGACCTCATCGTTGGAGGGATTGAAGGTGAAAGGTTGCGAGCTCCAGTTTGTACCGCTCCATTGATAGACGCGCAAATCGCCACCGGAGCCCGTGTAGCTGGCTCCCGTGCGCAATCCGACGTCGGCAAGATAATTTACGGGGCCGGCGCCTGAAATGGGCTTCAGCGCAATTTTATAGGCGCTGGAAACATTGCCGATGACGGGCGCATAGGCTGAAAATTCGCTCAGGGCCACCGTGCTGATCCGGGCATTGGTGCTGACGGAGTCAAAACTCAGGGAAATGAGGTTCTCGCTTGGATCAGTGGGATTTTGGAAATACAGATTGGTGATTCCGGCCGCGAGATTGTCCGGGGTAATGGATAGCGCATCGCCCACCACCACCGGCTTTACGGCCGCAATGGCGTCAATGACGGTATAGGTGCCGGCGCCGGGCTGAATCTGGACATATTGAATCCAGGGCAAACCGGACTGCTTCAAATCGTAAGCGGTGCCACCCGCAGAGCCGATGAATTGATCCAAGGCGCCCGCCACCGTGCCGCGATCCGGAAGGTTGATTGCGGGGTTGAGGGGTTTGGTGGGATTCGTTTGCTCGTCCGTCCAGGAAGCGTTGGTGTCGTCCCAGCGATAGGCATTGTCGGGAATCAGCACCGAGGTGGTACCGTAAGTGTACCAGTTGGTGCCGTCCTGACTGACAGAAACCGTGGTGGGATGGCCATAAATCCCAGCCATGCCGTCGCCTATCACGGCTGTATTCAAATCTGTTCCGTCACTGATGCTTCCGCCCGAAAAGCCTGAGGCCACAAAGAACGAGTTGCCATAAATGATCAGGTCGAGCCCGTAAGGATTGTTGGGGTCGTCATAAACTCTACGGCCGAGTTGCACGGTGATTTGCCCGCCGCTTTTGATTTCGGTGATCACATCGCTGCCGGCTGGCGTCACATTGTAGGGATCATCAATAATGGAAACCCGGTCGGTGACACCCCCGTCGTAGGGGTCAAGAAACTGCAAAGTGGGGCGGCCCAACACCGCGGCCGGGTTGTTATACGGTGCGGCGGCATCGATATTATTGGTGCTGGTGATTTGCATGGCAAAATCATTGGTGTTGCCGACGTAGGCCACATAGGTGCCATCAGGCGACGGCGGCGCATGTTTATGGAGATTGTAAGGCGCATTTGTGACCGATTCATATTCGCCCGCCGCCACGGAAAACCCAATCCACGAACCGTTCGTGAGCGGCAAGTCATCCAAGCCAGCTTGTGCGAACGCCCATTGGCCATGATAACCGGCGGCAAAGTAGACGGTGTCGGTCGGCGTCCAATAACTATTCGTGCCGCGGTTCGGCGATGACCAAAAGCCGCCGGCGTCGTTGGTTTCATTCCATAGCTCCCAATTCGGTCCATATAGACCGCCCCAGTATAGGTCCCCGCCGTTGACGGCCTGGGCTGAGTCAATGTCTACCGTCGCCGTCGTCAGAATCCCGTTGGTGATGTAGTTGGTGCTGGTTCCGTCGGTGATGCCGATCAGTCCATTGGCATTCAAATTGTAACCGATCCCGGTAACAAACGTGCCGTATGAATTATCTTCGACGACGTAGAGTTTGGGGTCGGCGGTGATGACGGCATTTAGCATTTCCGTCCCCGTGGCCGTGCCGCTGAAACGATAGCCCCACACCAGTGTTTTATCCGCCACGGGCACGGTGGCATTGGCAAACGATTGGGGCACGCTCCATTCGATGACCAGTGCGGCGCGATTGGTGCCGGAACCGGTCCAGACTTGGACGTCATCCAGCGAAATGGCCTGTGCTGTGCCACCGATGAGCAAAATCGCAACCGCAAGACTGGCTGTGACGGCCATCTTTTGGACCGCCACCTTTCGCCGGTAACAGACAGCAACCAGCCCGCCTAAAACCAGGAGCACCCCGGTAGCGGGTTCCGGAACGACTGAAACCGCATCCAAATCCAGCACACCGCGTTCCACATCGATTTGGACATAGTCCGCGCTTGCCAAATCCACGCTGTTGCCATTGCCATCGAGCGCCCAAGCCAAATCATAGCCCGTACCGCCCGCCGAACCGTTGTAAAGGGACGTGATCCCGGCCAGGTTTTGCCCGGTGAAACTGGCCAAGGTCAGCGATGGGTTGACCGCAATTTGAGGATTGCCATTGCCGGAGGTGGGATACAGTGAGCCGGCTTGCGGTGCCAGCGAGGGATTGAGCGTGTACCAAGTCGAATCATCAGAGCTGACGAGCACGGTAATGGAACTCGCGGCGGTGTGATTGTAGAGTCCGCTGACGACCCCGCCGCTGCCTTCAACGAAAAACTCGTTGGCAAAGAGGATGAAGTTAATGCCGTAAGGGTCGGCTGGATCATTCACGATCGGGGTACTGAGCTGCAGGGTGATTTCACCGCCCGCCCCGATGGATACAATCTGGCTTTTGGAATAGGGCGGGGCAAAGGGTGTGACCGAGGCGCCCGAGGCCGGAGCACCGAGCGCAGCGCTGGCAGTGGTGTAACCCGCGGCATAGCCGGTGCCGGAATTGTAGGAAACCACCGCATCCGCATACTGTGCGTGGGTGAGTAGGGGAACGACAAACAAGCCGGCCAACGCCAGCCCGAAACGAACATTTTTCATTATGCTGATCTTTCATTTTTGTACCGCCAAAAAAATGACGGAACAATTTTGGTTGAGAGACCAGCGCGAAGCCTGAAAATAAAAAACCTCCAGACTTCGCAAACGAGGAATGGAGGAAATTCGACGAGCCGCCCAAAAACAGTTTGGCCGGACTGGTCTCATCCTTCTCTTTGCGGAGAAGCTGGCCGGGGAAAATCCCTGGCCGCGACGAGCACAATCAAACCGGTATCCTGACTTCGGCCTCAAACCTCATTCCGCCTTCCCGTTTTCGCAAACAGTGGCATAGGAATTCGTAGCCGTTACAGTGGCGCAACCGTCCCGGATTCTCACCGGGTTCCCTGACATTTGACTGCATTTGGAGCGAACACTTGTTCGCCGTTTACAAAGAACGAAGCGCAACCTTAATTAAAGGCAGAAACCTTTCCAAGTAAAAAATATCGGATGCTGGAGCATTGAGTTGGCGGCCGCTTCAAACGCGCGGCAACGTGATGCGGCCGGTTTGCTTTTGGTATTTACCAGCCCGCGCCGAGTAGCTGGTCTGGCAGGCTTCGCCCTGAAAGAACACCATTTGCACGATGCCTTCGCCGGCGTAGATGCGGCAATCGGCAGCGCTGCTGTTGGAAAATTCCAGCGTCAGATGGCCCTGCCAGCCAGCTTCGGCGGGAGTGACATTGGCAATGATGCCGCAACGGGCATAGGTGCTTTTCCCGAGGCAGAGGGCGCTCACGTTTTCCGGCAAGTGCAGGCACTCGATCGCCACCCCGAGCCCATAGCTGCGCCCCGGCAGGATGAAATAACTGCCACAAGCATCCCGGTGAAGCTGGGCGGGCTCAAGACTGGCGGGTGAAAAATTCTTAGGATCCACCACCCGCCCCGGCACATGGCGGAAGATCTTGAATTCCTTGGGCGAGAGGCGCAGGTCGTAGCCGAAGCTGCACAGACCGTAGGAGAGGACCGCGCGATCGGCGACCCGTCGCACCAGTTTTGACGTAAAGGGCCGGATCATGCCTTGGCGGGCAAGCCGGGCGATTTGCGAATCATTGAGCATCATAGGAGAGTTTGGGAAGCGGGGTGAAGACTGACGGAGCGCGCCGATTGCCTCACCGGTTCGGGAGCGCCGCGATGCCGGAGCCCGGCACGCACTTCTTCAAAAATCCGTTCGCCGGGCAAGTCGTCCGTGACCGTGGTGCGCAATTGAAAGGGGTTTGCCGCCGCGAGCAGCAGGTCCAGGCTCGCGCTGGCTTTGATCGCGCTCCGACTGTCGCCGGTGAGCCGGGGGTAGCGTTCGTCAAACGGCGCCTTGATATCGAGGCCCACCCAGTCCAGCAGCGGCAAGAGTCGCTGCAGGTGCTCGGGGAAAATGCCGGCTGTATGGAGGCCCGTCAAAAAGCCTTTGGCCCGCACCGTGCGGAGGGCGGTTTCCAATCCGGGGTGCAGCGTGGGCTCGCCACCGCTAAAGACCACCGCTTCCAGGAGTCCCCGGCGTCGATCGAGCAACTCGCAGACCTGGCGCCAGCACCAAGCGGTCGGCGCGGTCCGCGGACGCATGCCGGCATTGTGGCAATAGGGGCAATGCCACACACAACCCTGGGTGAACACCACCAGTGCCAGCCGACCGGGGAAATCCAACGTGGTCAGCGGCACGACGCCGGCCACGGGAATGAGGTCGCAGAGCACGGCCACCGCCGGAGCATCAACCACTGGCGAAAGGCCGGCTCCGGCATTGCTGGGCAGACATGAACCCGCCCCCTGGCTGCCACTCAGGCTGGTCATTTATTTCAACGCCACAAATTGATCCGAGGCGTGCCAGGCACGCGCCCCTGACCGCGCCGATTGGCCTTGCACCCCGCGCCACTGCGCCGGGCGGAGACCTTTCCGCATCTCCTGGCCAAACAAAAGTTCATCAGCACCCCAAATAATTAAACACGTCATCCACATGGTAGATATCGGTGGCATGGTGCATTAGCAGCGGCATCAGCCTTTCGACATCATCGCCCAGCGTGATGATCGGAACTTCTTTCTCGCTGTCGGCGTCGGCGGGCATGCCCAGTCCGGCCGCCGCCAACAGGTGGCTGCAAAGGCAACGCCGACCAACGGTATCCTCCAGTTTGCCACCTTTGGTCACATACGCCAAGACCGGCTCGGCCGGACAGCGATATCCGATGGACCCGTCCAGCTTCTCGTAGAGGCTGACCAAGACCCGATGTTGGCAGGCCCTTTCTCGTTCGAGATACCTGGCCGACTCGAAGATGGTGCCCGGCACGGGGGCCACCTTGAACGGAAACCCGGCGGGCGACGCCACGTTGTCCGTTTTGACTCGCAACTGGCGGGTAAAGCCCAGCTCCCGCACCAGCTTTCGCCAGACCGGATCCATCCCTGACTCTTCGCTCAGCGCGAAGGCGGTGCCCACTTGAATGCCGGCGGCACGCACCTCCGCCGAACAAGCCCACGCGAGCATTTCGGGCGAGGCTTTGGAACCGCCGATCCAAAACGGAAGGCCCAAGTCAGCCAACTCGCTGTATTTCACCGCGTCTCTGGCGCCATAGATTGGCTCGCCTTCTCCGTTCAACACCAAGGGACCGCGGGGGGGGGCGTTGTGCCCGCCGGCGGTCGGCTCTTCGATGACAAAGCCGTGGATGCTGCCTGCGGGCAGTTTCTTCAACAGGATGCCAGCCAGGGCATTCGAGGAGATGATGGGCAGAAACCGCGGTTTTTTCATGGGCGGCGGCTTGCCGCCCAAGAATGCCTCGGGCTCAAACGTGATCGTATAACCGACCTTGCCGCCTTCAACTGGAATACGATATTTCACCGGCCGGCCTTCGAGGATCGCGTTGATGATTTCCGGAATCTGGAATGGAATACCGGCGCCCACCG
Source organism: uncultured Bifidobacteriaceae bacterium (assembly GCA_964437865.1). Lineage (GTDB taxonomy): Bacteria > Verrucomicrobiota > Verrucomicrobiia > Limisphaerales > UBA11358 > UBA11358. The sequence goes on along the minus strand of CAYTJG010000026.1, from coordinate 29,391 downwards.
TGATGTAATCCACGCCGGCCAACATCGCGCCCCAAATGGCGTAGATATGCGGCGGGATCTTCTCCAGATAATTGATGCTGACGGGCCGGCTGTGACCTTCCTTGGCCAACCAGATCGCGGCAAAGTTCGCACAGATGCTCAACTTGATAAACATCGGTGACGGCTCCACTTGGAAGACGGGAATGCCCGCGAGCTGTTTGCGTTGGTCGTCCGGCTCGATGAAGTAAGTCTTCAGGACCTCCGCCGCAATGTGCGGATAAGGGAAATGCGCGAGCGCGCGGCGGAAGTGCCCCCCCACATCCCCGCTTTGCAGGATGATGGGCAGCACCCGTTCGAGCGCCACGCCGGAGACCGTGCCCAGACCGCCGCGCAAGGCAACACTCCGCGCCAAATGCCACGTGGAGATATTAAACCCCATGCCGCCTTGAATGACGGCCGGATTTGCCAATGGTGAGGTTTCGATCATTAATCCTTTTTATTTTGTCGTTTCCAGGCCGGGCGATCCGATCGCCCACACCCAGCGGGGGGCTGACCGCCCACGCATCGTCTTTGCGGATAGTGGTTGAGGGGGATTCGCATGAGTCTCCTATTTCATGGCCACGAGTTGCCCTGGGGCGCCGGCTTCGGACGACTCCACGAAGAAACGGCGCTCCTGAAATTCGCTTTGTTTGCCGCGGTTAAACTGCGAGACCGGGCGGTAGTAGCCCATCACGCGGGTCCAGATTTCGCACGGCTGTTTCCGCGGCTCGCACTGGGGACAGGACTGGTGCTCGCCCGCGAGATAACCGTGTTGCGGACAGATCGAAAAGGTGGGCGTGATGGTGAGGTAGGGAATGCGAAAGCGCGTGAGCGCGCGGCGCACGAGTTCCTTGCAGGCCCGGGCGCTGGAGATGCGTTCCCCCATGTAAAGATGGAAGACCGTGCCGCCGGTGTAACGCTGCTGAAAAGGTTCCTGATGCTCCATTGCGGCGAAGGGGTCATCCGTCTCGCCAGCGGGCAACTGCGAGGAGTTGGTGTAATACGGCGCGTCGGCCGTGCCCGCCTGGAGGATCTCAGGGAAGCGTTTCCGGTCCTCGCGGGCAAAGCGGTAGGTGGTGCCTTCCGCCGGGGTGGCTTCCAAGTTATACAAATGCCCGCTGTCCTGCTGGAAGGCCACCATCCGTTCGCGGAGACGGTCCAGCATACGGAGTCCAAAGGCAGCGCCGGCTTCCGAGGCAATGTTCTCGCGGTCCGCGGTGAAATTGCGAATGCATTCGTTGATGCCATTCACACCAATCGTGCTGAAATGGTTTCGCAGCGTCCCCAAATAACGCTTGGTAAAGGGATACAACCCGGCGTTCATGCGCTCCTGGACCACGCGGCGCTTCACTTCGAGGCTTTGCTTGGCCAGCTCCAACAACCGGTCCAACTCCGCAAACAGCCGCGCTTCGTCGCCCCGGAATTTATAGCCGAGCCGCGCGCAGTTGAGCGTGACCACGCCCACGGAGCCGGTTTGCTCCGCCGAGCCGAACAGACCGTTGCCGCGCTTGAGCAACTCGCGCAAATCGAGTTGCAGGCGGCAGCACATCGAACGCACCATTCCCGGCTGCAATTCGGAGTTGATGAAGTTCTGGAAGTATGGCAACCCGTATTTTGCCGTCATGTCGAACAGCCGTTCGGTGTTGGGATGATCCCAGGCAAAATCCGCGGTGATGTTGTAGGTGGGAATGGGGAAGGTGAACAGCCGGCCCTTCGTATCGCCCGCGGTCATCACTTCGATGAATGCCCGATTGATGAGGTCCATCTCCGGCTGCAACTCGCCGTAGCAAAAGGGCATCTCCCGGCCGCCGATGACCGGCTGCTGGGCGCGCAAATCGGCCGGGCAAACCCAGTCAAACGTCAAATTGGTGAACGGTGTCTGCGTGCCCCAGCGCGACGGGACATTGAGGTTGTAGATGAATTCCTGGAAACACTGGCGGATTTCGGCATACGCCAGCCCATCCTGGCGCACGAACGGCGCCAGATAAGTGTCCACGGAACTGAAGGCTTGCGCCCCCGCCCATTCATTCTGGAGCGTGCCGAGAAAATTAACCATCTGCCCCAGCGCCGTCCGCAAATGCTTGGCGGGCCCGGCCTCGACCTTGTTCGGCACGCCGTTGAAGCCCTCCCATAACAATTGCCGGAGGGACCAACCGGCGCAATAACCGGCCAGCATGTCCAGGTCGTGAATGTGAAAATCGCCCTCGCGATGCGCCCGCTCGATCTCCCCGCCGTAAACGTGATGCAGCCAGTAGTTGGCCGTGACCTTGCCCGCCACGTTGAGGATGAGGCCGCCGAGCGAATAGCCCTGGTTGGCATTGGCGTTCACGCGCCAGTCCGCGGCGCTCAGGTATTCGTCCACCGAGGAGACGCTGGGTACCAGCGGTTCGCCGAGATCGCGCGCCAGCCGGGCCTTGCGGCGGTCTTCGCGAAAGAGGATGTAGCGCTTGGCCACGCGATGATGCCCCGCTTCCATCAACCGCGCCTCAACCAGATCCTGAATGGACTCGATTTCCAGCGCTTCGCCTTTCACCGCCCGCGACATCACCGCCTGCACCACGGCATTCGTCACGCGAATGGCAGCGGCTTGGGATTCAGATGACAGGGCCTGGTCGGTCGACAGGCCTGCGTCGGCCTTGAAAGCGGCTTCGATGGCCAGCAGGATGCGGGATTCGCGGAAGGCGGCAATGCGCCCATCGCGTTTACGGACGGAAAACTGCCGCCCTTGCAGCGGGTCCAATTGCGCCAACCGGAGCTGGCCGTCGAGTTGCTCGTACAACATGTCTGGTGATTTCGTCTTGCGGCCGCCACGCCGCATTTCACTGTGGAGGGAAATCACCCGCGGGCGGCGCCGGAAAAATTCCAGCAGCCACTCACGAGGGAGTGAAGACGGGCCAATGCCGTTCGACGTTTCCCTCATCCTGTCTTTGGCGAGACAGTTGCCCGCACCACATGACGCAGGACTTGATGAGCATGAACAAGCAGGTCTTCTGACTTCGAGATCGTCCTACCAGCTTCGCCTTACCGCATCAAAAATGCAGTGGCTCGTGAAGCGTTCGTCACTCGTTACAGCGGCGCTACCGTGCGGGATTCACACCCGCTTCCCTATTCTCTTCAAACCGTGGTTTGAAGCACTTGCTCACCTAGCGACACACCACATGTTGTGCCGCATTCAAAGAACTATACACCTTATCGATTTTCCGAACAACGTTGTCAAGCCGGTTTGGCCCGGCTTGGCGGTGGCGCGAACCACCGTTCATGGCCAATCGTTTCGGATCACAGCCCTATCATAAGGCGGACTGGCGAACAGGGGAACTACTTTTTAGGGCGAATGACAGATATCCGTCGTCGCTTTGGAGGGTCTCCGCAGCTCGCAGCCGCCCCCCGCCACACGACGGGAATGGAGAAATCAAGCATTTGCGGGCCTTGGTCGCCAGAAATATTGATGAGCAGCCATATCTTGCTTGTCACCAAACAACTGAAGGTTACTTTAAAGTCGTGTCTGCGCGTTGGGGAAAATGTCTGGTCATCGCCACGCTCGTCCTTTCGACGGGCTTGCACTGGGCCGCGCTCCAGACCATTGCGTGGACGACGATGATGGCCGCCAACCTCAGTTGCGAACCCTTATCCACGGCGGTGGCCCAGACTTTCGATGGCGAGCATCCTTGTCCCCTGTGCAAGGCGATCGCCGCCGCCAAGAAATCCGAAAAGAAATCCGAGGCGGTTTCGCAGGTGCTGAAAATGGAATTCCCACCGGCGGTTGAACAAGTGATTCCGCACCCGCCCGCCCAATTTGAGATTGTGACGAGCCACGACACTTTCGCTGATTCTCTTTCTCTCCCACCGCCGCTGCCGCCGCCACGCGGCTGCCACGTCTGATTCATTGCCGTTTTTTCGGCCAACGTCGTGAGACGTAGGCGCAGTTTTACTTGCTTAATCCGAGGACGCCGTGGCGCGTTCTCGCAACCTTTAACTTTGACGATGAAAAATATGAAAATGAATTCGCAGATGAAAAGAGCCGGTTGGGGTTTGGTAGCGGGCATGTTGGCGCCGGGAGCCGCCTGGGCATGCGCGTGCGGTTGCGGCGTGTTTGAAGTGGGCACCAGTTCCATGCTGCCGGACGGCCCCGGCGGCACGGCTTTTCTAAGTTACGCGTTCCAGGATCAGAACCAAAACTGGAGCGACAGTTCCAAAGCACCCGCGGCGAACAATGATGACAAGGAAATCCGGACCGATTTCATTTCGGCCGGCCTGCAATATATGTTCAACCGCAGTTGGGGGGTGGAGGCTGAACTGCCGTTTGCCTATCGCAACTTCAAAACGGTTACGGCCAATCCCAACGTACCGGCCGGCACCGTGGCTTCGATCAACTGGTTCTCGCTGGGGGACATTCGCCTCAAGGCCATCTACACCGGGTTTTCGCCCGACTTGTCCAGTGGGCTCGACTTCGGATTGCGATTGCCCACCGGCAGCTTTGCCCACGAAAACGCCTACAACGATGTGGACCGGGATTCTGAAATTGGGAGCGGCAGCACGGATATTCTCCTGGGCGGATTTCACCGGGGAACCTTTGGACAAAGTCAAAATTTTGGCTGGTTCGCGCAGGCGGAGGCTGATTTGCCGGTGCTGACGCAGGCCGATTATCGTCCCGGCTTCGAGCTGGATGCCGCCGCCGGGGTGGAATACCACGGTTTCTGGCTCGGCCGCTTGAATATTTCGCCGCTGGCCCAAGTCATCGTTTCCGAGCGCACCCGCGATCTGGGCAACGATGCGGCCGGTGGCGCAAACGGCGGTAATAACGGAGTGAACTCGGGTTACACCCGCGTGTTGCTCTCGCCGGGAATCGAACTGCACCTGCACCCGGTGCGGCTTTACGCGGACGTGGAAATACCGGTCTTCGACCATGTCGCCGGCAACCAGTTGGTCGCTCCGGCCTTGTTCAAGTTGAACTTGAGCTACATGTTTTGAAAGCCTCGGCGATCTCGCCTCACGAAAGGGAACCAAACAACAGTTCGCCGCCGCCGTGGCCGAACTGAAAAAGTAATGGCCCCGCGCGGTTCAGCCAGCAAATCCCGCCAAGGCGGTGACGAAAAGCTGTTTCTCGCCATCGTCATCGCCTTGGCACTGGTCGCGGTCACCGGTATCGGCAGTTGGTTTGCCGCCAGCGCCTTGTCGCGGCAGGCCCCACCGCAAAGTCTCTTGTCCGACTGGGAATGCAGGCTCCCGGAATTCGCGCTGACCGGCTAATCCGAGCGGTCAGTGACGCGTGCGAAGGCGGCCGGCAATGAGGCCGACAGCTACTACCGAGGTGGTTTATGGCAAAGCATTTGTGGTAAAACGCAAATCAGGCAAACGCGCTGTCTGTTCCCCCTGCGGAAGGGCCAGTCCAGATTCCGCAAAATATCGTGAAACATTAAGTCCGTCCGCGGATCATAATCATCATGATTGTCTGTCAAAAAAAGCGTCGCCGCCCATCTGCGGGTCACCCTGAGGGCCCGGGCGGAACAATCGCACCCTGGACGCTTTGGCAATCCATTGGCCTTCGCTCGCCAGTTTAAGAAAAATCGCTTCTGTTCTCTCTGCACTGTTTTATGAATAATAATCGCCGTCGTTTCTTGCAAACCGGGTTGGTCGTCGGAGCCACCGCCGCCCTTTGCCCGGTGGAAGCTCTGTTTGGGCAAAGTTCGTCCACGAATTCCGCCGCTGCCGGTGCTCCGGCCGGTCCGCGCCCGGTGCTGGTCGCCCTGCGCGATGGCTCGCGCTCGGCCATGCTGGACAAGGGATTGGCCGAGCTTGGTGGCATCCAGGCTTTTGTCAAACCCGGGCAAACCGTGCTGATCAAGCCCAACATCGGCTGGGACGCAGTTCCCGAAAAGGGCGCCAACACCCACCCGGAAATCGTGCAGCGCTTGGTCAAAGCATGCCTCGACGCCGGGGCCAAGTCGGTAAGCGTGTTCGACAATTCCTGCGACCAGTGGCAGCGCGCCTACCAAAACAGCGGGATTGAAGAGGCCGCCCGCAGCGCAGGCGCCCGGATTGTCAACGGCAAGGACGAGACACTTTATCGCGAGGTGGCCATTCCCAATGGCGTCAAATTGAAGCACGCCAAGGTTCATTCGCTTGTGCTGGATAGCGACGTTTTTTTCAACGTGCCCGTGCTCAAGAACCATGAGGGTTCCCTCATGACCTGCGCCATGAAAAACCTCATGGGCGTGATCTGGGACCGCGGCTTCTACCATCAGACCGATTTACACCAGACCATCGCCGACTTCCTGACCTTCAAGCGCCCCACGTTGAATATTGTGGATGCCTACCATCCCATGATGCGCAACGGACCGCGCGGCAAGTCCCCCGACGACTGTGTCGAGATGCGCACCATGCTCCTGTCCACCGACCCGGTGCTGGTGGATGCGGCCTCGGCCAAATTGATGAGTTACGAAATCAATCAAGTCACCCATGTACGGCTGGCCGCGGAGATGAAGATCGGTTCCAGCGATTTGGAGCACGCTGACGTTCGCAAATTCAAGCTGGCCTGAATTCATGAGACTTGGCTGGTTGAGACTCGCCCGGATGGCGGTGGCGCTGGCGATGCTGGGCGGTTTGTTCGCTGCCTTTGCTGATTTCCGTGGATTAGTGCCGGTGGCGTTCTCCCATCGGCTGGCGGCACTCCAATTCGTGCCATCCTGGGTGGCGCTCTTGACAGGCGCGTCGCTGGCTGGCGGCGGCGTAATCCTGATCCTGATCACTCTGTTGTTGGGGCGGGTTTACTGTTCGGCAATTTGTCCGCTGGGAATTCTCCAGGATGTGCTGGCCCGCCTGGCCCGCCTGACGCGGGGCGCGCCCGGACGGCTGAGATTTTCCCCCGGGTTGCCCTGGTTGCGATACTCCGTGCTGTGGGCCAGCGTGGCCGGCATCCTGTTTGGCGGCGCGGCCTTTATCCTCCCCCTGCTCGACCCTTACAGCCTCTTCGGGCGGATCGTTTCCGGCCTCCTCCGGCCGCTGGTCACCCAGGCCAACAACGCATTGGTGGGACCGGCCAATGCCGCAGGCATCGACGCGCTCTACCGGGTGAATGTGCCTTGGTCTGGTCTGGGCCTGCTGGCGCTGCCGGGCGCCACGCTGATGTTGATCGCCATCCTGGCCGCTTGGCGCGGCCGAATTTACTGCAACGCCATCTGCCCGGTGGGCACGCTGCTGGGCCTCCTGGCTTCGCGCAGTGTGTTCCGCCTGCGGATCGATGAACAGGCCTGTCAAAAATGCGGCGATTGCCTGAAGGTCTGCAAGGCCCAATGCATTGATCTGCGCGCCCGCCAGATTGATTTTTCCCGTTGCGTGGGCTGCTTCAATTGCGTGGCCATCTGCCGGCAACACGGCATTAGTTTTCGGCGTCCGACGCCGGCCCAGCCGCCAGTCGCCCGTGCCATCGCCCCCCATGAACCCGGCCTCACCCGGCGTGAATTCCTGGCGCAGGGCGCCCCCTTGATTGCCGCCACCGGCCCCGGATTTTGGTCCAACGCAGTTGGCCCTTCCCGTTCCGAACGTTTCGGACCGGTCATCGCTCCTCCCGGCGCAAACAATGTCCGGGATTTTCTCGACCGCTGCACCGGCTGCCAGTTGTGCATCAGCACCTGCCCCACCCATGTGCTACAGCCGGCTTGCTTCGAATACGGTTTGGCCGGATTCATGAAGCCGCGCCTGGACTACCGGCACGCGTTTTGTAATTTCGACTGCCGCGAGTGCGGGCAGGTTTGCCCGGATGGAGCCATTGTCCCAATGGCGTTGGCCGACAAACAGCTTACCCGGATTGGTGGTGCCCAACTGAACTTGGATCACTGCGTGGTCAAGACCAAGGGCACCGATTGTGCGGCCTGTTCCGAGCACTGCCCGACCAAGGCCGTCTACACCGTTCCATATGGCAACAACCTCCGCTTGCCTCGCTTGGACGAGTCGATCTGCATTGGCTGCGGCGGTTGTGAATACGCCTGCCCGGCGCAACCAGCCAAAGCCATTACCGTGGCCGGGCTCAATCGCCACGAGCGCGCCGAAATACGCGTGGAAAAAAAATTGCCGCCGCCAGCCGCCGACGGTAATTTCCCATTTTGAAGCCACAACCGGCACCAACTGGTCGGCGGCCGCCAGATCCGGGGATACTGGATTGGCCATGTCCGGGAGCCGCCGCGCAACGCGGAGTTACGCCCAAAACGCAAGACACTCTGTCTCAAGCACCTTTGACGGACAACCGTTCTCAGGGGCCGATGGTCGCTGACGCCGCCGCCCGGCGCTCGGCCAATTCGCCTTGCACGGCGTGAAACAAAACACACGCGCGAGGAACATAGAATGCATGAAGGCTCATCTGCAGGAAAGCCTGCCGCTACGGACTTGGAGACCGTGTCGCGAGTGCTCGCCGGCGATCCGGACGCCGGCAGCGCCCTGGTCCAAAGTCTCCGGCCGGTCATTGCCCGGGTGGTTCGCGGGCGCGCCACGCGGAGAAACGAGGAATCGGACCTGATGCAAATGGTCTACCTTAATGTGTTCGCGAACCTCGACCAGTTTTCCGGCCGGGTACCGCTGGCGCACTGGGTTTCCCGCATCGCGGTCAACGTCTGCCTGAAACAATACCGGCACGAACACAGCCGCCCCGAATTGCGACGGAGTGACCTAACGGCCGAGCAGGAACAAATGCTGGACTTTCTGGCGACTTCCGACCGGGATGTTTCTCCGCCACAACAGATGGCGGCTACCGAATTGGTCAATGCGCTGCTGGGGCAATTGAAAACCCGGGAGCGCCTCATGGTAAACCTCCTCTACTTGGAAGGCCGCACCATCAGCGAGACCTGCGCCATGATGGGCATGAGCAATCTGGCCGTGCGGCTTCTGGCGTTCCGAGCCCGGAAGAAAATGAAAACGATCATCGACAAGCTGCAAAACGAACGCGGCCAATGAACGTTAGCCACCCCACTTTCAGGTGTGTTCCGCCCGGGGCCACCGAACCCGCGGCCCAAAGCCTCCAATTGCCGGCCAAAGATCAGATCTCGCGGCACCGGATTGGCGAACCGCTGGCATTTGTTCCGGGCTTGGTTATGCCAAGACAGTTTTTGGAGGAGTGGTCGAAGGAGCCAAAACCATGAAAAAAATCGAATCCCAGTTGGACCGCCTGCTGCAAGCCGCCGCCCGGGAACGCCAGCGAACCAGTGAAACCCCGCCCGCAGCCCCGGCGACGCTGTGGTTGATGGCCCGACGGCAACCGACACTCGAGACCGTCTCCGCGGAGGTGCTTTTCGTGTTCCGCGCCGCTTTCATCACCAGTTGCGGACTGTTGGCCCTGGCCCTGGGCTTCGCTTTTGCGGTCAGCGAAACCACCAGCCTGCTCAGCACGCCCGACTCCCTGACCCTGTTTTCGCAAAGCCTTTCCTTTCCATGAAAATTGAATCCGCACGCCAAGCACTTTTTTACCTGGTCTCGGTGTTCGTCGCCGGCGTCCTGGTCGGAGGAGTGGCGAGCCACACCATCGCCCGCATGAAACAGATGCCCATGCAGACCAAGTCGGAATGGGAGAACTCCATCTTCAAGAAATTCAATGCTCAACTGAAGCTCACCCCCGACCAGCGAGGAGATGTCCGCGCCATCGTTCACGACACCGTGGTGCAAGTCGACGCCATTTGGGCGGAGGGAGAGAATCGCACCAAGGCAGCCTTCACCAATTGCCAACAACGCATCGAACCGTTATTGAACAACGATCAGCGACAAAAGCTCGCCGAAATGATCGAAAAGGACTTGCACGAAAAGAAGACCCCGGCCAAAACCAACGGAGCCGCCTCCGCCGCTTGCTGCACCAACTGAGCAGGCCAAAATGTCCATCTCGGTCCTGGCTGCGCGCCGACCTCAAGCCCCTTCGGCTTAAAATATCTAACCGCCTATTTTCCCCCGGGCGCATTCGTGCCGCCGCCCGGCCATCCGGCAGCAAAGGCCCGCAACTCCGGTGCCGGACGCAACCGGCCGGCGGCATCGAATTCGATGGGCAAGATGCCGGGCCGCTCGCGCCAGGGCGCCGTGTCATCGCTGCCGAAAAACGTGGACCACCAGCGGCCGCTCCCATCCTGAAAAAAGACGTTGTGCCCGCCATGCGGAATGGCCTCATAGCGCTCGCTGTACGGCCCGTAAATATTGGTCGAGGTGGCAATGGCGCAACTGTACCGCCCGTCAAAATTTTCCGAACAATCGAGGTAATAGCGCCCGTTGGCCTTGATCATGAACGCGCCTTCGAAGCCGACATGGTTGAACGAGCCTTTGCCGAAGATGCCCTCGCACAGGCTGGAATGATGGCGGGGATTGGGATCATCGGTCGAGGTTCGCAGCCAGTGATACGGCTCGGCAAATCCGCTCAGGTCGGGCTTCAGGCGCGCCAGCTTGCCGCTGTGCCAGAGAAAATAGTCGGTGCCGTCGTCATCCTCAAACAGCGAGGCGTCGATCTCATCGCCCATCCTTTCTCCCGGCTGCATATCCTGGTAGGGTCCCTCGGCCCGGCCGCTCGTGCTTTTCAGCAGACCGCTGCCGGAGGTTTTGCCGGTTCCATCCCAACCCGGCATGCTGTACGTCAGCCAGAAGGTGCCCTTCAAATAATGAATCTCCGGTGCCCACAAAGGCCTCCTGGCTTTGAGGTATTTTTCATGCCACGGGCTGCCGCCATATTTCCAGACCCAGCCCAGCGGCTCCCAGGTGGTGAGGTCCTTGGATTGCCAAACCTTGATGCCCTCGTTGTAGCCCCAGAACGGCTCCACCGTACCGGTGAGATACCACCTGCCATCCGGCCCGCGGCAAATCGATGGGTCGCGCAACGGCAGATCCATGAGTTTGCGCACCGGCAGCGGCGGCGAATTCGTGGCGGTCTGACCGTGGACCTCTGGCAACGTGCACCCGAGGGCCAGGAAAAAAGCGAGCGTCAACGCGAGGGATCGATGTGACATTTTTGTATATCTTGGTCGCTGGGAGGTTACGATAGCGGACTTGATTCGTCAGCTTCGAACACGCCCAACTTTCAGGATCAAGCCGGGCACATCACATCCGCCTCCTCAAACCGGTGCACTTCCACGGTCACGTGGACCAGTTCTTCATGTTCCGCCAGCAGTTGCTTGTAGGCGTCTGGTGATTGCGGATCGCGGGCGACCAACAAAAGGATGGCGGCAAACTGGTTCGCCCCCACCTGCCAGATGTGCAGGTCGGCAATGGCCGTTTCCGGCAGGTTGCCGATGGCCCGGCGGATTTCCCGGTTGAGATCGCTGCCGGCTGGCTCCTGATCCAGCAAAATACCGGCGGTTTGCCCCACCAGCGACCAGGACCATTGAGCAATCACGGCGCTGCCCACCAAGCCCATCACGGCATCCATCCAATTCCAGCCCAGCAACAAACCGCCGAGCAGCGCGGTGATGGCCAGCAAGGAAGTCACAGCATCGGCCACCACATGTAAATAGGCCGCCTTGAGATTCAAGTCGTCGTGCCCGTGGGCCGGCGACTCCGCGCCAGGGTGGTGATGGTGGTGCGGCTGGTCCTTCAACATCCACGCGCTCACCACGTTGACCACCAGTCCCAGGCACGCAACGAGAATGGCTTGGCCAAATTGAATCGGCAGCGGGTGAATCAACCGGGCGATGGAGTCGCCCGCCATGAACAGCCCGACCCCGCCGAGGATGATCGCGCTGGTAAAGCCGCCCAGCACGCCAAACTTGCCAGTGCCAAAACTGAAGCGTGCGTCCGTCGCGTGCCGGCGGGCAAAAAAATACGCCAACACGGTGATCGAAAAGGCGGCCACATGCGTGCCCATATGCAGGCCGTCGGCGAACAGCGCCAGCGAATTGAATTTCAGGCCGAAGCCGATTTCCGCGACCATCATCACCGCCGTCAGCAGCAGGACGCGCCGGGTATTCTTCTCCGCCGCCGAAAAATCGGCATTAAAATCGTGTCCGTGTTGCCAGCGGGAAATGTTGATCATATATAAAAATGCGCTGCTCCTTGATCCGGTCGGGCACCAGGAATCCGGTTCGGCCGTCGCCGTCCGTCACAGCGCAACATCCGCCAATCCGGCGGCCCGGGCAAGTTCCATCAGCGCCTCGGTAGCATCCGCCAGCGCATGGGCCTGGAACTGGTCCGCGCGCGCGGCCTCAAATTTCAGGCGCGCCCGGAGGGTGGAGGTTTCCGGGATGAGCACCAGGCTCCCTGATCGTTGAAACACCGGGGGTGCTTCCGCCGTGGCGGCGGCACGTTCGCAGCCGGTTACCACGCACATTGCCAAGCCGGCGCCGGCCAAAAAACCGGCCCAGCGCAATTTTGCTTTCACGTTAGCATCGTTCACAAGTTGAGTCACAGGGTAGCAATCCCTGGATTCCCGGCTAACGGCGCCTTGCGGTTGTTTGTCGGTGGGTTGCGGACGAAATATTCCAATCTGCTGGCCGGGGGGCCTGACCGGTGGGGATCTCTCCTTGTCTCCGGAATGCGCCAGCGGTAGGCTCGCACCGAGCCAACCAATAACCTGATGCGACGCAATTTTAAAATTCCCCGTTATGCCTGGTGAGCTGCGCGAGCCTGGGTCTGACTCGCCGCCGACCAGGGTGCGAACCAGGAGCGGTCAAAATTCGTGGTGGCCGTTCGGCTGGTGGTTATGTCTCTGGCTGACCTTGGCGTGGGCGGCATCCGCACAGGCGACGATCTTGTGGAGCCGCTCCCAACCCAGTTGGGTCCGCACCAACGGCTTGGGCCAGGATATTCTAAAGGGGGCGCTGGGGGCGAGGGATGACACCGCGAGCGGCCCGCTTTACATCAAATTCCGCGTGGATCCGCGATCGGACATCGTCACGCGGTTCGAGCCGGACCGGAACTACTTTCTGGCCGGACTGGTGCTGTTTTATCACGGCGCGGAAAAGTTGGGCATTGGGAACGCCTGGGATGCCTGGGGCTACAGCGCCTTCTCGCCCTCGCTGAATATTCCCGGGAACCAGCCGGGCGAAATCGACTTGAGCAGCGCCAACCCGGAGCATCCCCCGGTGCGGCACGAAGCCCCCCGCCGATCCATCAAGCGAATCATCATCGCTAAGATCGAATACGTGCCGAATGGCGAGGACCATGTGACCGTCTGGTTGAACCCCAACCTCGCGCCCGGCGCCAACGAGTTTCTGCAGAGCTCCAACATTGTGACGCGCTTCAACGCCGACGCCTCCTTTGATCAAATCCGGCTCTGTCATCGCGGCGCGGGCGAAGGCTGGGGCTTCAGCGACATTGTCATCGCCACCACTTTTGAGGACTTCATTCCCGTTCCATTCTGGCAGCAGAAATGGGTGATCAGCCTGTCCTTGATGGCGGTGTGCGCCAGCATCGCCGGTTTGGTGGTGCAGCGGGAGCGTCGCCGGGCCGGACGGCGAATCCGGCAACTCAAACACGAGCAGGCGCTGGCCGAAGAGCGCACCCGCATCGCGCAGGATCTGCACGACGATCTGGGAGTTCGGCTCACGGAAATCTCCCTGCTGGCAGGCGTCGCCGAAAGCCGGGAGAGCACCCGCGAGCAATTGGCCGAGGCGCTCCGGCAGGCATCCCAAGTCGCCCGGGAGACCAGCGATATTACCGATGGGATCGTCTGGTCGGTGGATCCGCAAAACGACTCGCTGCAATCCGTGGCCGATTATCTGGTCCAGTTCGCCGAGCAGTTTTTCCAACTGACACCCATCCGTTGCCGGTTTGACGTGCCGACCAACATCCCGAATCTGCCGGTTTCATCGCAATTTCGCCACCACCTGTTGCTGGCCGTCAAGGAAGCGTGTAATAATGCCGTCCGCCACTCCGCCGCCACCGAGGTCTGGCTAAAACTGGAGTTAACGGACCGGCAATTGCGTATTGTCGTGGAGGACAACGGGCATGGTTTCGACACCGCGGCCTGTGCCGAAAAAGGCAACGGCTTGCGCAACCTGCGCCAGCGGTTGGTTAATTTGAACGGGCAACTAGAGCTAGTGAGCCAGGCCGGCCGGGGCACGAGCGTGCGCCTGATCCTGCCATTGCCGGTCCCGGCGTGAGTACCATGAGCATTAGGGTAGCCATCATCGAAGACGATGTTCGTCTGCTGCAACAGTTGACGGAGTTGATCCGGTCGTCCGACCGATTCACCTGCGCCGGCGCCTACACCTCCGCCGAGGAGGCACTGCGAGAAATTCCGCGCTGCCCGCCGGATGTCGCCCTCATGGATATCAAACTGCCGGGCATGTCCGGCGTCGAATGCACCTATCGGCTCAAGAAAGTGGCGGCCAGCACGCAAGTGATGATCCTGACCGCCTACACGGATAATGATAAGATTTTCAAGGCGCTGGCGATGGGCGCCGGGGGATATTTGCTTAAACGCACGCCGCCCGACCAGATTCTCGCGGCCATCGCCGATATTCACCAGGGCGGCGCGCCCATGTCCGGCTACATCGCCCGGAAGGTCGTGCAATCTTTCACTTTGCGGACCGGGCCCAACACGCCGGTGCTCTCCCCGCGCGAGGAGGAGGTGCTCGCACTGGTGGCCAAGGGCTACGTAAACAAGGAGATCGCTGCCTCGCTGGGACTGGCCTTGGAGACGGTCCGCGGCCACCTCAAATCCATCTACGACAAGCTGCATGTCCGGTCGCGGACGGAAGCCGCCATGAAATTCTACAGCGCCAAGAGCGCCTAAACGACGGTTGAACCGGGCGCTCGATCGTTTGCGCCGTCCAAGCAATTCCTCCCCCAGCCGTCTCGCTCGGAGTGATAAATCGGCTCCACCAGTTTTGCGGCGCCGCCCGGACGGAAGATCCAGCGCTGGCGCCGGCAACCTCGCCAGCTTTGCCGCCCCCCGGCGGTCCCCCACTCGGGGGGGGCTGACAGATTCAGCAGCAATTATATGATCATTGCAAATCCCGCTGTCATCCATGAGAGCCAGGGTCAGTCACGTTGGCAATCGAGCCATTACGCTCGTTAAGTTGTTGGCCGTTCGCCCGGGTTGCCACCTTGGTGGCACCGTTGCAGCCCCCCCTTGGCTGCCCGGGCAGGCCGCGGTGGCACGACCCTTGGCCAGAATCCGGCCGTCTCAACGGATGAATCGCTGGCGGCAAACTTGAACAAAATTCCAGTTCCATTCGCAAAGACAATGAATATGAGAAACACAGTAGCAAAAAGAACGCTCGTGCTGGCCTGCCTCTTGGCCCTCCTCGCGCCGGCGACATTGGCACAGGTCATGTCCGGCTCCGCCCCCAATCCCGCCTATGCCACTCTTCAACTTTGGCTCCGCGCCGACCTGGGGGTGGCCTGCGACGGCGCCGGTGCCGTGGTCACCGCCTGGACCAACCAGGCCGTCTCAGCCGCGGCCGTGGGCAACGCCACCACCGACGTCATCGGCGCCGGCAATGGACCAATTTTTGACAGCGCTTCGACGGTCTTGAACAGCCAACCGGCGCTGGCGTTTGATGGCGCGAGCGAAGGACTCGATCTTACGGGAAACGCGACCAACCTGCTGTCCGGCGGCCTCTATACCGTGTTTATCATGCTCTACGATGCCGGCCCCAACACGACTTGGCATGAGTTGCAAATGGTCATGGGCAACAATTACAACACGGTCTATTTGTATGCCGTCGATCCGTGGACGGGCAGCCAGTACAATGACCAATTTGCCATCCAGTCCGGGTCACCAGACTGGAGCACTTTGGATTCCTCGGGCTGCATCACCAACTACGATCCCTACCTCTTGACCGCCGTGGCCACAGGCACGGCCGCCGGCAGCACGCACCTGTACGTCAACGGCACACAAAACGACAACGGCGAGGCCATGCCGACCTTCACTTTGGGTTCCGACTGGTACATTGGTTATGACCCCAACAATTCCAGCCGGTGGTTCTCCGGTGAGATCGCCGAAATCCTCGTCTACCAGGGAGCACTGGCCAAGGCGGACATGGCTAACATCAACAGCTATTTGGGCACCAGATACAGCCTTACCCTCCCCCTGCCGGTCGCGAGCACACCCACTTTTTATCCGCCGGCCGGAACGTATGTGGGCGCACAATCCATCACCCTCACGGCCGACTCGGGCGCCACGATTTATTACACCACCAACGGCACGACGCCGACCGCGGCCTCACCCAGCGGAGCCACCCCCTTGACCGTGGCCGTGCCCGCCAGCGTGACGAACTTTACGATCACCGCCTATGCCGCCGAAACGGAGTACAGCAACAGCGTGGTCACCAGCGCCACGTACAACACCGAAACCGTGACGGCCAATGGGACCCAGGTCATGTCCGGGTCCGCCCCGAATCCGGCTTACACCAACCTGCAACTCTGGCTGCGCGCCGACCTGGGGGTGGCCAGCGCGGGCGACGGCACGGCGGTGACCACCTGGACCAACCAGTGCACCTCCACCAACGCGGTGGGCGACGCCTCCGACAGCGTCATCACCACGGACGACTATGGAGCCGGCCCAACCCTGGTGACCGCTTCCAGCACCCTCAACGGGATGCCCGCCCTTGAGTTTAATGGCACGAATTCGGGTCTGGATATTCTCGCGGCCGACAACCTGCTGGCCAACGACTCGTACACCCTGTTCCTCGTCATTCAAGCCAACGGCACCTGGCCCTGGCCGCAATATGGCTACTACCAGGCGCTTTTGGCCAATAATTGGAATACGATCGCGCTGGCCACCTCGGGCAGCAGTTGGCTGGGAAATCAATACGGCAACTCGTTCCAGGTACAATCGGCCAATGGTTGGGGCACCATCTCCACGGCGGCCTACCTCGGTGACACCAATACGCTCCTCGCCGCCACCTCCAGCGGATCAAGCAGCGGTCAAACACAACTCTACGTCAATGGCATGGAAGCGGACGGGGGCGCGGCGGTGGCCGCGTTCAACCTCAATTCAGACTGGGATCTGGGCTGGGATTCCAATTACACCTCAGCGCAACAAGCCGGCGGCGGCGGCGGCCGGTGGTATAAAGGCCAAATCGCTGAAGTCCTCATTTATGAGGGAAATCTCACAACGACGGAAATTGCGAACCTTAACAATTATCTGGGAACCAAATATGCCATCGGCGTGCCGGCGGCAACGGCGCCGACGCTGGGCTTTGCGCAAAGCGAGGGGATTTTGACGTTCACCTGGTCGGGCGCGTACAAATTACAATCATGCACCAATCTCACGTCGGCGAGCTGGCAGGATTGTCCGGGCGGCAATACCAGTGGCGTCACGGCCACCAACGATCCGGCCGTGCCAGCCCGGTTCTTCCGACTTTCGCAATAGCCGGCTGAAGATTGATGCTTTTTTCCCCGAGTCCCCGGGCGAACTCCCCGTGTCTTTCGTTTGACTGGCCAATGGCCAGCAACGGAAGATGCGGGGATGTTTGTCACCCAGCGGACCGGCGCAACATGAAGTTCAAGCTCAACCTGTGCCTTGCCTTCCTCCTGGCCGCACCCTGCGCGTTCGGCCAAGTCATGAGCGGCTCCACTCCGAATCCGGATTATTCCGGCCTGCAGCTTTGGCTGAAGGCGGATGCCGGGATCGCGGCGGCCAGCGGCAGCGCCGTCATGGTCTGGACCAACCAGTCGGCGTCGCCTTTCGCCGGGGCCAACGCCACCAGCCAGCTCATTGGTTCGGCGAATGCCCCCACGTATGTGGCGGCGGCGCCCCTGTTCAACGGCCAACCGGCCGTGGAATTCAATGGCACCAGCCAAGGACTGGACCTCGCCGACTCATTGGGCTCCTTCCTGGCCAATAGCTCCTATACGACCTTCGCGGTGATGGCGACCGCTGGACCAAACACGACCAGCACCTGGCACGCAGTCCAGGTGATTCTGGCCAACAACTCCAATTCGATATACCTGTACTCGGTCGACCCATGGATGGATGCGCCCCTCAATCAGTATTTGGAGCAATACGCCGTCCAAAACGGCAGTGCCGGCAATTGGGCGGTGATCAATTCCACCAATGGCATTACCAATAACACGGCTTACATACTCTCGGCGGCCTCAGCGGGAACGGTGGCCGGAGGGACCCGTCTGTACCTCAACGGGGCGCAAAATGACAACGCCACGCCGGAAGCCGCCTTCAGCCTGTCCACCAATTGGACCCTGGGTTATCAGGCGAACGCCGCGGAATATTTTCACGGCCAAATCGCCGAACTCATGATTTATCAAGGAGTCCTGTCGGAGGCGGATCGCCTCGCGATCACCTTCTATCTCGGCGCCAAGTATGCGCTGGCCGTTTCCCCTCCGGCCACCGCCATGCCCACGAACAATCCGCCGGCGGGGATTTATTCAGGAGCCCAAGCAGTCAACCTCGCGGCGGCTGCCGGCGCCACGATTGCCTATACGACCGACGGCAGCAATCCCACCAATTCAACAACCGCTCTTTCGGGCGTCAGTCCTAATGTGTGGGTCACCGTGCCGGCCGGCACCAATTTGACCCTCATGGCTTTCGCCACGCTCCCCGGGCGCTCCCCCAGCGCCGTGACCAAAGCCATCTACGATACCGTGGCCACGAACCCGGCCGTGACCGTCGTTTCCCAGGTGAAGACCCTGCCCAATGGCAAGCGGGTGCTCTACGTGGACGGAAAGCCATTTCAGGCTTACGGGGGCCAGTTGCGCGTGGACACCTGGCGCAACTACGCGGGCTACACCGATGCGCAAATGTCGGCTTTGAACCTGTTTTCCTGGGCCACAAATTTAGACCTGAACGTGGTGCAAGTACCGATTTATTGGGGCGATATTGAACCGTACGAGAACCAGTTCAACTGGATCCATCTTCAATGGGCGATTGACCAATGCCGCACCAACGGCGTGCGGATGGAGGTGCTGTGGTTCGGGGCGGACGTCACCGGCACCGGTGGGACCAGCATTCAACCCGGCTACGTGTTAAATGACAGCGGAACCTATCCCCTGGTGGTCAGCAGCAACGGGGTCTTGGAAGCCAATCAGACCGCCGGCCCTGACGGCTTCGTTCACACCGTCTGCAAGGAATACGCCAGCACGGCGGCGGCCGAAGCCAACGCGCTTTTCAACCTCATGCAATACCTGCAGGCAAACGATACCCAGCAGGTGGTGATTGGCGTGCAAATAGAAGACGAGCCGAGCATGATTCTCAACGCGGACCCGGCGACGGACCGGTGCCATTGTCCGCTCTGCAATTCGTTGTTCGCGGCCGGAACCTATGCCAACAGCCTGGATTTCTGCAAACAGCGGCTGGCCGTCTATCTCAACCAAATGGCCGCCGCTGTAAAAATGTCTCCTTACCAGGTTTGGGTCAGGGTCAACTGGGCGGATCCTTTCTCCAGCTATGACGAGGATGTCAGCGCGATGCAGGACTTGGCGACCAAGGTGGATTTTATTGGCTGGGACCCTTACGGCGAAACCCAGGCCAGCCGCTTTGCCATCTTTACGAACGCGCAGCCGGACGGCCTGTCGGCGCCGCCCAATACCCCATTCGCCTGCGAGGAACCGGGAGGCCAGGACGCCACGTGCCGGCAGAAAATCATCGACACGTTTGCGGCCAATGGCATGGGTTGTGAATTTTACCGGGTGGACACCTACAGCACCAACGCCGGCGTGGATAATTACCTGCTCAACCCGGACGGCACGGACGCGCGTCCCTGGACGGATGCCATCCGGCAGACCTTTGGCCTGCTGCGGAAGGTGATGAGCAAGACAGCGGTGCTGCGGGGCGGCAATAATACAAACGCGCAGATCCAA
Source organism: uncultured Bifidobacteriaceae bacterium (assembly GCA_964437865.1). Classification (GTDB taxonomy): domain Bacteria; phylum Verrucomicrobiota; class Verrucomicrobiia; order Limisphaerales; family UBA11358; genus UBA11358. Next base: position 9,654 of record CAYTJG010000026.1, on the reverse strand, counting down.
TATTTCAACAGCTTTGGCAACACCCGACCCATTTACCACGGAACCAACCTGCTGGCCGGCGTGGGTATTCAGTACAGCACCACCGCCGGCGGAGTGGGGCTGGCGTTTGCCGACGGCAGCGATCTCGTGCTAATGAGCGACCTGGCCGGGAGCTTCAGATTGAATGGCGGATCGGGCGTGTTTGAAAACGGCTATTATGATGCTGACGGCAACTGGGTGGCGGTGTCCGCCCATGCCGCCTCGACCAACACGGATGGAACGATGACGATCAGTCTCTCGCCCGGCACCCCCTATGAAGTGGTGAAGTTTTCCAGGGGAGCGGCGCGCCCGGTGATCTCGGAAGCCGCGTTCGCACCCGGAGGTTATTTTCAACTAACCCTCTCCGGCCTTGCGGGACAGGCCTTTCGCGTGCTCAGCACCAATTTGTTGGAGGCGCCACCGGGGAACTGGCCGGTCGTGGGCACCGGCACTTTTGGGGACCAGGCCGTGTCCTTCACCGATTTCACTGGCACCATTTCCCCACGGTTCTATCGTGTGGTCTCACCTTGAATGAACTGGCGCCACTCAATGAAATACCGAATTGGACAGCAAGCGAACCGTTACTTGGCGGGTATTTTCCTGTGCCTCGGCGGGTTGGTCTGGTCGGCCGCCGCGGAAGCGGACGGCAAAGCCGATGCAGGACAGACCAGCCAAACGCCCGTCACCGATGTGTGGGTGGTTTTCAAAACCCATTTCGACATCGGCTACACCGACCTGGTAACGAATGTGCTTAATCGCTATCGGGGGGAAATGATGGACAACGCCCTCGCGGTCATTGATACGGACCGCAACCTGGCTCCGGACCAACGATTTACGTGGACCTTGCCCGGCTGGCCGCTGACACAAATGCTGGGACCGCAGCAAACGCCCGAGCGGCGCGAACGCATCGCCAAAGCGCTTCGGGAGGGGAGGCTGGCCGTTCATGCGCTGCCCTTCACCGTGCATACGGAGTCGCTCGAACTCGAAGACCTGGTCCGCGGACTGCATTTCTCCGCGCAACTGGACCGGAGCCACGGACTGCCGCTCGCGCGTAGCGCCAAGATGACCGATGTGCCGGAGCATAGCTGGGTGCTGCCCACGTTGCTGAAGCACGCCGGCGTTGATTTTCTGCAACTCGGCTGCAATCCCGCGAGTCAATACCCGCGTTTCCCCAGCTTGTTTTACTGGGAAGGGCCGGACGGGTCGCGGGTGCTCTGCAATTATACCCGGGAATACGGCAGCCACGTTGCCCCGCCCGGCGACTGGCCGAGCCGGAACTTCCTCGCCCTGATCATGGAGAATGACAACCATGGTCCGCCGTCCGTGCCGGAGGTCCAAGCCATCCGCCAGCAAATCGCCACCAACCTTCCGGGCACAAAAATTCATTTCGGGACGCTCGACGATTTTCTCCGGGCGGTGGCAGCGGAAAAACCGACGCTCCCCATTGTGCGCGGCGATACGCCAGACACCTGGATTCACGGGCTGATGGCCATGCCCGAGGCGACCAAGTTGGCGCGCGACATCCGTCCGTTGGAACCAGCGCTGGACTCACTGGACACCCATTTGAAAATCCTCGGTCTGGCCACCCCGCCATTGGCGGAACCACTCGCCGCCGCCTACGAAAACAGCCTGCTCTATAGTGAGCACACCTGGGGACTGAATGGCGGCGCCGGCGGACGCGAGCTTTGGCCGCTGGCCGAGTGGCGGGAAAAACTCCCGCCCGCTGACCAGCAGAAGTTCCTTCAATCCTTTGCGGATCACCGTGCCTACATCCGCACCACGGATCAAATCGTCACCCGCGAGCTGCAATCCCGCCTGAACTTGCTGGCCCAATCGGTAAACCAGGCCGGCCCGCGCATCGTCGTCTGGAACGCGCTGCCTTGGGTGCGCTCCGGGCTGATCGAAGTTGGTGGCCGGGAACTGTACGCGGTGAATCTGCCGCCCAATGGGTATTTGACTTTTCCCGCCAGTTACCTCATGGCATCCGCCGCAGCCGATTCCCTGGATACGCCGTTTTATCGCGTCACGTTTGACCTGGAGCGCGGGGGCATTTCGTCGTTGGTGGAGCGGCGGACGGAGCGGGAGTTGGTGGACAAATCAAGCGGCTATGTGCTCGGCCAATTTCTGCACGAACGATTCAGCCAGCACCAAGTCAACGCCTTCGTCAAAGCCTACAGCCGCCTGCCCGACGGCTGGGCGCTCGGTGATTTCGGCAAGCCCGGCATGCCCGACACGCCTTATTTGGCCATTTCGCCCTCCGCTTGGAAGCTGTCAGTGCAACACAGTCCTTTTAGCGACGTCGCCGTTTTGACCGCCGGGGACACCAAAGGACTGGCGAAAGCTTACTCCCTGAAATTCACCTTTTCGCGCTATCACAACTCGGTCGAGGTGGAATGGAAAGTGGAAGGCAAAACGCCCGATAAGACACCGGAAGGCGGTTGGCTTTGTTTCCCGTTTGCCATTGCCCAACCCCAGTTTAAACTCGGCCGGCTGGGCGGCCCCGTCAATCCGGCCACGGAGATCATCTCCGGTGCAAACCGACACCTCTATGCCGTGGATGCCGGCGTCACCCTCACCGGCGCCGACGGGAATGACGTGAGCCTCTGCCCGCTGGATTCGCCGCTGGTCAGCCTCGACCGCCCCGGTCTTTGGCTTTATGACCTGGATTTCACGCCCCGGAAGCCGTCCGTGTTCGTCAACCTTTACAACAACCAGTGGAACACAAACTTTCCCCTCTGGCAGGATGGTTCATGGACCGAACGGGTTTGCTTCTGGCCCGGCGGCAACTTGGTGGAGCCCGCCTGGGAGGCCCGCGTGCCGTTGTTGGTCGCCACCGCCGATGGCGCCGCCGGCAACCTGCCCCGGGAAAAGGCCGGTCTGAAAGTTTCCCGTCCGGGCGTGCTGGTAACCGCTTTTGGGGGCAATCCCGACGGACCAGGAACGTTGTTCCGCGTTTGGGATCAAAGCGGCGTCGCCGGGAATTTGGTGGTCACCCTGCCCGGTAGTTACCACACCGCCACGCCCATCAATTTGCGCGGCGAGACGGCGGGCCTGCCGGTGACCATCAATAACGGCAACCTCACCATTAGTCTGCGCGCCTATGCGCCGGCGAGTTTCGTGCTGGAATGATTTTGTCCATGATAAAACTCCCACTCCCCAGCAAGTCCGTCCAACGACTCACGCAATCCATCGTCCTGGGCGCCGCCGCCCTGCTCTGGCCCGGTGGCGCCGCCCTGGCCGCGCCGGCGGCCACTTTCGCTGCGCCGGCAACCAACCCTGCGCCCGTGCGGATCGCACGGATTAATGGCGTTCCCACGCTGAAGATCGACGGCGGCCCGTTCCTCCTCGTGGGCGCCCAATGTGACGTCTGGCGCGGCGTGCGCCAGGATGAAAAGACCGCGGCCTTTTTTGATGGCTACCAGGCCATGAACGCCACCGCCGTGTCGGTGGATGTGCCCTGGTCGAAAATTGAATTGGCGAAAGACCGATATGACTTTCAATTTCTGGACTGGTTCATCCAGCAAGCGCGGCGGCGCGGCCTGAAGCTCGTCGTGGATCTTTTCGACAGCAACGTCTGTGGCAAGATCCGGGAGGGTGAGCCAGCGGGCGCGGGCCCCTGCTACACGCCCGCTTACCTGCTGGACGCGCCGGCGGACTATCAGCGAATGGTCCTACCCGGCCCGTGGAAATACAACCCGGGCGGCCCGCCCATGTGCCCCAACGACCCGCGCACGCTGGACCGCGAACGGCGGCTCTGCGTGCAGGTGGCCACGCACTTGAAGCAAACTGACTTGGACCACACGGTGATCATGCTCCAGATCGACAACGAATTTTATTACAATCAATGGCTGGATGCCCCCCCGGCCGGAACTGAAATTCGTTGTCACTGTCAATTCTGCGAGGCGAAATGGCGGGCGGGCGGCTGGAAGGACAGTGAGGATTTCATGTTTCACAGCTTCGCCAGCTATGTGCGCGAACTGACCGACGCGATCACGGCCGTTGACCCGCTCCCCCTCTACCTCAACAGCCCCTGGTGGCCGCCGCACGTCATTCCCATCTTCCTGGACAATTGTCCCCAGCTTGCCTTGGTGGGCGTTGACGGGGTCTTTGCGCCCAATGAGCCGAATATTTTTTCAAGGTCGCAGGTGGGGCGTAATCTCCCATTTGCCTCCGAAAATCCCACCGAAAACCCCAAGACGCGGATAAATCTCGATGTGCTGCCCTATTACTCGCTCATCGGTCAGCAAGGCATTGGCAACCTGCTTTGGGAGTGCGGGCCGCCGTTCACCGTGGTGGACGATCCGCCGGCACGCCAGCGTTATGGCGCGGCCCTTTATCCCCTTCGCTGGGCGCAGGCGCCCATCGCCGAGGCGCGCGGCACGGATCACCTGCTGGGGTGGTATCTGATCCGCGATATCTCCACCAACGTGACCACGGACGTGTTTGGCAATTTCATCCCGGCCCAACCGGCGGCCCCCGTGGTGGCGGGAACCCATCTGTTCATCCGGGAAGGCGCCCGCACGCGCCAGACGGAGGCGGCACATTGGGAGTCCACGCTGGGTAGATTGAAATTCAGCGTCACCGATTCGGCGGCCGGCATCATCGTTCACACGGCCCCGCAGGTGTGGGTCATCGCGGTTCCGCACGGCCGGATCGCCATCGAGGGCGCGCGATCGTTTCGCATTGAGGAAGGGCGCTATGAAGGGAACCAGTGGCACCCCGAAGGTGCGTTCGCGTTCCGAACCGAGGGCACCACCACCGTGCTCGAAGTCAAGGAGCCCAAAGTGCTCCAATTAACCCTTCCCAACGATTAACGGAAAAGCAAATCGGCATGAAAGATTTTGGTTTGATCCTTTGCTTGTGTCTGGTCTGGGCGGCCCCGCGGGCGATCGGAGCCGGCACCAACGACGGCCCGGCTGAGATTGTAAATGCGGATCGCTGGATGGAAATCGATTTGTACTGGTTCGACCGCACCAACATTACCGCTTCCAGCGAGGCTTTTTGGGAACGATATAGTCCCCTGTTTGCCGGTGTGCGCGGCTGGCAAGGGATCATTCTGAATGTCGGTTGGGCGGCGGATTATCTCACCCGCTGGGAGGGGGATCTGGACCAAAAGATCCCGTTTCTGAGAGGCATCCAGCAGGAAGAATGGTTTAAGGTCACAGGACAACTTACGGGGGACACGGCGGAGCGGCAGCGACAGTGGCAGCAGCGTTTTGCCAACCCGGCCGATCAGCTTAAACGATATTACCAGGATTGGACTTATCGTGAGCTCAAGGAATTGGCCGCCTCGCTCCGCGAAGTGGCCGCGAAAAAATATGGTCTCCAGGACGTCAAGGTGGGTTCCTTCATGGTGGATTGGCATCACCATTATGGCTCTGAAGCCTCGCCGTTTTCCTTGCGCCACCCGGAAGTTTATGCCAACTACGGCTGGCCCAACAGCATCGTTTTTGGCAGCCGGCTTGAAGCGGACCGCTTCCGGTATGCGGCCTTCCCGCAAGGCATTCCCGAAGGCACCCCCATCCATGAGTTCTTCGGAGCCCAATGGGGCAGCCTCTCCAAGGCGGTGGGCTTGGACGCCATGGTTTTGCGTGATAGCTGGATACCCAAGATCGCCTACCGTCGCGGCGGTCCGTTTGGGCGAACCGCCCCCGCCAACCCGGCCGTGCTGGCGGCCTGGAGCCAGGGGACGGCCGACTTTGTACGCTGCCTCAAACAGGCCAACCCGCGGGCGCTCGTCATCGGTTATTCCAGCGGTGCCTGTGCCGTAGCGGATTGGCGGGTCAACTGCGCCGATCTGGAAACCATCGCCAAACAGGGGTATCTGGACGCTTGGATTGACCAAACCTGGGCGGGAGCCTGGAACGAAGTCGGCGTTCGCGAGGATAGTTTTTGGAACACCCCCTTCGAGGGGTGGACCTATCAAATGCAGTTTGTTCTGCTGCATGCCGCCGTGCTGGCGGATTCCAAGGTTCGCCATTATGTGCTCACCGAGACCTTTGATGCCTGGGAATCCTGGGACATCATCCATACCGCCCCGGAACGGCTGCGGTGGGGGATCTGGGCCTATCACCATGCCGCCCTCAAGACGCCCCAGGGCCTGCGCATGCCGCAGGGCACGTACATCTCCTGGGGCAACCAGGGCAGCCGATTGCTATCCACTGCGGACGTGGCTTGGTTGAGCCGCAATCTCAACGCCGCCATCACCGACGCGGCGGCCACCCGCGAAGTATTTGGACCCACCGTGGTTTATAATCGTGCCGCCATGGATTGGCAGAATCGCCACGCCCCCAACCTGGAAATCAAGGAATGGATCGATGAACAAATGGGAACCGTGATGAAGTGGGGGGTGCCGGTGAGTTCGGTGACCCGCCTGGAATGGCTACCGAAAATCTCAACGGACCTCCCCATCCTGCAAACGCCCGTTCACCTTTCGCCCGAGGAATCGGGCTACCTTACCGGGCGCATCGAACAAGGCCAGCCGGTCGCTATTTTTGCCAGTCCGGTCGGCGGGGTGGCGGCGGAACTCGCCCGCTACGCCGGGATAACCTCGTCCGACCAGCAGGTTGGCTCCGCCTGCCACGAGGCTAATCTTGGCACGAACCTTTTGTCCTCGCTGGGAGCGGGCATTCCCGCACAATTCGCGTTGAACCACAACTGGACCTCCAACACGTGCTCCTCAAATGCCACCGTTCTTTATACGGTTAAGGGCAGCCCGGCCCTGATCCTCAATGAGTCCAGCGGCCGCCGACTCCTTTTCTGGGATCCCCCGGAAAGCAAGGAAGACTGGCGCGTAAGCCTGCGCGAAGAACTGGGCAGCGAATATCCCTATGTACTGGCGGCCCGGGGAATACACCGGTTGCTTCAAGGCAGCGGCAGCCCCTTGCTGCGGGAGGTGCCGGTGGATCAACCGCTGGCGATCAGCGCCTGGCGACAGGACGATGGTTCGCTGCGAATCCTGGCCGCGAATCTCGAAGAAGGGTTGGGCGATTCACCGGACTGGCGCCGCCACGTCACTTTGAGACTGCCATCCGCCTGGAACCGGAACGGCCAGCCACTGCCCTGGCGAAACCAGTGGCACACCAATACCGCCGTCAGCGGCAGTGATCTGAATATCGACTTGCAACAAGCCCAGTCGGCGCTGTGGACGGCGGCGGCCAACGATTCGAGCCAGGCAGCGGCCCGGTCGGAAGAAAAACATGATTCCGGGAACAAAGACAATGTTCCCACCACCTCAAACCAAATCAGATGATTCCATGACCGCAGCGAGCATTATCTTAAAATCGGCGTATTGGCTGGGCAGAAACATTGGTTGGCCCCGTTGTAAATCACCGGCTTCGTTTAGGACAGCTCTAACCAGCATCAGCTTCGCCGCGGTTCTTTTGCCTGGATCATCCCCGGCGGGAAATGTGGACAGGGTTAATTCGTATATCGGCACGGCCAATATACCCGGCGACCGCGGGACGGAGTATGGCGGCACGATGCCGTCGGTTGAACCCCCGTTCGCCATGACCAGTTGGACGCCGCAGACGCGCCAAAACAAGGTCAGCGTCACTTCCTATGTGTATGGCGATTCGGCCATCTCGGGATTTATCGGCACCCATCAGCCGGCGATTTGGATGGGCGACTTTGGTTATGTCACCCTGATGCCCGAGGTGGACGGGATCAAGATCACTCCCGAACGCCGGTGTCTGCCCTTCACCCATGCAAATGAATTGGCCACACCATACTATTATTCCGTTGCCATGGACGCCGGCGCTGGGCGGCAGATCAAGGCGGAGCTCACCGCCACGGAGCATTGCGCCATCCTGCGCTGCACTTTTCCCCAAAACAGCAATGCCGGCTTCCTGGTGGAAGCAACCCGTCCGGGAATCATCGGCAACGCCGCCGTGAATTCAGCCGCGCAGGAAATCTCCGGTTATAATCCCGACCGGATGGATGCCAAGCTGACCACGCTCCAACTTCCCCATTTCAGGGGATATTTCGTGGCGCAAATCAGCAAGCCCTTGGCCCGTTTCGGTGTTTGCGCGGAGGGCCGTCTCTCCGCTGCCGGCACGAATGTGACCGGCCCCAACGTCGGGGCCTTCACCACCTTCACCACCCGTCCCCATGAAATGGTTACGGTCAAGGTCGGGACCTCCTTCATCAGCGTCGAACAGGCGCGCGCCAATCTCAAAGCGGAAATCCCGGATTGGGATTTCCAGGTCGTTAAAACCCAGCTCCAGCATGCCTGGAATCAGGCACTGAACCGGGTGTCGATCCGGGGCGGCACGGCAGACCAACAGGTTGAGTTTTATACGGCCGTCTATCATTGTCTCCATTATCCCCGGGTGTTCTCCGAACAAGGCCGGTACTACAGCGCCTTTGATGACCGGGTGCACGACGGCATTGCTTACACGGCTTTTTCGGGTTGGGATATTTTCCGGTCTGAATTCAGTTGCCTCACCGTGTTTTGCCCCGAACGCGTCAACGGCATGGTGCAGGCATTGCTGAACGATTTCAGCGAAGGCGGTTGGATGCCCAAATGGCCCAACCCCACCTATACCGACATCATGATCAGCACGCCGGCTGATTCCCTCGTCGCCGAGGCCATGAACAAGGGTTTCGATGGCTTTGACCGTCAACTGGCATATCAGGCGGTCCATAAGGATGCCATGATTCCACCGAATGAGGACACCACGCAATCCTGGCCGGACCGTTCGCCGGGCAAACCGTTTTCTGCGCGGGAAGGGCTTACGTATTATCTGAAATACGGATATGTGCCCGACGATTGGACCACGCGATCCGCTTCTTGCACGCTAGAGCACGCCTATTATGACTGGTGTGTTGCGCAGGTGGCCAAATCGGTTGGCCGCACAAACGACTACCAATATTTTATTCATCGCTCGCTGAATTACCGAAATGTGTTTAATCCGCTCACCGGCCTGATGAACGCCCGAAAAGCCGACGGCTCCTGGGCCCCAGCCGACCACGGTTGGACTGAAGGTGGCCAGGACTTGTACACGTTTGCCGTAATGCACGACGTCCCCGGTCTGATCACGTTGATGGGCGGCGAAGCAGCCTTCAACCGCACGTTAAGCAGCCGGACGGTGGACTTGAATGGCTTGGTCAATAATGAGCCCGGCAACCACTACCCCTATCTTTATGATTTCAGTGGCGCTGCGCCGCTGTGCCAAGCCTCCGTGCGCGCCGCCCTGACCAATTTCAGCAACACGGCCGGCGGCCTTCCCGGCAACGACGATTGCGGACAAACGAGTTCTTGGTTGGTCTGGGCCAATCTCGGCTTGTATCCGGTAAATCCCGCCTCGGGCATTTATATGATTGGCAGTCCGACCTTCGACCGGGCGACGCTCCATCTGCCGAAGGGCCGGACCTTTGTGATCATGGCCGAGAAAAACTCTGCCACGAACAAATACATTCAGTCAGCCACGTTGAACGGTCTTCCACTCAATGCTCCCTGCGTTAGCTACGCCCAAATCGAAGCGGGCGGAACACTCCGGTTCATCATGGGACCCTCGCCGTCCTCCTGGGCGTCTGCGTGGCGGGGCGAATGCCTGCGCTAGTTGACCAAGATACCCGAACATGTTGCGCATGGGTTGCAAACCACCCTTTAGTTTCTGGGGCCAACTTGAAGCT
>CAYTJG010000025.1:0-35962 GCA_964437865.1 uncultured Bifidobacteriaceae bacterium | reverse complement strand
CTGGAAAGCCCGCCCGCCACCGGGAAAATGCTGTTGCCGGTGAGGTTAAAGTTCGTTAATCCAGCATAAGTGGCCAATAGAGGTGGTGTAGCCGATACACCCAGATTCATCGTGGTGCCCAAATTCAAGGTGATGGATTCCAGTGCACCCGGCCCGGCCGTATTCCAATTGGTCGGCCCGGTCAAATAATCAATCGCAATCTGTTGGGGAGTCAATTCGCCGGAGTAGATGCGGAATTCCGCGATGGAGCCGTTCAAATAGGGGTCGCCATAAGCATACCAAGGTGACCGGCCCAGCGCGGCCTCATTGCTGGAAACACCACTCAACGCCGTCGTCACGCCCGTCTGCAACGCTTCCAAGGCGCCGTTGGTGAAAATGGCCTGCACCTGCGCGACCGGATCATAAATGGTTACGAGGTGGAGCATGCCAGCCCCACCCCAACCCACCGAAGCGGCTATTTTCTCACTCCCGCCGCTCGGAACATCCGCCAATTCCGCAAAATTGTTGGCATTCCCTGAATTGTGCAAATTATAACGGTAGTAGGCGTTGCCGGTTCCGTTGCCGTCCCCAAACTCGAACACATGTACATTGTCGGGCGAAACCGCGTTGGTGGGCACCCAGGCCTCGCACGTCAAGATTTTGATGCCGCTGAGCAGATTGGATCCCAATTCGACATAGGTTCCGCTGGTGCCATCCAAGTTCACCTCGGCGCCGTCGAGACTGGCGACGCCATTCAAGGTGGCGACCACGCCCTGAACGCGGTCGGTCACCGTCAGGCTTCCCGCCGGCGGGATGAAGAAACTCCAACGATTGCTCAAAACCGCGACGGGCTGGGCCACAGTGACAGTCTGCGAATTCGATATTGCGCCAAAAAAGGCCGTGACTGTCGTGGAACCGGGCGCCACCGCCGTGATCGCCCCGGTTGCGCTGACCGTGAGAATATTCGTATTGCCGGACGTGTAATTGCAAAGGGAAGCAATGTCAGGCTTAACGCTCAAAGCCGAAGCCGACGCGAACACCATGGCCTGTTGAATAGCGTGCTGCGTCATCTGATAGGTCACCTCCAGTTCCAGATTCGTGACCGCGCCGTAATTGGTGCTCACCGTGCCCGGCCCGGCAGCGTCGAGGGCGGCAATTTGCAGGTCGTCGAGCCTGCCGTTCCAAATGCGGAATTCCCGGATCGTGCCGGCCAGATAGGGATCGCCATCCGCCCACCAAGGGGAGCGGCCCAGTGCGGCGGCGTTGGAGGAAACACTGCTCAACGTCGTTTGATTCACGGGAAAAGTGCGGAAAGCCTCGAGGATGCCATTGGTATAGATGCCCTGAATACCAGCCGTCGGATCATAGACACAAACGACATGCACCGGCACGCCCCCCCAACCCACGGGCGATTTGAGTTGTTGGCCCGGGTCGGTCGTCGTGCTGCCAAAATCAGCCAGTTCAAACTGGTTGTCGGTATTGTTGCCGTCGTGAATAACATACCGGGCGTAGGCGGCTCCCGTTCCCGCACCGTCGTCAAACGAAAACAAGCACACATTATCCGGCGAAGTTTCGGCATCGGCCCAGCCTTCGCAAGAAACAGCTTCCACTCCCGCCAGCAGGTTGCTGCTTAGGGTCACGTAAGTTCCGGAGGAGCCGTCCAGGTTCAAATTCGTGCCGTCCAACGTGGCATCGCCATTCAATTCAGCTATGGATCCAGCGACGGAATCTGTGACCGAGAGGCTGCCGGCTGGCGCGTTGAAACTCCAGCGGTTAAGCAAGGTTTGCGCCGGGGAATTCATTTGCGCCATCAGGAGAATCGCGCAACTCGCGGCGATGGCCAATGCGGATCGTGAAGGATTGTTTTTCATGTTTGAGGTTTTAATTCTATTCGACCCAAAACGACAGGCCTCCACTGGGCATGCTTTTCGGGCTTCATTCCAACAACGCGGAAATGCGATTAAAAACCCGCCACCTTTTTTCTAAAAAAACCTATCGATCTGAATTCGAAGGAATTCCCCCATTATTTGCCATGATCTGATTTGCCTCCCGGAGTAAAATCCGGGCAAAAACCCAGTCATACCAGTAACCCAGGGAGCCGTCGCCGTGTTCCAGCCCGGCCGCGAACTGTTTTTCGATTACGGCCTCGGCTGGGGCTAGTTTAAAAATCGCTTCGGTGCGCTGACCGTTTCGGCAATCTGACATGGCCAGGACGACACCGAGCGTTGCGGTGAGAGCCGAGTTGGTTGCCCCGCTATCCATCCACCGGTTGCAAAGGACGGCCGCCTGATCATAGTTTCCGCGGCGATACTGCCAAACGGCCACCGGAATTGCCGCCCAGCCCGAAAATAACTTTGGATTTTGGGGTTGGATAAAATTTTCCGCCGCCTCACCCAGCGCCCGTACGCGGCCTAGCAACTCTGGATCGGCTGGCAGCAATAAGCAGGTTTTGAGGATGCGTCCCGCGGCATCCCCGTTGGTGGTGCCAGCATAGGTGTCAATCGTGAATTGGCAAAAGGCCGCGTATTGGCCGAACTGGCTGCTTTCCACCAACACCGCTCCGCAGGCCTGGTAATCCAGCGTGACCGCGCTCCACTTGTCGATCTTGTCGATTTCCATAAGCGCGGCGTAACGTTGGGCCGCCTCGCCCCATCGCTCCTGGGTGCCCAGCCAGTCCCCGACCAAGCGGTAGGCCGATACACCGTCGTAGCTGGGCTTGGGCGGCGGTGTGTTGATGGAATTGAGCAGTTTGTTCGCCGCCTCAAATTTCTCCTGGCTCACATAAATGGCCGCCAGATTGATCTGCTCCCGGGCCTCGGTTTGCCGTCGCAACAGAGCCTCATTCGCTCGCGCTTCCTCCGCCGTCTGTCGCAATTGAGCCTGTCGTTGTTCCGCTTCTCTGGCCTTGAAAAAAAGCCAGGTGGAGGTGCTGAACCCCGCGACGAGTGCCATCGTCACAGCCGCACCGGCGCCAAAAACCACTTTGTTCCGCCGAATCAGTTTTTGGAGCCGATACCATCGACTCGGCGGCCGCGCGACGACCGGCTCGTTGTGCAAGTAGCGCTGGATGTCCATCATCAGGCCGTTGGCCGTATCGTAGCGGCGTTTGCGGTCCTTCTCGAGGGTCTTCATGACGATCCAGTCCAGATCGCCTTTCATCAGTGAAATTAGTTTGGGCGCCTGCTCGTGACGGCAATCCGCCGTGACCTTGAGTTCCGTTCCGTGCAGAGTCGTCAGAATATTGGAAGGCCGTTGCGGTTCCTTTTCCCGCAGGGTCCGGCGCATCTCGTCAATGCCCGATTTAACCAGTTCCTGCCCATCAAAAGGCGTCCGACCGGTGAGCAACTCATAAAGCAAAACGCCGAGGCTGTAAATGTCGCTGCGCGTATCCACATCCAAGCCGCTCATTTCCGCCTGTTCGGGACTCATGTAGGCGGGGGTGCCAACGATCTGCTCGTAGGCCGTGAAAAGAGTTCGGTCGGTCAGCTTTCCTTCAATGGCTTTGGCGATGCCAAAATCAATCACCTTTGGCACTGGAACACCGTCGTGCAGCGTGACCAGGATGTTGGATGGCTTGATGTCGCGGTGGATGACGCCCTTCTGGTGTGCGTGCTGGATGGCTTGGCAAATCTGGATGAACAACGCCAGCCGCCGGGGGGTGTCGAGCTGGTTCTGGTCGCAATACTCCGTAATGCGGACGCCGCGAACAAGTTCCATCACGAAATATGGCCGCCCGGCTTCCGTGGTCCCCGCATCCAGCACCCGGGCAATGTTTGGATGATCCATCAACGCCAGCGCCTGTCGTTCCGCGTCAAATCTGGCAATGACCGCCTTCGTGTCCATTCCCTGTTTGATCACTTTCAAGGCCACGCGCCGCCGGATTGGCTGCTCCTGTTCCGCCATGTAAACCACCCCACAGCCGCCCTCGCCAATTCGCTGGAGAAGCTTGTATTGGTTGATAAACTTGCCGAGCTGCCCATCCACTGTCTGCCGTTCTGCGCGTTGCTCCCCACTGGGCAAGGAGACCTCATCGCCAGCATTCGTCAGTCTGATTTTGGATCGGCTTTTCGCAAAGAATTCATCCGCGCGCGCATGTACCTCCAACATGCCCTCCACCGCCGCCCGCAGGCTGTCGTCATTAGCGCAGGCCTTGTCGAGAAACTGCCGCCGTGCCGGATCGGTCAAATCCAGCGCCACCAGAAACACAGCCTCTTCCACTTCTCGCGCGGATTTAGTCGTCTGATGGCTCATTGGGTCGTTCATTTGGCGAAGCGCAACTGCAGTCAGAAATCCGCCCGGAAAATCACTTTTGCGATTCAATCCATTGGAACAGCCGCACCTTCGCTGCCGCCCACTGCCGCTCCACGGTGCGCTCGCCGATGCCCAGCGTCTCCGCCGCCTCCTGATTTGTCAACCCGCCAAAGAATTTAAGCACCACGACCCGGGCCTTCTCGGGGTCCTGTTGTTCCAATTGCTCCAGGGCTTCATCAATCAACAACACATCCTCGTCCGGACTAGCCGCGCTCAGGTCTAGGTTATCAATGTCCAACCGCACCCGCCCCCCGCCCCGTTTCACCGCAGATTTGCGCCGTGCGTTGTCGATCAGGATTCGCCGCATGGCATCCGCCGCGGCGCCAAAAAAATGCGCCTGGTTCTCCCATTTCCGGTGGTCGTCCCCCACCAATTGCAACCATGCCTCATGAACCAGCGCCGTGGGTTGCAAGGTCTGCCCCGGCGTCTCGCTAGACATTCGGGCCGCCGCCAGCCGGCGCAACTCGTCGTAAACCAGCGGCAACAAATTCTCTGACGCGCGTTGTTCGCCTCGCCCGACCGCTTGCAGCACTAGCGTAATGTCGCTCATTTATCAGTATGCTCGCATTAAAGTTCAAACGCCCTCTTTTGGCGAGATTTGATTTGCAGGGCGCTTTAACTGGGTCCGGAAAGAAATCCTCTCCCAGCCTTTCGAGCATACCGGCAGCTTGGATCAGATCGTCATTCTCTTATCGCCAGGGGGGCACCAAAACCCAACACCCCGCCATGCGCTATGGGACGTTTGTCACATTTCGCCGGATTGTGGATTCGACGATACTTCCGTCCGAATGTTTCCCAGACGAATCCAGTGGTGGGCCCGGTCGCCGGACGCCTCCACCGCCGGCCATGACGACCGGCGGGAATTCGTCAAATCCTGGCCATCTGCGGCGCGGTTTTGTTTATGCCTGGTTAGTCCCGTGGCGCCCGCCCTCGCCAGCGGCAACCCGGCCCGCTTCCAGTGAAATTGGACCCAAAAGAAGCCCCTATGCCCAAGTCGAAATCCAAGCTAAAGAAAGTGCCGTCCAGCCAACCCGCGTTCCCGTACCAGAATCCAAATCTGCCCGTCTCGGACAGGGTCAAGGATCTGCTGGCACGGATGAGCTTGGAGGAAAAAGTGGCACAAATGACGTGCCTGTGGCAGGAAAAGGCCACGAAACTAACCGATGCGGCCGGGAATTTTGATTTGGACAAGGCGACGGCTGCTTTCGAGAAACGCCAGGGGCTTGGCCAGGTGGGCCGCCCCAGCGACGCTGGCGGCCCTCCGTCCACGCCGGAGCGCGGACTCGACGCACGCCGGATGGCCGAGCTGACCAATGCCATCCAAAAGTTTTTCATCGAACGTTCCGCACTGGGCATCCCGGTGATTTTTCATGAGGAATGCCTGCACGGCCTCGCCGCGAAGGACGCGACCAGTTTCCCGCAGCCGATCGGGCTCGGAGCCACCTTCAACCCGGCGCTCGTCCAGGCACTTTACGGGCTGGCCGCCCATGAAGCCCGCGCGCGCGGAGCGCACCAGGCGCTGACACCGGTGGTCGACGTCGCCCGCGACCCACGTTGGGGCCGCGTGGAAGAAACCTTCGGCGAGGACCCTTATCTCAACACCATACTCGGGATCGCGTCCGTCAAGGGCTTTCAAGGAGACGGAACCTTCAAGGATAAGAAAAACGTCATTGCCACACTCAAGCATTTCGCGGCGCACGGGCAGCCCGAGTCGGGTCAGAATTGTGCGCCGGCCAATGTCTCGGAGCGGGTCCTGCGGGAAACCTTTCTGCATCCATTCCGCGATTGTATCCAGAAGGCGGGCGCCATCAGCGTGATGGCCAGCTATAACGAGATCGATGGCGTGCCCTCGCACGCCAATGAATGGCTCCTGCGCGACGTGCTGCGCGGCGAGTGGGGATTCAAAGGTTTTGTCGTATCCGATTATTATGCGATCTGGGAATTATCCCACCGCCCGGAAACCCACGGCCATTTCGTGGCCAAGGACAAAATCGCCGCCTGTGAACTGGCCGTCCGGGCCGGCGTCAACCTCGAGCTGCCTGAGCCGGATTGCTATCTCCATCTGGCCGAGCTCGTCAGGAAAAACGTCCTGAAGGAATCACAGTTGGACGAACTCGTCACGCCCTTGCTGCTGTGGAAATTCAAACTGAACTTGTTTGATGATCCTTATGTAGATCCGGACGAAGCGGCGCGCATATCGGGCTGTGAGGCGCACCGGCAATTGGCGTTGAAAGGGGCGCAGGAAGCCATCACGCTATTGCAAAACCAGGACGACCTGGTGCCGCTCGATCCCGCCAAGCTGAAGACCATCGCGGTGATCGGACCCAACGCGAACCGCCCACTGCTGGGCGGCTACAGCGGGGCGCCCAAACATAACGTCACGGTACTGGAGGGCATCCAAACCAAGGTCGGCCACCGGTGCAGAGTAGTGCATGCCGAAGGCTGCAAAATCACTGTCGGCGGCTCCTGGCAGGAGGACGAAGTGGTGGCCAGCGAGCCCGAAGCGGACCGCACACTCATTGCCGAAGCGGTAAAGCTGGCCAAACAGGCCGATGTGGTGGTGCTGGCCATTGGCGGCAACGAGCAAACCTCCCGGGAGGCTTGGTCACTCAAACACTTGGGCGATCGGGCAAATCTTAACCTCGTTGGAAGCCAGGATGAACTGGTCGATGCCTTGGTGGCGACGGGCAAACCCGTCATCGCCCTTCTTTTCAACGGCCGGCCGTTGTCCTTCAACAACCTTGCCCGCAAGGTGCCGGTGATTTTTGAATGCTGGTATCTCGGTCAGGAATGCGGTCGGGCAGTGGCTGACGTCTTGTTCGGCGACGTGAATCCGGGCGGAAAGCTACCCATTTCCATCCCCCGTTCCGTCGGCCAGTTGCCGATCTTTTATAACCACAAACCCTCCGCCCGGCGCGGGTTTCTATGGGCTGACGCCAAGCCCTTGTTTCCCTTCGGCTACGGCCTGAGTTACACCAGTTTCCGGCTCACAAATCTGCGGCTCGAAAACGAGACGATCCGCGCCAAGAGCGGCACGCGGGCGCTGGTGGACATCACGAACACCGGCAAACGCCCGGGGGCCGAAGTAGTACAACTATACATCCGCGATCGGATAAGTTCCGTTACCCGCCCCGTCAAGGAGCTGAAGGGCTTTCAAAAAGTTGCATTAAAGCCGGGCGAAACGCGGACCGTGGCGCTGGAAATCACCCCGGAATCCCTGGCCTTTTACGACGTCCGGATGAAATGGACCGTCGAGCCCGGAGAGTTTGAAATCATGGTGGGCAACTCATCACGCAACGAGGATCTACAGACTGTCATCCTGACCGTCACCCAATGAACAACGCCTCGCAGAAGCTCTCCTTCGTCGAAAAGGCCGGCTACAGCGCTGCCGACTCGGCGGCCAACTTCGTCTTCATGACGATGATTTTGTTCCAGACGAACTTTTACACCGACGTCTTCGGGCTCACCGCCAGCGCCGCCGCCGCCATCCTGCTATGGCCGCGCCTGTGGGACGCCGTGGCGGACCCCATCGTGGGCATCTTGGCCGATCGGACGAATACCCGCTGGGGCAAGTTCCGGCCGTGGGTGCTGTTCACGGCAGTGCCTTGGGCCGTGGTGATGGTACTGGCATATACCACCCCCAAGAACTGGAGCATGGGCGCCCTGATCGCCTATGCCGCCATTACCAATACCCTCCTGATGTCGATCTACTCGATGAACAACATGCCGTACGCCGCGCTTGGCGGGGTCATGACGGGGGATGTTAACGAACGGGCAAAACTCAATTCGTTCCGCTTCATGGCGGTCAATGCCGCACAGTTTATCGTGGGCGCGTTCACCCTGCCGCTGGTGGCCAAGTTCGCCGCCGGCTCGGACCGGCAGCACGGGTGGCAGATGACCATGAGCCTCTGGGCCGGATTGTGCCTGGTTTTGTTTCTGATCACCTTTGCCACCACCAAGGAACGCATCCAGCCGGTGCGTCAGGTAAAATCCTCCCCCAGACAGGATTTCTTGGACCTGCTCAAAAACAACCCTTGGAAGGTGATGTTTTTGATGACGCTGTTCCACTTTGCGATTCTCTCGTTTCGAGGCGGGGCGCTCTACAACTACTATCACCATTATGCGGACCGGAGCGCGATGTTCGACCTCTTGCAGAAGTTCGGGTTGGTGGCGGACGCAACTACGCCCAAGAGCGGCGGCCTGTTGGAAACCATTGGCTATCTGGTCCACGGCGACCGGGCCAACCTGGCCAATTCCAATGTGGCCGATGTGTTCAACAGCATCATTAACGGGCTCGGTACGGCGGTTACGATAATCGTGATCTTTTTGTCCGCGCCACTGGCGAAGAAGTTCGGTAAGAAAATCGTGGCCGTGACGGGCTTCTCGTTTTCGGCTCTCTGCGCACTGGCGTTCTACGTCTTGGCGCCGACGAATACCTTGGGCATGGTGGTCCTGACCGTGGTGGGATCGATCGTCTACGCGCCGACAATTCCGCTCATTTGGGCGATCTATGCAGATGTGGCGGATTATTCCGAGTGGCATACGGGGCACCGTTTCACGGGAATGGTGTTTGCGACGATCGGTTTTGCCCTGAAGTCGGGACTGGCGCTGGGTTCGGCCTCATTTTTGTGGATCATGGCCGCCTTGTTCCACTATGACACCAAATTGCCGGATGCGGCCCCGGCCGTGGGCGGATACCGTGTCTGTGCGGGCATTGTGGTGGGCCTGCTGTTCGCCATCTGCACAGTGCTGCTGGCATGTTACCCGCTCAGCAAACGCCTCACCCTTCAAATGGCGGACGAACTCGCCGCGCGGCGGCAAAAGGTGGCCGCGCAAGCCCAATGAGCCCAATGAGAGAACTGATCGCAACTATCACGCGAAAGCCGCCTTTGAGGCGGTAATCCATCTAGCCAAAGATTTCCCTCAAACCATTAACCAAAATTAGACATTCATCATTCATGAAACCAGCGTTCCCCGAGATCAAACAAATCCCATATGAAGGCCCAAAATCCAAGAATCCACTGGCCTTTAAGTATTACAACGCCAATGAGATCGTTGCAGGCAAAACGTTGCGCGAGCATCTCCGTTTTGCAGTCGTCTATTGGCACACCTTCCGCGGCACCGGCAGTGACCCCTTCGGTGTGGGCACCATGCAACGGCCATGGGATGACGGCAGCAATTCCGTAAAGAACGCCGAGATACGGGCGCGGGTGGCGTTTGAGTTCATCGAGAAACTGGGAGCGCCGTATTACTGCTGGCACGACCGCGACGTGGCGCCCGAGGGCAAGTCGCTGGCCGAAACCAACAAAAATTTCGATGCGGTGGCCAAGGTGCTGCAGGAAGAGCAATCGCGAAGCGGGGTAAAACTGTTATGGGGAACGGCAAATTTGTTTTCAAATCCCCGGTTTGTCCACGGCGCGGCCACCAGTTGCAATGCCGAAGTGTTTGCGTACGCGGCAGCACAGGTGAAAAAGGCGATGGAGGTGACGCATGGTTTGGGCGGTGAAGGGTATACTTTCTGGGGCGGCCGCGAAGGTTACCAGACACTGTTGAATACCGACATGAAGCGGGAACAGGAGCATCTGGCAAAGCTGTTGCACTTGGCCGTGGATTACAAAAAGCAGATCGGGTTCAAGGGACAGTTTTATATAGAACCCAAGCCGAAAGAACCCACCAAACACCAGTATGACTCGGATGCGGCGGCATGTCTGAACTTCTTGCGCGAGTACGGTCTCTTGCAGGACTTCAAGTTGAACATCGAAACCAACCACGCCACGCTGGCGGGACACACGATGCAGCACGAATTGGAGACGGCCGGAGCTGCGGGGGCACTGGGATCAATCGATGCGAATACGGGCGATGAGCTGCTGGGCTGGGATACCGACCAGTTTCCAACGAACATCTATCTGACGACGTACACGATGTTGAGCGTATTGAAGTATGGCGGGTTCAAGACGGGGGGCTTGAATTTCGACGCAAAAGTGCGGCGGGAAAGTTTTGAGCCCGTGGACCTTTTCTATGCGCATATCGGTGGAATGGATGCTTTTGCGCGGGGATTAAAGATCGCGATTGCCGTTCGCGAAGATGGCCGGCTCGCAGAATTCGTCAAACAACGCTATGCTTCGTGGGACGCGGAGATCGGGGCGAGAATCGAGGCTGGGAAAGTCGGCTTCCCGGAGTTGGAAACGTACATGCTCAAACAAGGCGACGTAACGCCTAACGTGAGTGGTCGGCAGGAATTTCTAGAGAACCTCATCAACGAGTTCATTTGAGAAATTACCGCAACGCTTCAGTTTGAATGGGGATCCTCGTCCCCATTCATTCTGAAGCGCTTAAAACCCCCATCTCACCCATAGTAGTGGGTTTACCGGATGGCAGACCGACGAAGATCACGCCCCAGCGGTGGATTTTAGTTTCATGGCCTCGTCGAAATGACGTTCAACGGAAAATCAGTTGGACAAAATTATAAAGACTGTTCCGCCAATGCATCGCGTCGTGGCCGTTGCCATCCACATGCCAGATATGCGGTACTCCCTTTTCCTGGAGATAAGCGTGCATTCCTTGGCTGATGGGGAGCAGTCCATCTTTGCTACCGCCGGAAAGCCAAAGCAACTTCAATTGCGCCTTCACCGTCGCGGGATCCGGAACCAGTTCCGCCGGTGGTTTGGTGTTTGGAGCGGCGGAAAAGCTGCCGAGCCAGGCGAATCTGTCGAGATGCGCGAATCCAAAATTCAATGTTTGTCCGCCACCCATGGACAATCCAGCCAAGGCGCAGTTCTCGCGATTGGTGTAGGTGCTGTAGCGTGATTGAATCGCCGGGATGACGTCATCCAACAGGTCGCGCTCGAAAACAGCAAAAGCAGGTGCCGCCCCCATGCCAGCATCGGCACGGTCGTCCTTCTGCGCTCGGCCATTAGGCATCACAACGATCATTGGCACGGCCTTGCCATCGGCGATCAGGTTATCCAGCAAAACATCCGGATGTGCATACCGCTCCCATTCGGTTTCATCGCCGCCAATACCGTGCAAAAGATAGAGTACCGGGTACTTGTGGTCAGTCGAGTAACCAGGCGGAGTATAAACCTGCATCTTGCGCGTTGTGCCCACGGTCTTGGATTCGTATGTAATCATCTCGCACCTGCCATGAGGAACGTTATTACGCACTACATTGAAGCCCGCAGGCGGCTCGGGAAACGCCGGTTTGTCATCCGGGCCGAGCACGACATTGCGGCCACGATTGATTCGCGGTTCCTGCGGCACGACCGTTGCATTGGTTTTGGTCCCGGCTGGAACATCGCTCACGGCGGCCGAAACGCGCGTGGCCTTGAAATTTTCTTTGGCGAAATCGCCGACTTCGCGCTGGAAGTCAATTTCGTTTGTGCCGATCCGGCCGCGGTATTGAATGCGAATTTCGTTGCCCTGTAAACTAAGCATCTCCACGAAACTCACGATGTCCCCGGTGATTTTGGCCTCCTTGAATTCAACTTCGCGCTTCTGTTCGCCCACCTCGACCGTGGCCGTCCCCGTCAGGCTGTCGTCATTGGTCTGAAACGCGAACAGATACTTTTGCAGGCCAATTTGAGTGTCGAACTCCGCATGCCATTGACCGACAATGTCGCTGGCGCGAGCCGTCGGGATCAGCAGGCCGAAGACGCTGAAAAGAAGAATCACTGCGCTTTTGATCATGGGAATTTTTTGGTGGTTGTTTGTTGGATTGACCAACGACGATAATAAAGGAATCAAGGTCGAGATCAATTCTGGAACAACAATGGTGCAAACTCGTGAAGACTGCGCCGCCAGGAAAGCCACTCGTGGGCCGTCAACGGAGATTGATAAAAGACGCTATGGATGCCGGCTTGTTGCAAGCCGGCAACGTTGGCCCTGCCAGCCTCTCCGTTCTCGCGGCTGCCGTAGCTCACGAACACCAATTTGACTTGTTGTTTGAACCCAGCCAGGTCGGTGATTTCGTTGGTGGAAATATTCCCGCCGCTGAAGATCCCGATGTGGGAAAACTTGTCCAAGTTCGCCAGCGCGATGGAGTGTGTCTGCATTCCGCCCATGGAAAGTCCCGCCATCGCGCGATGTGGTTGATCCGCAAGGGTGCGATAATTCGTCTCAATGAAAGGAATCAAATCCTGAATCAGCACTTTGGCGAAGACCACCGGGTTATAAGAACGTCCCCCCGGACCGGTAATGCTGCGCGACAGAGGCCCGTCCACCGAGTTGGTGGTAAACATATTGTTCGCGCCGGGCACATAACTGTTGGCCATCACGATGAGGAACGGCCTGGCTTGGCCACCGGCAATCAGGTTATCCAGGACCAAATCCGCGTGTCCCTGATTGCCCCAGCCGGTTTCGTCCTCGCCCCCGCCGTGCTGAAGGTACAATACGGGATAGCGTTTCAACGGATCCTTATCATAATCCGGCGGCGTATAAACAAAGCAGCGCAGAACCGCATCAGCGGTCCTGGAATAGTAAAGTGACTGTCGCAGTTGACCATGCGGCACATTTTTCACAGCATAGAAATCCTGATCATGCGCGGGGACTTCAACGCCACTGCCCCAGCGGCCGGCACCGTAGAAATATTTTGTTCCTGGATCAGGAACCGCAGCACCATCAACAATGATTTGAAAGTAATGGAAACCTTCATCCTGTGGTTGCGATTCGCCAATCCAAGCACCGTCTTCGCCTTTGGCCAAGGAATACTTTTTACCGCCCAGATCAAGCTGGACGATCTGAGCTTGCGGTGCAAGCACCCGGGCACGAACGCGTCTTTCTGAATTGACTTGAGGATACGGCTTGCCGTCCTGATTCAGCACTGACGGCTTGAAATCCTCCAACGACGGTTCATTGGTTTGAGCCATGACGGAAAAACCCCCGAGTAACGCAACAACCAATATGGCGACTTTCATAATATGTCTCATTTTTTTGTTCTGAAGGAGCGATTCGTCGTGAGCAGTGATTGATTGCCGAACTAAAACCTGCTTCGCCGCCAACTTTATATGAAACAAAGGCGAACGTCACTGCGCTGGTTGAAATTAACCGCCGCGTGACAACCCCGAGACCACGCGGCGGTTTTGCATTCGCGACCTTTCGATCCATTTGTTGGGACAATCGCAAAAGCTCTGCTGCACTTGAGGTTGTCACCGTCCATTCATTGCCTTCCAGAATAAAACCGATTCAAAACGCGGATCACTGAGTCGGCCCGGGGTTCATCAACTGGAAAAACCCCGTTGTCGAAGGCGTGCCGCCTTGTGTCCCGTCCACGGTGGGCAGGCAACCGGCGGGAATCAAGGTCCACTTCAGCTTACCTCCCATTAACGTCGGAGTGGTATTCGTGAACAGACCGTTACCGTAATAGCCGGGTGAGAACCACAGATTGGTGCCGCCAAGCAAACTGGCTTTTGTTCCCAGACTGAATTCATCGTCAGGAACCGTCCAATTCACCCAGTAATTTACGCCGGGCGGAACTTGAATCACACTGGGTGGATTGTTGTTTAGTGAAAAGCCCGTATTCCAGAGATTGGTTTCCAAACTCTCGTCCTGCGTAAAGTCGTCATATTCGTTTCCATCAATAACGTTGGTAATAGCTATGCGGCTCAAGTCGATGAATTGGCCAAAGCCACTCGCGTTATTTGGGGCGGTTCCGAAATCAATGGTCAATGGATTCGCGAAATTAGTGGCCACGGTCGGATCCAAACTGAACGATCCGGAAGTGCCATCCGGCGCGACCACCGTTCCGTCAGTATTGTTGGTGAAGAACAAAGTCCAGGTACCGCGACCATTGGTGCTGGTGGTGGTCAGGGAAAGGGCGTTACTACTTTCGTTGCCTGTTGGCGCGTTGGTCTTCCAGTTGACCGCCGTCGTAAACCCTGAGTCCTGATGGGTAATATTCCAAACAATGGCATTGGTGCCAAAATAAACACCATACGGGTCGCCTGGGTTGGCACCCTGGCAGAACTGGACGTCGAGCGTATAATTGTCAACCGTATCAAAGTCTGCAATGGTAACTGAATAACGCACCGGATTGGCCGGTGTTGCGACGCCCACCCAAGACTGGTTGAGGTCCACCGTTCCAAACCCCTCCTGATTGTAGGTGGCCGTGTCGTCCTGACCAAAAACTCTCAAGGCGGGTTTGGCGGCCACAATATTCATGGTCGGGGGCGCGAGTGTGGGCGGGTTGGACATCGTTATTGAAATATTGGCAAGATCAATCTCAACGGTACCAGGGTAGGTGTGGCCAGCCATGTAGAAGGCCATGAAAAAGGTCATCGTCGGGTCGGTCGGATTAAGCAACGCCGAATTTGCGGTGTTGAAACTTTCGAGTGGCACCGAAACATGTTGGTAGCCGGATCCCAATGCCGGGAAAAAGGAGGTGCCGACGTTAGTCTGGCAACCGTTGCCGTAATACTCACCACTCCCATTTCCATAGAGGCCAAAGGAAGGCCCAACATAGCCTCCGAGGCTGCTGATATCGGTGCCCCCCGAGACCGCAATGTCGAAACTGAGGGTGTAAGCCCGGAGCGACGTATTGGTGTTGCCGTCGGCTGCGATCTGATTTATCTCCAATCCAAAATTAAGGGCTTGCGGGTAATCATTTGTGTCCGTGTTGAAGGTGAATGCACAATTATTGGTGCCAGTATACCCGTCCACTTCATCGGGTAGATCATTGGTGATTATTACCGTGGGGTCGCCATAGCCCGACGACGTGTAGTTAAAGGCGACCGCGCCATACGTGCCATCGGCGCTATTCGCGCCCAATGGTTGCTGATCGAAGTCATCGTGCCAGACGACGGTTTGCCCGGCAGCGTTTGGTGGCAGCATCAGCAAGGCACTGCCGGCCGTCAAAACGGCGCCGCAAGCCAGATAATGGAGGGTTCTCTTAATTTTCATGATATCGCTTGGTTTTAGTGGATTGGGTTGTGGCGTAATTAATTGTCAGTGGTTTCACGGGTCGTGCGTCAACCGCCAATGCCAGTATGCAACCAATAGAGCATTCTGGCGTGGGCTTTCGAGAACATTATCACCAAACCTCCGAATTGATATGAGCAGCTATACTCATTTGGGCTGGACCGCACAGAGGTTTTCTCCACGATCTGGCGCGGAAGTTTTTCCAGTGGGAGCCGACTGGATCGCGCCGGACGATCCTCATTTGTGTACTCGGGACCATCGACCCCGGACAACTTGCGACTAGAAATCTGCTTGCCCCATGAGCCGGGGTGGTATGCAATGTGGAGCGAGCAAAACCGACCGTTTTAATGATCGTCCGACGTGAATTTATGTTTTGGCCTTCCACGCATCAACGGCTCCTGCCAAGGCGACTCAGCTTCATCAAGATGGGAAAGTTTGCCTCCTTGATGGCTGTGTTTTTGTCGATGGCCAGCACGCTGATGTGTGGCGTCGAGGACCTTTCGCCAAGGGAAATTGAAGCCGGCCTGGTTGCGAAATCCGGCCATTGCGTGACCAATGTGGCCCAGTTTCGAACCCTCTCGGGCGCCGATTACCTCGAAGGATGTGAGTTTCACTTGACGGGAACCATCACTTTGGCCGACACCAACCGGGATTTGCTGGTGCTGCAGGACCCAACTGGAGCGGTCGCCTTGAATTTCCGGATGGCAGACCGGCAGTTACAGTTCGGCCAGCTCGTTACTTTGGATGGCACGAACTGCTGCCCTCTTTTTGCCGGTTTTCCCGATTACCCATACCGCCCTTCGGGCTGGGAAATTCGAAATTCATTCGACACGCCCACCAATTGGGGGGAATACCACCTCACGCGAATGCGCGGTTACCTGCAACCGCCAGTCACCGGTAATTACCGCTTCTGGATTCCCAGCGATAATTCTTCGGAACTTTGGCTGAGTACCGACGCAAACCCCGCCCAGGCCAGAAGGATCGCCTCGGTCGTGCGCTTCGGTTTTGTGAACCCGCATCAGTGGTCAAAATATCCATCACAACGCTCTGAGCTTATTCCGCTGAAAGCTGGTGAAGTCTACTACCTCGAGGCGCTTGCAGAGCAAACCGATCAGGCGGAAAACCTCTCGGTCGCCTGGCAGGTCCCTCCGGCAGATGAATCCGCCATCAACGTCATTGAAGGACGTTACCTTGCCCCCTGGAGCGATAACCGCGGTCCAATTCACGCGCAAACCAACGGCATCTTGCGTGAATTTTGGACCAATTACACGGCGGGCGATTTGACCGGCGTTGGTGGAGCGCGCCCATTTGAAGCGGCATTGTGCGTCAAAGATGTGTCGGCAACCGTTTGCGGACCGGGAGAATTGCCGAAACCCGACACCATTTCCTTGAATCAAAGAATGCCCGCTGGCAACAATTATCGCTGGGTACAATTTGAAGGCACGGTTGAATTCAAAGCTGCCAATGCAGACGGCGGGGTGTTGGAAATCTCGGATGGACTGGCGGTCGCGACGGTTCGCGTCCTCCATTTGGATTTTAAGAAAATCAGCAGCTTGGGCAACATCGCCGTCCGCGTGGAGGGAGTCTGCGAGGGAGCCCGTGACCGCAACAACTATCTGGTCCCGGGTTTGATCTGGGTTCCGCAGGCAAACTGCATTTCCTTCCTGAAAAATGCCACCACCAACGCTGTCGGGACGAGACCAGAGGAACTCTCGCCGGTTTTGTCTGAGTCTGGCTCCAACCAGATCATGCAGGGATTCTATGGAACCCAGGGAGTGGTGACTTTTAGTGACCGTGTTTTCAACAAAAACTATATCGTCATCCAGGAGGATGCGGCCGTCATGCTGGTCAACGTCGCCAACCGTCCCTTCAGGAACCGATTGAAGGTGGGACAAAGAGCTGAACTTGGCGGCCTCCTGGATCCGCTGAAGACTCCGCCGGAGATCACTCCAATATTTGTGGCGGATCTGGGAAGGGATCCCCTGCCCGTGCCAGTCCTTCAGCCCATGATCTCCTCGCGCGCGGTAAACCAGGAAGGCCGCTGGAGCGAGCTGGAAGGTGTAGTCCATTCAGTGAACCCCAACGGCACCCTTTCAGTCGTGACCAAAAGTGGCCCGGCTTGTCTGTGGCTGGGAGAAACGCCTTCAAACTCCCTGGCCGGTTATCTGGATGCCAGGTTGCGCGCCCGGGGCGCTCTCATGT
Source organism: uncultured Bifidobacteriaceae bacterium (assembly GCA_964437865.1). Classification (GTDB taxonomy): domain Bacteria; phylum Verrucomicrobiota; class Verrucomicrobiia; order Limisphaerales; family UBA11358; genus UBA11358. The sequence goes on along the minus strand of CAYTJG010000025.1, from coordinate 18,559 downwards.
TCAATCTGCTGGAGGCACCTCTGTTGCTGGTTCCTTCCCGCAGCTATTTGGACGTGGTGGAACCGCCGCCGGAAAATCCGTTTGGAATAGCGAGATGTTCGATTGCCAGCCTCCGTTCAGAAACTGCGGAAGCACCTGGCGGACACCGCGTGCTGGTAGCGGGTGAAATCACGTATCGGGATGCACATTCGTTTTTTATGCAAGACTCCTCCGGGGGCATTCGTGTGCAAACCAGCAACTCGGCGACGGGACAGGTGGGCGAGACGGTTCAAGTGGTTGCGTTTTCAGGGGCAATTGGCGCCGCCCGAGTGTTGACCGATCCGCTGGTCCGCCCCGCCCAACTGGCCGGGAGCGTTTCGTCCAAGGATCTCGACCTGAGCGAAGTTCTTTCTCTGATAAACAAGGGGACATTGGTTCACCTCGACGCCACGTTGCTGGACCGCAAGACCAACGGCTCAACCCAGATATTGGAGCTTCAAGAGCAACACCGGGTATTCGCCGCCACCCTGGCAGCCAGCCCCAGCAAATTGCCGGAACTGCTGCCTGGCAGCCGGCTGCGGATCACCGGCGTGTGCGACGATGAAACTCCCACCTTAACGGTTGCGGGTGAAAAATCGACCAGTCTGACCTTCCCCTCTTCGCTGAACATTCTGCTCAGGGGAGCCCAGGATGTCACCCTGCTCAGCGGCCCGCCTTGGTGGACGTGGAAAAAGGCCTCCATTTTGGTCGCGATGCTGCTCACCATATTGACGGTGGCCCTCTTGTGGGTTCGCCTCTTGCACCGGCGCCTGGAGCGCCAACAGACAGCCCAGCTCGCCTTCTCCCAAGAGGTGCTCGGCAAGTTGGAGGAAGAGCGACGCCGCATCGCTGTCAACCTGCATGATAGCCTGGGCCAGACCCTGCTGGTGATCAAAAACAACGCCATCCTGGCGACCCAAGCCATGCCCGCCGGTGAGGGAGTGAGAAGCCGTATCGACGAGATCTCGAATACAACCTCCCAAGCCATTGAGGAAATCCGCCGGATCACCCACGGTCTGCGGCCTTACCAATTGGATCGTTTGGGCCTCACCCAAGCCATCCGTACCTCGGTCAACCAAGCAGCCGAGAACGGCTCTATTTCGTTTGCCACCCGGGTCGAGGACATCGACGGCGTGTTCGACAAGGACACGGAAATTCATGTCTACCGGATCGTGCAGGAGGCGGTTACCAATGTCGTCAAGCATGCGGTCGCCACGGAAACAGCGGTGGTCATAAAAAGACGATCCAATGTCGTTTCCCTCTCAATTCGGGACAACGGCAAGGGGTTCGACCCTGCCACCCCATCCTCCCGGCCACATGACTTGGGCTTGGGCCTCACTGGCATTGGCGAACGCGTCCGAATCCTCGGGGGTACGCTGGCAATTGAGTCAAAGCCCGGCGAAGGAACCATTTTGACGGTCGACATCCCGATCAAAATTCACCCCAGTGCTTGTGAACATGAAAAATGAAGTCACGCTCCTGCTGGTCGACGATCATCCCCTGCTCCGCCATGGTCTGCGGGATGTCATAGGCAGCGCCCCGCGCCTGAAAATCGTCGGCGAAGCGTCCGATGGCGAGGAAGCACTGTGCAAAATCGCGAGCCTAAAACCGCAAATTGTCATTCTGGATATCGACATGCCTCGTTTGAATGGCTTGGAGACGGTCAAAGCGATCCGCGAACGCCCATTCCCCGTGAAAGTCATCATCCTCACCATGTACAAGGAGGAGGATATGTTTAATGCCGCGATGGATTTGGGAGCGAAGGCCTATGTGTTAAAGGAGAATGCGGTCAACGATGTGGTGGCGGCGATCGACAAGGTCGAACGCGGTGAGAGTTTCATCAGCGACTCCCTGCTGGAAGCGGGCAAGCGCCGCAGCGATCGCGTGCGGGAGCTGCTGTTGAGTAAGCCGCAAATTGAAGCGCTGACGGCAGCCGAGCGGCGCATACTTAAACTCATTGGCGAGGACTTAACGAGCAAGGAGATTGCCGACCGCCTGACTCTCAGTGTCAGAACTGTTGACAATCATCGCCAGCACATCTGCAACAAACTCAAGCTGCACGGCACGCACAGTCTGTTGAAATTCGCCTTCGATAATAGCGCGTACTTATAGCCGCTTATCGTCCCACTGGCAAAGGTGTCCGATTTCGTAAAAGCTCGGCATAGTGCAGTGCCGTTGCATCATTGGGGTTGCGCTGAAGAACGGACTGAAATTCTTTGACGGCATCCTCCAGCTTCTCCTGTTCGTATAAGGCCACGCCCAAATCCGCGCGCGCCTCCATGGAATCGGGATTGAGTTGCAGGACCTGGCGGAACTGCTGCTCGGCCAAAGCGGGCTTCCCCAGCCGGCCAAGTTCAACCCCCAGTTGCATGTGCGGTTGCGGCTCATTGGGCGCCATCTCAACGGCGGCCAGATATTGCGGCACGGCTTCGTCATGGCGGCCAAGGGCCACGAGCGCCCGTCCGGCTTCCAGGCGCAAGCCGGGATCCGAGGGACTCAGCTCAATGGCGGCGGCATAATTGGTGGCGGCCAATCCAAACCAATGGCGGCTGAAGCAAAAGCGCGCCAGCGTGGCCAGGTCGTCCGCCTGGTTGACGCGATTGGTTAACGCCGTGTGGTAGCATTGTTCCGCATCGTTGGTGCGCCCCATTTTTTCATACAGTTGCCCCAGCGCCAGCCAGCCAGTGCCATAATCGGGTTTCAGGGCGAGGGCGCGCTTGAACTCGACGACCGCTTCCCCGCGGCGATCGAGTTTTTCCAGGCACAAAGCGAGGTTGTGCCGGGCCCATACGGCTTGCGGATCAAGTGCAAAAACATGCTTAAAGGCCCCGACCGCATCCTGATATTGGCCTTCCTGCGCCAGCAGGATACCATCCACCAGCCAGCCCTCGGCACTGCTGGGCAATTGGTCAAGCGAGCGTTGAGTGGCCGCCAGCGCCCCCGCATAATCCCCCTCCGTCTGCCGCACTTCGCCCAATTGTTCCCACAGCACCGCATCATTGGACCACCGCGCGAGCGCGGCTTCGGCGGCGGATTGAGCTTGCTGAAGCGCCGCCGCCGAATTGGGCGCCGGCAATCCCCGCGCGGCTTCCGCCAGCCGGCGCATTTGTTCATCGTGATTCGCTTGAAACGTAAACGGAATGTCCGCCAGCCGCCCAAGCATTTCTGAGACGGCCAGTTGCGTATCGCGCGGCGTGTAGCCGAGCCGTTGCGCGCATTCGGCAATATCCGGCCAGCGGGGGCCCGCCGAAAGTGTCATTGTTTTTTCCACCTTCTCCGCAATGGCGCGGGCCAGGTAATAATTGCCCTCAAATCTGAGATGGACGTGCTCATAAAACAGATCGGCGCCGGGAATGCCGTCCGAACTTGCCTCCGTCAACGCCTGTTCACCATCGGCCAGCGCAACGTCGCCCGCCGCCTCCCGCCGGATGATTTCATTGAGCCGGCTGTCACAACGAAACCGCAAGGCGTCGAGGTCGCGGGCGGCGGCGAATTCCGCCTGCGCCGCGCCGGCATCATTCATCGCCAAGACACATTGGCCGCGCCGGAAACGCAACTCGGCAAAGCTCCCGTCAATCCGTTCCGCCTGCTCGAAGTTGGCCGCCGCCTGGTTAAAATCCCCGCCGACCTGGGCTTTCACGCCAGCGTCGAAAAGGTGCTCCCAGTCACTGAGCTGGGAATCCGCGAGACCGGGCCGGTGCAATGATGCGAACGGGGCGCAATCCCTCAAGTTCACCGCCACCGTGCTGAGGACGATTTTCGCGCCGCTGTTTTGACCCGCGGCGATGATGTCTTTAAGGTTCTGCCCGAAATTTCTATAGACCGCGTCGAGGCGCGGGTCGGATTCCGCCAGTTTATATTTGACGAACGCCCGCATACCCTCCCAGGCGCCACTCTCGGCCCCAGTTTTCCGCACCACCCCCCGTAACGTGTCGAACAACTGGCCGGTCCGGGTGGTTTTGAGCGCGAGTCCGGCGCGGATCATTGGCAGCGGCGTCGTTTGATTGCCAAAAACCGTCCCCGCGCCGAACGGGCCGACCACTTCATTGTTCCCCATGTAAATGACCCAAACATCCCCCCGGGCCCTCGCGCAGTCGCGAGCCAGGGGGAGGATGACGTGCGAATTGATGCCGGTCATGGCGGCATTCACCACCTCAAACTTCTTGTCCGGATGGCGCAACTCGAGCATGGCTTCCAACATGCGGGGCAAGCCGAAGCGGGGCTGCGGGTCGCCAAACGCCGCGGATTCGCCAAAGACAAAAATGCGAATCGTGTCCGACGGCTTTTCGCGCGGAATGGAAGTGGCGACCGGCAGGCGGGCCGCGCGCGGACCAAAAAATCGCCAGCCAAACCGGTCATTCTGCACAAAGGTCTTTTCACCGTGATTGGATGACCTAAGCAGAAACTCGGTTGGGCACCCAAAACCGGCCAGCCGAAGACCCAATTCCAACAGGCCGACGCACAGCAGCGGCATCCCCACCAGGGCCACCAGTCGGAAACCCCACAATTTCCACCCGGACGGCGGCGTGGCAGGCTTCGGCGGCGCGGCCGGGTTTCTGGCGGACTTACCCTTTGGCTTGCGACGACTCATAACATTAGAAACATGCTTTCAAGTGAACCATCTTGTCCGGCCGTTTGCCAGAACGTTTGTCCATCTGACGCCGGACATCGCCAAGACGCTGCGACCGATTCTCCCCATGAACCCCGAAAAAATGGTTGGGGGGAAAGAAAGCCCGCCCTCATCCTGGCCTTCTCCTCGGGGAAAAGGCCAGGATGAGGGCGAGCTTCTTATCTTTTCCCCCAACCAGCTTCGGGTTCGGGGGAAAAACATTCAAAAAAAAGAGGCAGAGGTTCGCACCTCTGCCTCTCTGATTATAATTTAATTAACAACTTCGGCCTTATTCGTTGGTCAATGTGAAGAACATCCGCGGAACCCCCGTGATGGTGTTCGTGTAAGGCGAGGTTGCCCCGAGTGTCGGCGTCCAAGGTCCCGCCACGTTCGTCGCTTGGAGCAATGTACCGGTGGCCCACTTCAGCACAAACTGACTGCCATTCAGGACCGGCCGCCCACTAAACGGCGGCGCTGGCGGCACTGGCGCCACTGACGGCACCACCTGCTCGTACAGATATACAATGTTGGCCTGGCTGAGCGCGGCATTGTAGATGCACACGTTGTAGATCTCGAAGCCAGTGGGGAAGTTTTTAAAAGTGCCGTCATTGTCCTCGGCACCGATGCAGACATGCGAATCCGGAGACTGGTTATAGGGCACATTGCCAACCTCCTGAGCTCGCAGCACAGTATCCACATACAGGTTGCGGACGCCACCTACCCCGTCGAAAGTGCCGACGTAGAAGTGCCAGGGGCCAGCGATTGGGCTGCTAACGCCAAAGTAGTCCAAGTTGCCGCCAACACCGGAGTAGGCGGCGTGCATATCGTCCTGATCACCACCTTCAGACCACGACGGGCCACCGCCCAAGGTGTAAACGCCCGAGCTGTTGTCTCGAACCGTCCAACACGGAACCGGGTTCCCCTCGTTGTCATTCGCGCCGCCGGTGCGGAACTGGTAACCCGTTCCACCGTCGCCATTCTTGCCCACCCAGGGAGTCCAACTCGACGCGCTCGGAGCACCCTTGGCCCAGAACGAGATGCTCAGAACGTTGGTGTTATCAAACGTGCTGAGGTAGTTGGAATCTGTGTTCGCCGAGTTGCTGATGACGATGAAGGCGCTGATGGCGGCGGTGTTGCTGATGCCGGTGAGGAGAAGCGATTTACCGGTCGCGATGCCCGGCAAATCGTTCGCGAATGCATAGTTGGTGGAAGCGACAAAGTTGGTGGTGTCCAGGCAGTATCCATCGTGTGAGCCCGCTGGTGAATAGCCTGACACATCGGCCAGACTGGCGTTGGTAAACCATTGCCCCACCACAATCCCCGACGCTGGAGCCTGAGGAGGCAAAACGGTGAGGGTGGTACTGCTGCTCGTCAACGTACCCTTCACGTTCGAGACGACCAGACGATACACACCTTGTAGGTTCGTCGTCAAATTGGCGATGGTCAGGACACTCGTTCCCGAGCCGGTAATGGTGGCGCCGTCATAGTAGCCATCCGTCAGATTTGTGCCGTTGAACTGCCACTGATTGGTAATGGGCGCCGTGCCGATGGCCGTTGCGTTTATCGTGACCGTTTCGCTCACAACCGCGGTGATGGCTTGCGGCGGCTGCCCGGCAATCGACGGATCGGGCTGGTAGGCCAATACCGCAATCTCGTTGGACGAGAGGTCGTAGTTATAAACGCGCACGTCGAAGAGCTCGCCGGCGAAGAAGTTCCCCATGGTGCCCGAGGTGTCCTTGGCGCCGAGGCAGAGGTGGGCACTCTGGTCCAGGTTGTACAGCCCGTTGCCGGTCTCTTGAGCAACCAACACACCATCCACGTATAGGTTGCGAATGCCCGTCGATACGTTATAGGTTCCGGCATAGTGATGCCATGCGCCACTGTAAAAAGGCGGAGTGCCATAACTGAGGCTCGTGGCGGCCATATCCTCCCCATTGCCATAAACGGCCGTGCCCAGGACAACCGTACCGGCGTTGCCGCGAACGGTCCAACACGGACTGACATTATTGTTTCCGTCATTGCGGATCTGCCAACCCGGTCCTTCGCCATATTTGGACACAAACGGATTCCAACTGGCCGGCCAGCCCTTCGCCCAGCAGGCAACGGTCAAGGCATTTTGGATGGTGTCGTCAAATGTGTTGGTATAGGCCGAGTCCGGCGTGGCCGAGTTACTAATGGCGATACCCGTACTACCGTTTAACACGAGCGACTGACCGGCCCTGCCAAAGGGCACGTCATTCGTAAACCCATACCCGGAGGTAGTGGTACCGCTGGCGTTGACACCGTAGCCAATGTGTGTCCCCGCCGGCTGATAGCCTGAGAGATCGGCCAAAGTGCCGTTTGTACACCATTGCCCCACCAACAGAGCTGGCGTAAGGGTCACGGCCGCGCCAACGCTGGCCGCATTGCCATACGCGTTCGTGACCAACAACTGATACGTGCCCGCGTCAATCGACGACACCCTGAGGATGGTCAACACACTCGAATTTACGCCGGAGAAATTAGTGGCGTCCGCCAAGAGATTGACGTTGGTGCCGTTAAACAGCCACTGATACGCGATAGGCAGCGCGCCGCTGACCGTGGCCTGGATTTGAGCCATTCGTCCCGTAAAGGGGGCAATGGGTTGCGGTTGCGAGGTTACCGCCACAGGAACCGGGCCGTACAGTTGTTGAACCAACGATGCGGGAATGTCGTAGTTATACACGCGCACATCGTAAAACTCGCCAGTGAAAAAGGCGCTGCCCAGCGTGCCGGCCGCGTCTTGGGCGCCGATGCAGACGTGCGAAGCCGGGGACAAGAAATACAGGACATTGTTCGTCTCCTGCCCCTCCAACTGACCATCGCGATACAGGTTGCGGATGCCGGTCCCAGCGTTAAACGTGCCGACGTAAAAGTGCCAATCGTTGGTGTCAAGTTCAACGTCGGCGTGCAAATCGTCCAAGTCGCCTGTCAGCGACCCGCCCGATCCGCTGCCCAGAGTGAAACCGCCCGCGCCGCCGTCCCGAACGGTCCAAGACGGTTCATCGGCAGGAGAGCCTGCGCGGAACTGCCATCCCTGGCTATTATCGCCATACTTGGAAATCCACGGATCCCAAGCGGCGCTCGGCAGGCCCTTCGCCCAGAACGCGACCGTCAAGTTGTTGTTGACGGGGCTATCGAACGTGCTGTGGTAGTTCGCATCCGATGTGGCCGTGTTGCTGATCTCGATGGCCGTATCACCGTTGTAGAGGAAGAGCGATCGCCCCGTCTTGCCGGGCGGCACATCATTGGTGAACAGATAATTGCCACCGCCAACGGCGCCACCGTTGTGTGTTCCTGCCGGTTGATAGCCTGAAAGTTCGGTCAAAGTACCGTTGGTAAACCATTCGCCCACCAAGGCCGGCGCCTGAATGGAAAGGGTGACATTGGTGCTGTACGTGGTGCCGACGGGGTTCTTGATCGCCAACTGATATGTGCTGCTCGTGTCGCTCGGTGTCACACTGAGAATCGTCAATACATTCGAAGTGGCGCCAATGAAATTGGTGGCGTCCGGCAACAGATTGACATCAGTGCCGTTAAATGTCCACTGATACGTAAAAGGCGGGTTGCCGCCGATATTACCGGCAGTGAATTGCGCCTGCGCGCCCGCCAAGACGTATTGGGGGGTTGCTGGTTGTGTGCCGATCGATGCCGGCACAGTTGGAACGGTATTTTCGGTGTACAGCTGGGTAACTTCAGCCTGGGTCAACGCCTCATTGAAGACATAGACTTCGTCAATCAACCCGTTCAAGTTGACATCGCCATCGCCGGTATCCGCGCTACCGCCAATCCAGAATTGCCCGCCCACTCCACCGTCACCCGACCCGACGGCCCATCCATCCGCGGTAAACGAATCCACAACACCATCCACATACTGCACCTTGTTCGCTCCATCGAAGGTGAACACGATATGGTGCCAGTTGCCGTCGTTGATGACGGCAGTTCCCTGTTCCCAACCTTGACCCCAGCGAACACCACCCGCCGATGTGCTGTTTACTCCCGTCGTTCCGTTGTTGGCGGCCATGAAGAGCGTCGTATTGTTGGCAACCCAACTGCCATCACCTTGATAGGCCCAGGTGCCGCCCTGCGTGGTGGTCTTAACCCACATGGCCACCGTCCAAGTGTAGCCGCTCTCCACATTGAGCGGTACCACCGCATTGGAAATGACGACGTAACCGGCGAGGACGGACGAACCGGAGATGCTCAAGCAGTTGCCGAACTTGCCGCCCGAAACAATCGATGCAGAGCCAGCGGCGTTGTTGATCAGCGTGCCGTTCATCGCCGAACCGCCGGTGCCGTCATTGGTCACGGTCGTGCCGCCGACTTTGTCAAATGACAAATGCAACACTGGAGGTTGGGCCTGGACCGCGCCTGCCAGCAGGATTACGGTCAGCGCACAACACGCTTTGAATATTCGTTTTGTCATGGTTCTCTGGCAAGCGGCATGCTTGCCGATACAACTGGCAACCGCTATCATCGAGGATATTTTCATATTGATTTTGGTGAGTAGCGTAATGGGAGGTGATCTCTGAGCAGTTTTTTGATTGGGTTGATCTTTTTTTTTCAACCTGCTTCCACCGCCACACCAAGCCGGGAAGTCACGACGACAGAACAACGCGCCGGACGCCACGACGAGGCTGCTTGGCAAAAGCATGGTTGGTGAACATCCCAATCTTAGCAGGAAGCTCGATGGGTTGGAATGAGACAAATGTCTCATCATGACAACCACCCCTAATGGCCGTTGCCGGGGTCCAACCCGCCGCCTCGTTTGGTGCGGAAGAACATCGCGGCGGCTTCAGTCCGACAGCGCACATGGAGCTTTTTGAAGATGTTCTGCAGATGATTGCGAACCGTGACGGCAGCGATGTTTATCTTTCGCCCGATCTCTTTGTTTGAAAGTCCTTTGGCCAGCAATTCAAGGATCTCCGACTCGCGCGCGGTCAATCCTTCTACATTGGGTTCCACCGAAGGCGCGCGAAAGGACCGCACGAGCATGCGCGCAATCTCGGGAGTCATTGGCGCACCACCGGCGCGCACTTCGGCAACCGCTTGAATAATCTCTTCCGGCTTGGAACGTTTGAGAATGTATCCGCAAGCGCCGGCTTTAAGGGCCTGAAAAATGAGATCGGTGTCCGCGTAAACCGTGACCATGATCACTTGCAAATCAGGCATTTTTTCCGTCAACCGCGCCGTGCAGGCGATGCCGGATTCGTCGGGCAAGTGTATGTCCATAAGCGCCACGTCGGGGTGGTGCTTTGGTACTTCGAGGATCGCCTCTTTGGAAGTGCTGCAGGCGCAGACACAGCGGTAGCCCGGGGTGCCGTCAATCAGCTCCGCCAGCGTTTTGCGCATCGTGTTGTTGTCTTCGATAATGGCAACCGTGGTCATGGGATCTTTGTGAAATTCCGGTCAGGCAGGCGGACTGGTTGAATCTCCAGGCAAGGGCACCGAAAATCGGACGGTGGTTCCTTTTCCAGCCTGGGACTGAATGTCGCACTGGCCGTTGAGCGCTTCCAAACGCGCCCGGAGATTTGCCAGCCCATCGCCCGGCTGGATTTTATTCCAATCAAAACCGCGTCCGTTGTCGGCCACGACAATTTGCAGAAGATCTGGAGATTGCGAGATTTGCAATTCCACTTCCGTGGCCGACGCGTGCCGGATCACGTTGTTCAACGCTTCCTTGACGGCGAGGAACAGGCTGTGCCGAGCGGCTTCCGTCATGGTAACCGGATCGCACTCGATGGGAATTTTGAAGCGGCAAACGATGCCCGACGCGGAGAACAGCTCGGTGGCATACCGACCAAGGTAGTCGGCAAATGACTGCAGTGAATTGCGTTTGGGATCAATCGCCCAAACGATCACGTCCAAGCCTGAAACGAGGGCGCGGGCTTTCTCAGCAATATCGTGGAAACGGAGGGGTTCCTTGCCGGTCCCATGCGATTCCGCCAGGCCGGCGTCGGCCAGCAAACTCACTTCGGTCAAACCGGTGCCCAATTCATCGTGCAGGTCGCGGGCAATGCGCGCACGCTCGGCCTCGGCAGCGCGCTGTAGTTCAGCCCGCTGGCGATTGCGGATTTCATGTTCCAACTGGCGGCCACGCACCTGCACTTTCCGTTGCAGTTCCTTGTTCCAAAACAAGACGGCCAGGAGCAGCACGCCGAGGATTCCGGCGAGAACGAGCATTCGCCTCAAATTCCACCATGGCGGGGTCGCCAGCACGCGAATGTCCAGCGGGGAAGGCAGCAGCAATTCGAACCCGCTCACCGTTCCATCTTCCGCGCGATTGCCTTGCGGCGCGTAGGCGCCGGTCAATTCCAACCGGCTGCCGGCTGGCGGCAGGTTGATCGCTTGGCGACCACTGTTGATCCGTGCCTTGAACGCGAGGAATCCAGACTGGAGTTCCAGCACGTCTTCCAAACCCTCACGCCAGTGGTTCATTAACGTTGCATCCACTTGGACCAGCATATCGGCATAGCCAGCCTGCAGCAGTTGATCGGAGGAGAGCTTGGTGGGCGGCCGCAAAGGCGCGCTGCCAGTCCTCCGCATCACCGCTTCTTTGAGTTCGGCGGCGGGACCACCCAGTTCGAGAAAGCCCACGGCATCCACCAAGCCTCCGGCGGCAAAATGATCGGAATCCCGGGTGATCACGTGCAGGCCGTTCGTGCCGTCGGTTAGATAATACTCTCCGGGCCGGCCGTAGATGATCTGGGCGCTGACTTTTAGAAGCCGGAGCGGCGCCGCCTTTGAATCGTAAAGCAGCAACTCGCCGATACTCTTGCGCGGCGCGTCAAAAAGATTGCGCGGCGCCGGTTGGACCACATCAATGGCTGAGTTACGAACAGACAGGGAACCCGGTCCAAGTCTGTGGGTTTCCTGGTTGAAGTTGGCGAACAAGCAGCCGCGAATCCGAACCAGGGCATTCTCGCAACCGACCAGGAATTCAGGCTGGAAATCGATCAAATTCAACGCGATCTTCCCTCCTTGGACAAGCAGCACCACCTGCCGGTCATGGACCGCGGTAACGACTCCTTCAATTTCTGCGTACTCGGTGTCCAGAGTGCCGTTCACCAATTGGTCCCAAGTGGCGTTCAGGGGCTTGGGCAACTGGCTGGGTCCCAGGTGGGTAATCCGGCGCGCCACTACCACTGGAGAAAACGATCCCGGACCGGTAACTCCCTCAATCTGGCAAAGCTCGCCGTGCTGCAACGGTTCAGACCCGGGTATTTCTCGCAGATCAACATATACGCCCCGGGTTGAATCCTGCACCACGGCCCCCGCATTCTTGGAGACGTAAGCCGTTACTACTCCGCGAATTGAGACCGGAAGCGCCTGCCTGGCCATATCGAAGGAGAGTGCTTTGACCCCCGCCACCGTCGAGATCGGCGATCGAGCCGGCGCTGCGCGGACGCGACCTGTTTCACCATCGCCGACAGTTTCTGCCGCAGGTACTTCGGACAATGCGATTGGTCGGACATCCTTCCAATTCAACACCCGCAACCGGCCCGGCACGCGGGAGCCCTCCTCAGTAACGACATCCTCGTAAATGCCAGACACCCGAACCGGGCAATGCGCGGTGATGGTTGATGCGAATCCATCGCTGTCAAAAACCTCCACGCGAATGTCATGGTTCCCGACCCGCATCTGCAGTTCTCCACCGCTATTCCAGGTGCTCGCGGAATTGACCACCCCTTCAAGTGTCACCCATGGGGCGTTGTTCCTTTCAGAAACGCTGGCAGGCACGCCATCCCATGCGGCGGGGGCGGACCGTTGGCCCAACACCCGAGTATCCACCGAACCGCCGCCGACAAATAACCGGCTTCCGTCGTCTGACGCAGCATGGAATGTGTAAACACCATCAGAAGGAATTGTAATGAAACCTTTAAACTCCAGTCCGACAGCGGTGTCCCGGGTCCGGACATTGAGATCAAAATTCGTGGCGGTTCCGGTTCTCACCGGGTGATCCTTCTCAAAATCCGGCAGGATTTCCCAGACTCCTTCATAACATCGGTAATCAAGTCCGCCGGCAAAATTGGTGCAGCCAGTCGCCGGGGCGACCACCGCCCGCGAAAGAACCGAACTGGGTATTTGCTGGCGTGGCAGATTCGGCCCCTCATATTCCACGTTCAAGCCAAAGACCCCAAACCAGTTGAACCACTTGACCGTTATGGGGACCCTGCCGGCATGCAGAAAAGTCACGCCCGACGCCACGGTTAATGCGTGAATACCGTCGTTTTCCACAACCATGCCGGGAATAATATCCACGCCAAAACGGTCCGGTTCCACGGCGCATCCATTTCCCTCCAAACACACGGTTGCTCCCGGATGGACATCCCGCTTGCCAAGATCTACGCGAACGAATTCCACACCCGACCCGTCACGCAGAAGCAAAGCGCCATCCTCGGAATCCACGTCAATGACATCAGCAATAACCCTGAAAGGATGAACAACCAACGGCGTTTGCCCGGCGTTGGCTCGAAGTTGAGACAAGTTTGTGAGCAATTCCGGCGTTGGCGGACCGGCGGCTGCCTCGCTTGAGCCCGCTACGGCGAACCATCCGAGCATCAGCCACGCGAATGCACGAATCCGTAGGAGGATCCCAGCGGCAAAAGCGCAGTGCATGTCTTTGATATTCAGGGAAAGACGCGCCAAGTCAAGTTTGGTTCCTGGGCGCCCGGTTTCCGGGTGCAGTTCCAACGACCGCACGCGCGGCGATAATGGGCCTGGAAATTGCAACTGAAATGACTGCAATATTTTCGTCCGGTTTCAATCTGGGTCATGCCAGGCGCTTAATTGTCAAATAAAGGGACCGCGAGAGGATACTCCCTCGCGGTCTTGATGCAACCCAAACTGGCACTAAAGCTCTGGCCCCAAACCGGAAATGAAGTCCCGGAAAAATTGCGGCGGTTTGGTCAGGTTGAATGAGCCGGCATTACGGGTTGCTCAATTTGTAGAACATTTGCGGAGATGTGGTAAAGTCGTTCGTGAAAGGCGATGTAGCCCCCGTCGACATCCACGGTCCCATGACATTCGTCGCTTGGAGTAACGAGCCGCCGGACCAACTCAGAACGAATTGAGTACCTTGGAGGATTGGCCGGTCACTAAACGAAGGCACAGACGGCGCAACCGGCGTAAAGAGGTAGTTAACTTGGGCCGCGCTGAGTTCGGATTTGTAAATGCGCACGCCGTAGATTTCGCCGGTGAAGTAGTTGTCAAAGGCGTTGCCACCGGCATCCTGGCCACCAATCACCAAATGTGAATCGGGGGACGGGTTTAATGGTCCCTGGCCGGTTTCTTGCGCGGCCAGCACCCCGTCCACATACAGCTTGCAGTCACCCGTTACCGGGCTGTAAACACCGGCATAAAAGTGCCAGTTGCCGTCGGCGCTGCCAAGGGTGGATGACACGTCCACAGCGCCACTGGTTTCGTCGACGGCCCAACACGGAGTATTGCCGCTGGCGTTGCCGCCGAATTGCCAGCCGGCCACATTACCACCATATTTGGATACCCACGGAATCCATGCGCCCGGCACACCCTTGGCCCAACATGCGACGGACATGCCGTTGGTGTTGATGGTGTCATCGAAGGTGTCGGTGTAGTTCCCGTCCAAATCAGACGAGTTGGTGATGGCGATGGCGGTGTCATTGCTGTAGAGCCAAAGCGACTGACCGGTCGTGCCGGAGGGCACATCATTTGTGAACACATAGTGGGAGGCGGTGATGCCGTTGCTGGTGACAACGAACCCGCCATGGAGGCCCGCCGACTGATAACCCGAAGTGTCGGCCAAATTGGTTGCTCCCGTAAGCCATGCCCCCACGAGATTCGTCGCGGGTGGAGGCACGGTGGCCGAAACGGTGAGCGTTGCACTGTTCGAGGACGCGCCGTTCCCATTGTTTACCACGATGGTGTAAGTGCCCGCATCAGTTGCGAACTGCGAACGGATGGCTAACACAGGCGTGCTTGAACCGGAGATATGCCCGGGGGCATCCTTCAGTGGGGCGTTATTGTGCAACCATTGGTAAGAGGTGATCGGGGGCACGCTAATTGCCCTCGCGGAGAACGTCACACTCTGTCCGACATAATCAGATACGTTCTGAGGGCTCACTTGGCTCACCACGGGTGACGAACCGGCTGGGATGCTCTGCAACTCGATCTGCAAGCCGTTAAAGGCGGCAACCTGCTGGCCGGAAGAAGGAGTGACGGTGAACGTCACGTTTCCATAATTGTCGGTGATAATGTTCGTGTTCTCCAGACAGTCATCGCCCAAGTTCAGTTTGGCAAAGGTCAGATTGCCGGGGGCGGTTCCGGTGAGATCGCCACCAAGCGTGGCGCCCTGGCCATAAGCACCTCCTGCATCATACGTGATGATCGTATAGACCGCGTTGATGTTCAGGCCCGCGAGGGTTATGGTCATGACCGCATTCGTGACGTCATAGTAGGACGTCAGCAGGGAAAACGCGCCATTGCCGTCGTCGCCAGTGCTGTCATTGCCGGAGCCGCCAGTATTGGCGAGTGAAAACGTGACCGGGGTCAAGTTTTCAAAGGAGTCCAGCAAGCCCATGGAAAACACACCATAGGCAATGGTAAACTGATTCCAAAGGTCGCCCGAATAACCCAGGATTCCCGCGCCGGCATAGTTCGTATTTCCACCATTCCCATTGATATTGACTTGAACGTTCATCAGCAATGGCTCGGAGGAAATCGTCAATGTGGCTGGCTGGCTGGTGACCGTCCCGCCTTGGCTGTTTTTGATGGTGACAATGTATCCGCCGGCATCACTCGCGGCAACATTGCTGATGGTCAAGGTCGCGCTGGCGCAGTTGGTGAGAATCGTCCCGTTCGTCAATGACCATTGATAGGTGAGACCGACGCCCGTGGCGCCAGCGATGAACCGGGCCATACTTCCAAGGCTGTTCGTCGTGGACTGCGGTTGGTGTGATATGGTCGGCACCGGAGGCGCGGGATAAATTTGCATTCCATTCCAGCAAGGGTCAGCAACATCCGACAGGGAGAAGTTGATTTCGCCGTTGGCATCGGATTGGCCGGTCAACACGGTGTAATTTTGGTTGAGGACAAAACTGGTTGGCGTGTACGTCGTATTGTCCGCCGTGGCGATGTTGGTCTTTCCCGCGCCATCGATCCAGGTGAGTGTGCCGCCGGTATTGGCGCTGCTACCGATCGTGTAATTGTACATGACATAATCGGCGTTGGTAGCCAGTCCGCTGATGCTGACGGATATGGAGGTGCCACAGTAGTCAAGGAGAACATCGCCAAAGAGGTTGGTGGTTTCTGGCCCGGTCGGATCTCCGGTAAAGAACCCCCCGCATCCCGATACGGAAATTTGGTCGCTTACGGAATTTCCCAGCACATCCACGCAACTGCTGGCTGTGCCGGAGAAACCCCAGCTACAGGTCAGTGGGTTCCAAATGTCGTTCGTCGAGCCGGTCGCAGCGGGGCCAACCAAAGTCTGGCCGCTGCTGGCATAAAAATTCACCATGTTGGTGGCCGCCTGCGCAAAGACAGACGTTTGCAGGGCAATAGCCAGCACGGAACCAGCCATGATGGGGAGCAACCTGCGCCAACCAGACTGCCGCCGATGTGAGTATTGAGGTGATGGAACAAATGTTGGGTTGTTTGAATTCATAATGCGCCTGTTGTTGCCAAGTGTGACACCACCGTCGACCCTTGAATCGTGATCGAAAAAGGCAGCATTCACCTTTCACGCATACCCGTGAAAGAACCGCTGCCCAACGGACCAATTTCAAGTTTTTCACCCGGTCCGGCGTTAGGTTGATTGTGGTTCAATGAAACACGTGCCGAAACAACGCCAAGTCCGCCATAAAAATGAAAATATCTCTATCCTCCACCCGACCGGGACCGAATCACGATTTGGCATCCAAACCCGGTCTGGTTTGGGCTTGCATCATTTCATTCGCTTCATCGGCCAAATCCTTGGCAAACAACCAGTCAAACCAAAATCCATCGATTGGCCGATGGCTTAACTCGGCGTCGATTACCCGCCGCGCCCGCGCCAATTCCAACCGGGACTGCTCGCGTTGCCCGGTCTGGCAATGTTCCATCGCCAGAAGAATGTCAAAGGTCACCGACCGGCTCATCGATTCAGTGCTGAGGTCCACCGATTTCTGACGCCAATGTTCCACGCGGGCATAGTTGCCCCGGCGGTATTCCAGCAACGCCAATGAAAACGACCGCCAGGCCGCCAACGATCGGTGCCACGTCTCCGACTGCGGGATGCTCTCGACCAGCGAATCCGACGCCGTCACCGCCAGTGGTTCCATGGCCGCGAGCAGATCCGCGCTGGCGGGCCGCAACAGACCCGCTCTAATCGCGCAATCCGCCACCATGGCGTTGGTGGTTCCGATGGAACGGGCCACCACGAATTGGCGAAAACGCTCATAACCTTCCTGGTCGCCGATTTCCAACGACAGCGACCCGTAACGCAAATAGTCCAGCGCTGTCTCGGCCCAACTGACCGGTTGGTTCACTTGCACCAGTACCGCGCATCGGTCCGCCGCGGCTTTCCAACGGCCATTGACCGCGTGCCAGTCAGCCAGCAGACGATACAGCTCGGCATATTCCAGATGCGGCTCCGGTTCTGGAATGGCGGCCACCAAACGATCCGCCTCGCCAATCTGGTTGCGGCTGCCGGCCGCGGCAGCTTCCGATAATTCCTCCCGGAACTCGGCCTGACGGCGCAGCCGTTCTGCTTCTTCGCGCAACTGAATCTGCTGCTCTTCGGCCGCCACCGCGCGTTTCCAGGCGGCGCGCTCCTGCAGAAACAGCCAGGTGGACAAGCCCAGACCAAACAGCAGCGCCAGGCTCACCGCGGTCGCGGCCGCGGCGACGACGCGGTTGCGCCGGATCATTTTTTGAAACCGGTAAAAGCGGCTGGGCGGCCGGGCAACAATCGGCTCATTGCTCAAAAAACGCTGCACGTCCATCGCCAGGCCGTCCGCCGTTTCATAGCGCCGCGTCCGGTCTTTCTCCAGCGCTTTCATCACCATCCAATCCAGGTCCCCTTTGAGCAGCGAAATCAGCTTCGGTGGCTCAGCATGGCGACAGGACGCCGTCGCCTTCAATTCGGTCCCGTGAAGCGTCGTCAAAATGCCCGATGGTCGCTGCGGCTCTTCTTCGCACAACGTTCGCCGCAGCTTGTCGAGCCCGCCTTTGATCAACTTCTGCCCGTCAAACGGCGGCCGGCCCGTGAGCAGTTCGTATAGCAATACGCCCAGCGAATAAATGTCGCTCCGTGTATCCACGTCCAGACCGCCCATTTCGGCTTGTTCCGGGCTCATGTATGCCGGCGTGCCGATAAGTTGTTTGCAGGCGGTGACCAGGGTTTGCTCCGTGAGTCGGCCTTCAATGGCCTTGGCGATTCCAAAATCAATCACCTTCGGCATTGGCACGCCGTTGTGCAGCGCCACCAGAATGTTCGACGGTTTGACGTCCCGGTGGATGACGCCTTTTTGGTGGGCATGTTGGATGGCATGACAGACTTGGATGAACAGTTCCAGCCGTTGCCGAGTGTCGAGCTTGTTCTGATCGCAGTAATCGGTGATCTTAACGCCGCGCACCAATTCCATCACGAAATAGGGCCGCCCCGTTTCCATCGCCCCGGCATCCAGCACGCGGGCGATGTTCGGATGATCCATCAACGCCAGCGCCTGCCGTTCGGCTTCAAATCGGGCGATGACCTGCTTGGTGTCCATGCCCATCTTGATCACCTTAATGGCCACGCGCCGCCGCACGGGTTCCTCCTGTTGGCCCGTGTAAACCGCGCCGCAACCCCCTTCCCCGATCCGTTCCAACAACCGGTAGCGCCCGATCCGCGACCCGATCCGATCATCCGCCAGGCCGCATTCTTGAAAAACATTTTCCCGCGCCGCGGCGCGAATA
>CAYTJG010000024.1:0-36671 GCA_964437865.1 uncultured Bifidobacteriaceae bacterium | reverse complement strand
CGCGGCGAAACTGGTCGAGCTTGCGGAAGGCCTTGAGAAACACGTCGTGCGTGGCGTCCTCGGCTTTTTGCGGGTCGGCGAGAAACCGCAGGGCCAGGTAATAAATGGCGCGGCTGTGCTCCTCGTAGAGGGCGCCAATTTCCGCGGAAGGCCAATCAGCGGGTTGGCGCTCCATCAGCTCCGGGCCTTGAGCGGGGTCATTCATGAATGCTTTCACCGGCGATTAGACATCGGACCGGGCCAAAAGTCACGCGCAAGCGCAACCGGGCGCCAAGGTTCTGTTGGTGGCCGACGAAACCAGTCGGGCCCCCCCGGACTGCGGCCGTCCTCGGCCGCTGAGACGTCCAAGCGTTGCGGCCGCTGGATTTTGAGAAAGGCACGGTTGAGCGGCCGTTCGTTTCGGAGCGTTCAGTTGGTTGCAGGCTTGGTTCCAACTCACATCTCAGCGCCCGAGGACGGGCGCGGACCGGAATTCCCCACATGCGCCCGCCTTCAACCGTCCCGCCGGGACGGGACCGCCTGCTGCCACCCGAAACCCGCATTTAAAAATGCGGGCTATGGTCATCGGTTCCTCTGGAACCAACCAACTCCGCCCACCACCAGCTTGAGCGACCGCCCCGTGGTGGTCTCCTGGCTGTAAGCCCGCCCTCATTTGGCGAGCTCAATTTCCATCTGGTGCCGGTAAAGCCACTTGGGCTCTCCAAACGGCGCGTGAGTCGTTTGGTCCTCCACGCTGTAGTAACGCCAATACAACTTCTCCAAATCAGGGTCGTGGCGCAGGCGCTTGACAAAACTTAAAATATCCTGGGCGTCGTATTGGGAAATGCCCAATCCGTAGGGCGGGGCGTCGGCCGAGCAGTATTCCAACCGCCATTCATCGTCGCGGCCGGCCTGGTGCAGGTCCAGCCAATACGTCCGGCCAGCCAGCAACTCGCCCGTGTTCGTGTGCACTTCAAAGACTTGATAGGCCGGGTTGTTGGCGTAGATGGGACTGACGGCGGGAACCGTGTGCAAGACGGTGATGGGCCGGTCGCCAGCAACAATCACGCGCAGCTCGTCGCGGTGCATGTGTCCGCAGAAGATGGCAGCCGGGGCGTTGGCTCCGCCGAGAAATGATTTCCAAAAGGCCGCCTTGAGCCGGTGGTTCCATGGGTGTTCGCCCGGGGCGTTGGGAGGAATATGCAGGGCCAGCCAGACGGTGTCACCCGCCATCCGAGCCTGATGGACCTCGTTCGACATCCAATTGATTTCGCGCAGGGACTGGCGGGGCGCGTTACCACCAACGAAGAAAGAGGTGTCCAAGCCAATGAGTTTGCCGTGCTGAATGCCCGGCAGCCGGACGGCAAAACAACCGTTGGAAATGAAGGTTTGGCCGTAGGCCGTCTGGTCCGCTGCGTCCATTCCCCGGGTCCAGCTGGCCGCAAAGGCCCGCAAAAACGACGGCGACTGGATGGCATAGTCCTGCTGGTGATCGTCCTCCCCATAATCATTATTGCCCGGGACGGCAAAGATGGGCGTGCCGGGAAATCCGCCAGCGATCAGTGCCGCCAGTTTCTCCTCAACGTTGGTGGCGGAGAAAGGTCGGGACTTTTTGCTGGCATGTGCCAGGTTATCGCCCAAGTTGAGGATGAACAGAGGGTGAGGGCAAGTGCGCTTGGCGCTGTTAATGGCGGCCACGACCAGCCGTTCGTTGGAATCATCGCCGTGGTCCGGCGAGGGGAAAATTGCCAGGTTCGTGTCGCCGTTATAGTGAAAATCTGAAAAAGCGATAAAGCAGCCGCTGCCCGGCGCCGGCGGCGACCCGGAAGATAAAGGTTGGGCCGCCAAGCGCGGGCCAAGCTGAATCGCCAGGAATACCAAGCCAAAACCGATAAATCGTGAAAACAGGTGTTTGTGTTGCATGACCCAAACCTCGCGCGCGAGGCTAGCATAGGGAACCACACAATCAAGGGAGATGCGGATCGAGCCACTTGGCCTTGTCCCAGAGCACCGGACGAAAAGGCCCTGCCACCCTGCCTGCACTCGGTCTGGCGCCGGCCCGCCGGCCGCCGCTTCAAACCTTTGACTCGGGAAAACGCTCGCGGATCATGCGCCGCAACAGGACTTCATCATCCGGTTGGTAGCGCCGGCGGGTGATGAGCCGCTGCACGCAATCCAGCAGTTCCAGCCAGTCCTCCAGCGGCGGTTCCTTGATGGCCCGCCAGATCTCGAAGCGTTTTTCCCGGTGGAAAAACCGCCACTCGCGGCCGACGTGTTGGGCGTAGACCTGCAACTTGACGCCCTCTTCGGTGGTGCGTCGCCAACTGATCTCAGCTTTGGGCATGATTCAAAAAATGGTGCGGGTTCAATTCTCCGGCAGGTCGAGGCTGGCCACGGCCATGGCCGCAATGCCTTCCTCGCGGCCCACGAACCCCATGAGTTCGTTGGTGGTGGCCTTCACCCCGATTTGTTTCACCGTCACCCCGAGGGCGGCGGCGATGTGCTGCTTCATCTCGGCGATATGGGGATAGATTTTGGGCGCTTGGGCGATGACGGTGGCGTCCACGTTGACGATCCGGCCCCCGCGCCGGGCCGTCTGCCGCGCGGCCTCTTCCAGAAAAATCCGGCTCGGCACCCCCCGCCAGCGCGGGTCGGTATTGGGAAAAAAGTGGCCGATGTCCTCCTCGCCCAGCGCACCCAGGACGGCGTCGCAAATGGCATGCATCAGGGCATCCGCATCCGAATGCCCGTCCAGTCCCTTGGTATGCGGGATTTCCACCCCGCCCAGGACGAGCTTGCGTCCGGCGACGAGTTGATGAACGTCATAGCCAATGCCAACATGAACCATGCGCCAATTGTAGGTTGGCCCGGCAGGGCGACCAAGCAATTAATGGGCGGCGCCGCCGGCTGGGGTGTGGGACAGGATTCTGCTCGTCTCCCAAAATGCCCACCTTATGAAGCGTTCGGTGCTTCCGGCGTCCCCTCTTTCACGTCACTCGCGCGTATTTGCCATGCTCCCCACCTCATTCGTGCGGGAACTTGCAAACACGCCATGACCACGCCATAGTAATGCCATGCAAACGACAGTGGAACTTGACGCCTCCAACCGGATTGTGCTTTCGCGGGAGCTGCGGCGGGTGGCTGGAATTCCTCGGAGGCAAAAACTCATGGTCTCCGCGACGCCGGGGCGCATCGTTTTGGAAATGGAGGCCAACACCTCCGGCCGCATCGTCAAACGCGGGAAACTCAAGGTCTGGACGGGCACCGTTCCGGCCACGCCAATTGCGGAGGCCGTTGAACAAGCGCGCCACTATACCCGATGACCTTCCTCGATACCGGCATCCTGGTCGGGGCGGTATTGAAGTCGCACCCCGAGCACGCGGGTTGCCTCGCCGCGCTGGAAGATTCCGTACGACCGTTCACGAACGCGCACGCGCTGGCGGAAACGTTCGCCACCCTCACAGGCTTTTACAAGGTGCCGACGGATGCGGCGACCGAATTGACGTTGAGCCTGCGGGATTCGGTCGTGGTGGAGGCACTGGCGTTGACGGACTACGAAACGGCGATCCGGGAGGCGCGCGGCCGGGGGGTCATGGGTGGCGGAATCTACGATTCCCTGCATGCGACCTTTGCCCGCCGCAGAAAAGCGGTCCAGATCGTGACGCGCAACCCGTCACACTTTCAGCACGTTGCGCCGGACATCGAAATTCTGACGCCTTAAGACTCAGGCAAGTGCCAGTCCTGAATGGCGCTTGCCTTGGTAATCCTTTGCACCTTGTTTGGTTCACTTCCAACATGGTCGCCCACGCCGCCCGCCGTCATTGCATTCGCAGGCGAAAATAACAATGGCTGAAGTCCTGCTTGCCAATCGAAAGATTGATGGTGATGGGGTTGGTCACCGGGCCGTTGGTGCAGTAATCGGTCCAAGTGGTCAGATTCGACGACCATTGCAGCCGGTACACATTCGACGGGAACGCCGCGAACGACACCAGCACGCTGTTTCCACTGGTGCTCGCGCTGAGATACGGGGCACCCGGAAGCACTGAACCATATTCGTAGGCGCCGATGTCGGGACCGGTGCCGACGGAACGCAGATAGCCGCGCTGGTCAGTGCTGGGAAAGTCGTTGGGGTCGGCATTGTTAATGGCCGGACTATTGGGCAGCAATGCCACGCACAGGGTTGGGCCGCCGTAGTTGCCGAGCGGACCGAGCAGCGGGTCGGTATGGTTGAAACTCGATGCGCCAGTCAGGTTGGCCGAACCATCGGAACAGAGGTTGTAGCCGTCGTCGGTGATGGGGCCCAAGGCGTTGCTGTAAGTGCCGCTGTAGGCAATGATGGAGTTATGCAGATCGAAGGTGCCCTCGTCATTAGCGATCTGGCAGCCGGATACAACGCCACTGCAATTGTTGTTGGCAATCGTGAGATTCATACCCAGGCACGCGGCGCCTGTGTTGTTGAACACGCCGCCGCCAGTGGCGTTGCCGCTCGGGGATCCTGAACCAAAGAGACCGGTTCCACCGACGGCAGAGTTGATTGCAATGGTGCAATTTGTGGCGGCGAGCTGCGCCGCATTGAAAATACCCGCACCTAATCCGCCCCCGTTACTGCCAAACATAGAATCGTCCCCGCCGCCTTCAGCGAAATTTGCGCAAATCGAGCAGCGGTTGAGCGTCAACGTGCCGCCGTTATAAATGCCGCCACCGCTACCCGGACAACCTACCACCGCCACCTCGCCTCCCAGTGCTTGATTGCCGGAGAAGGTCGTATCGTTGACTGCACACATGGCCGCACAGTAAACCCCGCCGCCGTAGGCACTGGCCCCACCCGTGGCTTGATTGTATATGAATTGGCTGTGCTCAATGGTTTGCGTCCCGCCGACGAACGCTGCCGCGCCACCATAAGCCGGGCCGTAGTAGTAGGGCACCGAGGCATCGCCAATGGCACCGTAAGCTTGATTAAGCGTGAAACTGCTGTTCGTAATAGTCAGGCTGCCGGATGATTGGAACAATCCGCCGCCCATGGACGAAGGTTCGCTTTCAAGCTCGGAAAAGCTTTGGCATAAATTTTGAATGACGCTGCAGCCCGCGATCATCACGGTGCCGTTGCCAACATAGATGGCCCCGCCCAGGCCCTTGTCATCCCCTCCAGAAAATGATGATCCACCTTCCCCGCCACCCGCGGCGGAGTTGCCGGTAAAGACCGACTGATACAGGGACAGATTGCCGCCATTATTAAAGATGGCGCCGCCGCGGCCGGTGCCGCCGACAATTAGTGATTGGGCGGTGTTGTTGGTTAATATGCACCCCACCAATGTCACCCCGCCGCTGTCGTTATATATCGCGCCCCCATCGGCCGGCGTTCCCGACGCGCCATTTGTCACCAGGCAACTACCGTTGGCCAGGGTCAGATTTGATATGGTCAGGCTCGCGCCGCTGGCGACATAAAAGAGTTGTACCGCATTGCCCCCGCTGATCGTAGCCGCGACGCCGCTCCCGTCCAGGACCACGTTGTTCGTAATGGTCAAGGTATTAGTTAGAGTCAGCGTGCCGTGGAAGCCAATGCCCACCCAGCCGCCCTGAGCGATCGCCGCCAGCAACCTCCCTTCGTCCGGCGAACTTACCACATTGGTCGCTCCCAAGGCATTCGTTGCTAAGAGGACATACAGAAACAAGGAAAAGCCAGCCACCCCGACAGTCATGATTCTCATCAAATTGCCCTTTCAGTTGAAGCAACTTTAATCTACCCCAAAAAATCTGGCTGTCAATCGAATCTCTGTGAAAGGGTCCCCGGAAATTGGTATTGCCAGATTCAAGGCAAGTGTGAGTTCTCACTTTTTAAACTTTCCTCGATTGCCTTGGGCGCGTCCGCACAATTCCTTTTCCGTCCAACCCAACGCGGCCAGGCCTGCCCGCACCAGCCCTTCGGCCCGAACTTCACCCGCGGCCTGACGTTCCGCACCGTAATGGCCGGCTCCCACCCGCGCCACAGTGGCCGCCAACAGTTCCGCCCTAAACGCTTCGCGCCCCAGACACCAGCCACGCTCGACCGGTTTGAACTCCGGCCCCAGTTCCTCCCCTCGCCGCCGTTCCATCTGGCGCTCAAACTCCGCCCGCCCCGCTGTCCTGGGGAATCCCTCGCTCCCCCAATAGCCGGTCCACCCGCTTCCGCTTTGTGTCAATAGTGAGGACACTTGCCAGGGCTGACCCTTTCATTCTGGGGTGACCCCTTTTCCGTTTTCCGTCTTTATTCTGACGCTGGTTTGCCCGCCAGCCTGATTTTCAGACTTGGATCGGTTTCACATTTTTCCACGATCGCGTTGTAGCCTTCGAGAAGTTTGGTGAGTGTTAACTTGCAAGTCGCCGCCTGGAAAAGGCTTCTTTCATAAACATTGGCGGTGAGAAATTGTGCCGCGTCAAGAACATCAACACGATCGGATATGGGCGATTTTTTTAGAAGGAATGCGGCTCCGTCTACACCGTCATCGACAGTTATTATTACCGGTTTGAGTCCAGATCGAATATTTGTCTCGCACTTCTGCAGCAATGCTTCGCTGGGGTGGGTCGTCACATGAATGGCGACGCCTTCAATTTCGAAATCTGCATTACGATCGGTTGATTGGTCCGAGACGGAAAAGCCATGGTGATCGATCTTCCCAATACCGAGAACGAAGTCTAATTTCGCACCCACGAGGTGTTGCAGCATTGCGCCAACGTAATTTGTGCCACCTCCGTTGGTCTGAACTTCTTCC
This sequence comes from uncultured Bifidobacteriaceae bacterium, assembly GCA_964437865.1. Taxonomy (GTDB): domain Bacteria; phylum Verrucomicrobiota; class Verrucomicrobiia; order Limisphaerales; family UBA11358; genus UBA11358. Next base: position 29,943 of record CAYTJG010000024.1, on the reverse strand, counting down.
GCCTGTTGAAATAGCTCCTCGATATTTGACTGAAGCGATTTTCCGGGATCAAAATTAAATTTTGGCCCCTCCGACGCGAAATGAGCTTTTACTTTTTCAATCCACCAAGCGAGCGCCTCGTCCAAATCTGCCACACCGTGTTTATGCAGGCCGTTTAGCGTTTCAACGTAGGCTTCCATGAGACCAAGGCTACCGCGGCTTGTGCGGCCACCCTCTTTGGTGAGAATCTTCACAATTCCGCGGCTCTTAAGAATCTTTTGGACAGCCGCCATGCCCAAGCCGACAACCTGGCCACCTTCCTCTGTTCGCAGCGATTCTGGTTCAATGGGCAACCCCAAACGCTTCGCCGTCTCTGTGACAACCAAAGCCACGCCCAAGCCACCTTTGTTTAAGAATTTCGGATGGCTTGCACACAATTTTTCCAACTGCTTTTTCGTTGCGCTCATAACCTTGATTAACGGCTTGACTTCCTGATGTATGACAGCGGCACGTTTTTTCGCCCTTGAGGCTTCGGGGTTTCAAAATAATCTTCTAAAACTGGATTTAGGTAATTTCTAGCAATCCATTCAATGACCGGAACACAGACCGCATCACCAAAACCAAAAAGCGCCTGATTCAGAGACACATTCAAAACAAAATCATCGGCCCCCATTAGCCGGGAACACTCTCGCGGCGTTAAGAGGCGCACGGCAAACCGGCCTTTGCCGGCTGCCAAGAGAATCTGACGCCCACTGCCACCGCGAGGCGTGCGCAGACACCCAGCAATGCCGTCGGTGCGCAGTTCGGCCATCGATTTGCCTAGACGCACGCGGCGGAACACCGTGCCATAGGAGATGCTTTTCCCTTTTATCATCGCATCCGCCTGGGCCCGATGTTTCGGACTCATTTGATTCAACAAGTAATCGCAGCGCTGACGAATCCACCACATCTGGTGATTTAAAGGAAGATCTTCAACGATGTCTCCAAGGCGGATGGAGCATACAGGCAATGGCGGCAGTTGGCGGATGCACCAAGCAACATCGGGATGCATTAGGATGAAACTGGCCAGTGCTGAAGGCCTTGCTTCACTCTCATAAAATCCGGGCGTATCGTGTAACACGAAGGTTTCGCTGGTTTTAATGCCCACGACGAAAAGGCGCTGGCGACTCTGGGGGACAAATCGGGCGGCGTCGATTATGAATGCGTCCACCGCGTAGCCGAGATCGTTTAGCGACAAAAGTGCATCCTCAAAGTCGCGACCGCCATTCGATGATAGAAAGCCAGTGACATTTTCCAGCAAGACCAGCGGAGGCAAGCGGTGCTCCCGCTTCATTCCTTTCAAAATGTCGATGAAGCCCCAAAAGGCCGAGGATTGCAGCCCGGCAAGTCCGTGACGGGATCCCGCCAAGGAGAGATCATTGCAAGGGAAAGAGGCCGTGGCGAGGCTGACATCCGGAACCTGATTGGTTTTCAATTTGTGGATGTCTTCAACAACAAATTCTCCGCCATCGCCGAAGTGATCCTTATACATCTGCCATTTGTCTTCATCGATGTCGTTGGCGAAATCTGTGCGCCAGCCTGCTTTTTCGAGCCCGATGCGCATGAGGCCGATGCCGGCGAAGAACTCGGCAACGGTCATATTTTGGTCGTTCATTGTTTTCTAGCGGCAGTGTTCACTTTTTAGATGTGGTGCTCAACATGTAAATTATCCGCACAGCTATTTTTTCGGGAAATTCGAGTGAATGCCCCCAGATCCGAACAACACGCCATCCCAACCGACGCAATTCACGGGAAACTTCGCGGTCACGCTCGCGGTTGCGGACGATTTTGGCATGCCAATATTTTCGATTTGTTTTAGGCCGACGATAACAGCGGGGGCAGCCGTGCCAGAAACAGCCATCTACAAAGAGTGCCAGCCGGTTCCGCCTAAAAAGAAAATCCGGTTTGCCGAAAACATTTTGATGCCTGCGCCAGCCCGTGATGGCATGCCGACGGAATAATTTCACCACAGCCATTTCGGTGGCTAAATTTCCACGCGAACGGATTCGGGCCATGACTCGCGAACGCTGCGCCTTAGTGAACACGTCGCTCATCATCAAATTAATTTGACTGATGGTGAGCGCTCACGAATGGGAATTAAGCAAGTTCCCAAGGTGCTTTGCAAGCGCCTCAGCCAGGAGTGGAGGGACGGCGTTGCCGACATGTCGCTGCTGGTCGGTCTCATACCCGCGGAAGATGTGAGAGTTTGTCCATACGCGTCGTTAGCAGAAGAGTTTGCGGCGAAAAATGTCCAGCGTCAATGCGTCTTCAAGTTTGCCCGGGCAAAGAATTTGCGGCGGGCACACGCTGCGAAGGCCACGACCAGTCCGCGCCGTGGGCTGTGCAACGTGAAATCAGCGCGGCCACATTTTTTGGTGCAATTTAGGAATTCACCGTTAGCTGGCGGCACTCGCCTGAGTGCCGCTACGGCGGCGGTGCGGCGGGAGTGGGGTTAGCCGGCAATATAAACAACACAAGTTTTAGGCCAGGCCACAGCGAATCAGGTCCGAAAAGCCGGCCCCCGATCGGCACCATCCGGGTGGCGATGTTGCAGGTTGTTGCACCCCCTGTTGCTGAAATGTTGCACACTAAATCTTTGACCATCAACGTTGTAGCGGGTGTTGCGGGTTTTTAGACCATATCATCATTACACACCTCGAATTGCGGTTGGCGCATGGGGGGGGAAAAAACGGCGTGCGGTGCGGCGATGGGGCGGGCTTTCAGCGCGGGATGACCGGAGGTGGAACTGGCGACTGGAAAGTCGCCTTTACCCGCAGACAGGAATGTCTGCGCTACGGACCGTTTTCTGTTCCTTGCTTTCGCGCTCTGCCGATTGTGATCCGTGCCCTTTAGCCTTCAGCGTTCAGCGTTCAGCCCTCAGCCTTATTTTAGATGTCACGGCGACATCTCGCCTGGTCCGGGGAACTGTTATATTGGCGGGGATGCGGACAACACCGACAGCGAGCGTGGCGGGCGACGCGGCGAGCGGTCTCGCTGTGTGGGCATGGTTGCGCGGGGGGGGCGAGGGGGAAGCGGTCGCGCCGGGCGAAGGCCGCCCTGCCCGGGCCGGGCACTCCCTGAATGGGTCTGGGCGGCACGCGCCAATCAAAAAAGGGCCGTAAAACACAAAGAAACACACAAAAACACACCACAAAAAAAGTGAAAAACGGGAAAGCGGGGAAAGCGGAAACGAACCCGAATGGGAGACACGAAGGGCAGCCAAGAAAAATTTTGTCTTACGCGCCTCCGGCTGGGGGCGGCGGCAACGTGAAGAAGATGGAGGCGCCCTTGCCCAATTCGCTCTTGGCCCAAACCTCGCCGCCGTGCGCTTGGACGATGTGTTTGACGATGGAAAGCCCCAAGCCGGTGCCACCCTGATCGCGGGACCGCGCCTTATCCACCCGGTAAAACCGCTCAAAGATGCGGTCCATGGATTCCGGGGGAATGCCCGGGCCGTCATCCTGCACGAAGACCTCCACCCGGCCATCGTCCATTTTGCGGCCGTTCACGATCACCCGGCCGCTGGCGCGCCCGTACTTGATCGCGTTATCCACCAGGTTGGCAAACACCTGTTCGAACCGGTTGGCATCCGCGCGGACCGGCAGCACGGGCAGGTCGTTGCCCAGCGTCACATTCTTGTCCGCGGCCTTGCCACGCAGGTCATTCACCACCTTTTCCGCCACGGCGTGCAGGTCGATCATCTGGAGGTTCAACTTCATGCGGCCCGATTCGAGCGCGGAGATGGTGAGCAGGTCCTGGATGAGGAGGTCGAGCCGGTTGGTGTTGCGCTCGATGATGCGGAGAAAACGTTCGGCCACCTCGGGGTTGTTGCGGGCGCCGTCAAGGAGGGTTTCCACGTAGCCCTTGATGAGCGAAAGCGGGGTGCGCAGCTCGTGGCTCACGTTGGCCACGAATTCCTCGCGCGTGCGTTCCAGTTGCTTGAGCCGGGTCAATTCGTGAAACACCAGGATCATGCCCTCGCGTTCGCCGGCGGAGTTGGAGATGACGGAGGCGTTCACGCGCAGCCACCGTTCAGTGAGGTCCGGCAGCTTGACTTCGTAATCAAACACCTGGCCCTCGGCCTGAACCCGCTTGACCAGGTCATCCAGTTCGTGGAGGCGCAGGGCTTCGAGGATGGTCTTGCCGCGCAGCTCGACTTTCAACCCGAACAGGTTCTTGAACGCGCGATTGGCGAGGTAAATCTTTTGCGCGCGGTCGAGCAGGAGCAAGCCCTCGATCATGGAGTTGAACAGAACCTGCTGCTGGGCCTTGGCGTCCACGCTGGTCTGCTGCTGGCGGCGATGGGAAAGTTCAATTTCCGCCTGCCGTTGCCCCTCCAGGGTGGCATACCGCCGACGCCACCACAGGTGCAGCGCGAGCAGCGCCCCGACGGCACAGATGAACGCTAGGAACCACACGGGAAAAGCGGGGCCTCCACCCCGGACGCAGCCAGACATCGGCCGGTCATCCGCTGATCCATCCGCCCCTGAATTCCAGGCTGCCGTGGCAGGTTTTCCATGCCGATAAGTTATTCGATAAACCGGTAACCTACGCCCCGGACGGTATCGAGATGGGTGGCGGCGGGGCCGATTTTTTCGCGCAGACGCCGCATATGGGTATCCACGGTACGGGTATCGATCAAACTATCGTACTCCCAGACATCGCGAAGCAACTGGTCGCGCGATTGCACGCGGCCGGCGCGCTGGGCCAGAATGGTCAGGAGCTTGAACTCGGTGGCGGTAAGCTCGATGGCCTTGCTTTTCCAACTGGCGACATGGCGCGGCACATCGATGTGCAGGTCGCCAAAGCGGAGCTGGTCCTTGGTCTTGTCCTCCACCTGGCCGCGCGCGAGGATTTTCTTGATGCGCAGCAGCAATTCGCGGGGGCTGAAGGGCTTGGTGAGATAATCGTCAGCGCCCAGCTCCAGACCCAGGACGCGGTCGATTTCCGCCGCCTTGGCCGTGAGCATGAGAATGGGCGTGCGGGCCGTGGGCGTTTCGCCCCGCAACGTCTTGCAAATCTCAAACCCATCCATTTCGGGCAGCATCACGTCCAAAACAATCAAGTCGGGCGTTTGGGAACGCGCTTTTTTGAGCGCTTCAGCACCATCCACCGCCGTGGTTACTGCGTAACCGGCCTGCTTCAGGTTAAATTCCACCAACTCGACTGCTTCGGGTTCGTCATCCACTACTAAGATCCGTGGCTTCACGCTCTCCAGCATGTCACGCGCCGATTCGTCACACAATTCCAATCGCGTGACAACCGTGTCACGATTCGGTTACGGGACAAATCCGCGCGGCGCCGGAAGACCGGGTGCCTCCCTTCTTTAGAAACCTTAAGTTTCCGGAAAAACTGTCGATTTAATACTGGGCAATCGTATTGTCCACCGCCGGGCCATAGTGCACCGGTTTACTTGAATTTCTTCCGCCACAACACGTTACTGATTGCGACGGCGTTGCTCCTCGGGCATCTGCCCGCCGGCGGCCAAGGGGCGCAGCCGGCCGCCCCGCCCCAGCCTGCGCGGGAGGTCACGCGCTACGCGCTTACCACCACCACGCAATACGAAAGCCACGACCCCACCGCGTGGCGCCTGCTGGCCTCCAACGACGACGGCACCAATTGGACGGTCCTGGATGTGCGAACCAATCAGCATTTCACGGCGCGGTCGCAACGGATGACCTACTACATTCCGAACCGCCAGCCGTACAACACCTATCGCCTGCAGATTGACGCCATCAATTCCGCGGACATTAGTGTGGATATGAGCCTGCAACTGGCGAGCTTTGACCTGATCGGGCCCTTGGTCAATGTGCCGGATGAAAGCAAGCTCCAGATGATCATTTCCGCGTCGTGCGCCCATCCGGTGACGGGGCCCGCGGAATATGCCTTTGACGACGACCCCACCACCTCGTGGTGGGATTACGGGCTGGGTTCGCCCGGAGGCTGCTGGCTCCAAGTGCATTATGCCTCGAGTTCGCTGGTGTTGGTCACCAATTTGAGTCAGGCGACCTTGTTGACCCAAGTCTCGGCCGCCCAGACGCGGTTGACCAGCGGCGGCGCCCGGATCATGTCCAACTTGACCGCTCAGGTCGTGTCGCCCCGAGAGTTAACCGGCTATGCGCTGACCTCCGCCAACGATGCCTCCGAGCGCGACCCGCGCGACTGGGAACTGCTGGGTTCCAACGATGGCGGGAAGACCTGGACCAGGCTGGAAAAGCGCGCCAACGAGGTTTTCACCGACCGGTTCGAGCGGCGTGTGTTTACGCTGACCAACGCGGTCTCTTTCCGGATGTTCCGCTTGCAGATTGACGCCACCGCAATCTCCAACAACCCCTGCCAACTGGCGGAAATCGAGCCGCTGTACGCCGATCCACAAGCTGCTTCACAGTATTCCCTGGTCGTGGGCGCCACGGCCGACAACCCGCCGTTGGAATCCACGGAAATGGCCTTCGATGGAGATCCCCGGACCAAATGGCTATGCCTATTCGCCGCCGATCCCTCGGCCCCGCTCTGGGTGCAGTGGCAACTGACACCGCGCGAAGAGGACCTGCCGGTGATCAACGAGCACCAGCTTGACCTGCTGGCGGAACGCCTGGCTGTCAAACAACTGCTCGGGCAAACCAACCCGGTGGCCGTGCGCATCCGCGGCTACGCGCTCACCTCGGCCAATGATTTCCCGGCGCGCGATCCGCGCGATTGGAAGCTGCTGGCATCCAATGATGGCGGCCGATCATGGGACCTGTTGGACACTCGCCAGGGGGAGCAATTCACCGAACGGTTTCAACGCCGGGTGTTTTCGCTGGACCGGCCGGTCTCCGGCCAGTTATTCCGGTTGCAGGTTGATTCCGTGTTTGCCCCCACCAACGCCAACTCCGTGCAACTGGGTCAAGTAGAACTGCTGTATGACGACCCCAAAACGGCCACGACGTTGACGGTGCTAGCCTCCTCACAGAGCGAAAACTCACCGGTGGAAACGGTGGACCAGTTGTTCGATAACGATTCCCGGAGCAAATGGCTGGATTACTCCGCCTCCAGTTCGAACCATTCGAGTTGGGTCGAATGGAGGTATGTCCAGGGTGCGGCTCATCAGGCCATTGACATGAATCGCCAACACGCCACGGCGGCGCTATCGCCCGAGGCCTATCAATTGCAGTTGCCAGCCACGGTCCTGTTCGCGGACCCAGCCCGCGGTTGGGCCGGGCTGGGTGATGCCACCGGGTTTCGCTGGTTGCACCTGAGCCCCTGGCCGGAAGGGCTGGCCCCGGGCGTGCAGGCAGCCTTCAGTGGCAAACTGAGTGTCCGCGGTGGGCTACTGTTCGTCACCCAAGCGCGCGCGGATGAGCGCCACGCGTTGCCGGCCCAAGGCCACGGCCGGAGCGCGCAATCCAATTTTTGCCTGGGCAGCGTGACCGTGCGCGTGGCCGGTGTTTTTTCAGCATCCTCCTATTGCGGCGCCACCCTGACGCTGGCCGATGGATTGCCGTTTGAAGCGCGCCTGCCGGGCCGGCAGTTTCCCGTGCCGCCGAACCTGGCCTGCCCGGTAAAAATCGAGGGTGTGATTGAGAACCTCCTGGCAGGTCGCGCCGAACGTGTGCCCGGCATCATTTGGGTGGCCAACCCACAGGCCATTACGCTGGCGCCCGAGTCCGAGGAAGATTGGAATCAATTGCCGGATTATTCACCCAAGGTGCTCCTGCCCGCGCCGGTGCGTTTTTTCGGCACGCTGGAACCGGCCGAAGCGGAAAAAGGAGTCTTCATCCGGGCGGACACCAACCGGATTGCGGTGGACCTCCGGGAACAAGGGTCCGTGGCCGGGACCAACGTGGAAGCGGCCGGCATGCTGGACAACGAAGGAGGCCGACTGGTATTGCACCATCCCTGCCTCCGGGCGGCCCGACCACCCGCCACCAATGCCACACCGCGGTTGACCCAGGTTTCCGCGGTCCAGCAGTTCCTGAACCGCTATCCCACCAACAATGCTGAGGTCAAGATCCGCGGGGTGATCACCTACATTGATCTCAACATGGGTGAATTTTATCTCCAGGACGGTGACGTGGGGCTGGACGTGGTGGGACAGATGAACGCCGGTTTGTGCCCCAAGCTGGCGGAAGAGGGCAATTATGTGGAGGTAAAGGGTCAGGTGGTGGCGGGCACCCTATTCGCCACGGCGTTTGCCGAGGTGCTGGGCAAAGGCCGGCTGCCGCGACCGGCGCAACCTTCCTGGGATGGCATGATTGCCGGCACCATGGACAACCGCTGGGTGGAGGTGGAGGGCACGATCGTCGCCATGGAAAAACAGCGGTTCACGCTGAACGTCGGCGGCGGACGCCTGAACGTGTGGATTAACGAACTGGATCAACGCACCGCCGATTCACTTGTCGGGAGTCTGGTGCGCGTGCGGGGTGTCTGCTCCTCCATTATCAACGTCCATAACCAGAGGCTCGGCGTGCGCTTGTTGGTACCCTCTTCGACCTGTATCGATTTACTCGGCCTGGAGCCGGCGAAACCATTTGACCTGCCCCTCAGCCCGATATCGGCGGTCATGAGCGCCGATTTTTCCCTGGCCGATCCACAACAGCGGTACGCCCGGACCCGGGGGGTGGTCACCTGCAAGCAAGGCCGGCTGCTGTTCCTCCAGGACGAAACCACCGGCCTGCGCGTGGCGCTCCGCGAGGATCTCGCGGTGGTCCCGGGCGACGTGGTGGACGCAGTCGGCCGGCCCCAGCCGGACGGTTTCTCCGCGAAGTTGATCCAAGCCGTGATTCGGAAAATGGGGCATGGGCCCGTCCCGCCCGCCGTGCCGGTGGATTTGGCACGAATAAGCATGAGCGATTTGACGCAGCAACAGGATGCCACGCGCGTCCAACTGGAAGGCATCTTGGTGAACGAAAGCGCGGATGCCACCCGCCGAACCTTGAATCTCCGGAATGAGGCGGCCCGCCAGGTGTTCAGCGCCTACCTGCCGCCCGATGATGCCACCCACCCAGCCGCGGCCATCCCGGAGGGCAGTCGGCTCCGGATCAAGGGCATTTTCAAGGCCGTGCTGGACAAGACACCGGACATTGGCCAGGAGGCTGCCACGTTTGAAATCTACGTGAATTCGGGGGCGGACCTCACGGTGCTGGAGCGGCCCAGTTGGTGGACGGCCCGGCACACCCTGGGGCTCATGGGTTTTTTTGCGGGCGTGTTGGCCGTGGGCCTGGCCTGGATCTGGCTCCTGCGCAACCAGGTGCGGCAGCGCACGCACGATCTGGCCTTGAAAGTGGACGAGCTTAAACGCTCGGAGGCCTCGCTGGCCGCGGAAGTCACCGAGCGCGAACGCCTGCAGGGCGCCGCCGACCAGGCGCACAAACAATTGCTGGCGGTGGCCCGGCAGGCCGGCATGGCCGAAGTGGCCACCGGCATATTGCACAACGTCGGCAACGTGCTCAACAGCGTGAACGTCTCCAGCACCATCGCCCGGGACAAACTGCGCGCGCTCCGCACCGAAGGCCTGGAAAAGGCCGTGGCCATGCTGCGCCAAAACGAGACCCAATTGGCGACCTTCTTGGAAACCGATAAGGGAAAGAATCTCCTTTCCTATCTATCACAGCTCTCCAGCCATCTCACTGCCAATCAGGCCGGCACTTTGAAAGAACTCGAGAACCTGGACAAAAACGTCCAGCACATCAAAGACATTGTGGTGGTCCAGCAGGACTACGCCCGGTGCTCCGGCCTCACCGAGAAAATGCACGTGGCGGACCTGGTGGAAGATGCCCTGCGCATCACCGCCAGTTCGCTCGAACGACACAAAATCCAGATCGCCCGCGATTTTGATCCCCGGACGCCGGAGGTTGAGGTGGACCGGCACAAAGTGCTGCAAATCCTGGTGAATGTGCTGCAAAACGCGCAACAGGCCTGCGACGAATCCGGCCGGGCTGATAAGCGGATCGTCATTGGCATTGGGCCCGTAGACGGGAACGTGAGGATTGCCGTGGCGGACAACGGTGTGGGCATCGCCCCCGAGAATCTGGAATGCGTTTTCCGGCATGGCTTCACCACGCGCCGGCACGGGCACGGCTTTGGTTTGCATAATGCCGCCCTGACGGCGAAAGAAATGGGCGGCGGCCTGCGGGTGGAAAGCGCCGGGGTGGGACAGGGCGCCAAATTCACGCTGGAATTGCCGCAGGAAAGGACCATCTCCGGCCCGGCGCCCGAATAGCAGCCTGGCTGGCTGCCGGCGCGGAGACAGCCTTCCGGACCAAGCCAGCCGCCAACCGAACACCCCAAAACCAAACGGCTGCATCACCAATTCCACGGCCATGGCCCGGCCGCCGCACGGTCCGGGCGTCTCAGCACCCGGGGAGATCGACGCGCCCCCCGGGGCGGCCCCACCCGGCCGAACTTGCAAAAGAGCCGGTTTTAGGGTTTCCTTATTGAAGATGTCGCGAACATTCAGGTGGTTGCTCTTCACATTATGCTTGTTGGCTGCCGATGCCGGTCTGGCCGCGGAGTCCGTCGAGGTGAACCTCGATTATGTGGCTCGCCGCGCGCTGGAACGCGCCCGCCTGCCCTTCCGCTCGCCGCGCGCCGATCTGCCGCGCATTTTGCGCCAGGAAAATCTCGATTACGACAAGTACCGGGAAATCCGTTTCCGGCGTGACCGGGCGCTGTGGACCGCCGAAAACCTCCCCTTTCGCGTGGAGTTTTTTCATCCGGGCTACCTTTACCAGGAGCCGGTCCATTTGCATGAGTTCACCTCCACGCACACCCAGCCCATCCGCTTCGTGCAGGATTTCTTCGACTACGGCCGGCTGCACATCGCCAATGAAATCCCCATCAACACCGGGTATGCCGGTTTCCGCGTGCTCTATCCGCTGAACAAGCCCGATCGGTTGGATGAGTTGGGCGCTTTCATCGGGGCCAGCTACTTTCGCCTGCTCGGCCGCAACCTGCGCTATGGCGAATCCGCCCGCGGCCTCGCCCTGGATTCCGGCGAAGGCGACCGGCCAGAGGAATTCCCCATCTTCACCGACTGGTGGCTGGGCAAGCCGCAGAAGGACGATAACCAGCTCCACCTGTTCGCCATTCTGGACAGCGTCAGTTGCGCGGGCGCCTACGAATTCTTTATCCGGCCCGGCGAGGTCACCGCGGCCAGCATCCGCGCCGTCTTGTTTTTCCGGCAGCCGGAGACCGTCGCCTTGATGAGCCCGGACCGCAAGCCCATCAAGACCATCGGCCTGGCGCCGCTCACCAGCATGTTCTGGTTTGGCAAGGATACCGAGCGCAAGTTCGATGATTACCGTTCGGAAGTTCACGATAGCGATGGCCTGCTCGTGCACATGGGCAACGGCGAGGTCTTTTGGCGCCCGCTGGATGACCCGCCAGCCACGCGCCATCAAGTATTTCAGGCTCCTGGCATCCGGGGCTTCGGCCTGCTGCAACGCGAACGATCCTTTGCCGCTTACGAAGACCTGTTCAACCTGTACCACCAAGTGCCCAGTGTCTGGGTGGAACCGGAGGGCGATTGGGGCGATGGCAGTCTGCATCTGGTGGAACTGAGCACCACCTACGAGGGGCTCGACAACATCGTGGCGTTCTGGGACCCGAAGAAGAAGCCCGAGCCGCTGCAACCGTTCTCCTTTGGCTACACGCTCTACTGGGAGGGCGGCGAGGCCGACTATCGGCGCTCGGAGAACCGGGTCATTTCCACCCGGATCGGGCCGGATGCCCAGTTTCAGGGGGCGCGGCAGTTTGTCATTGATTACGCCGGCCCCAAATTCGACGCCATGCCGGAGGACAAACCGCCGACGGCCGTCGCCAATTGCAGCGGCGGCGCGCACATTGCCGATACGCTGGTGGTGCGCAACCCCTTCCTGAACGCCTGGCGGGTCATCCTCAAGCTGGTGCCCGGGGCGGACACGAACGCGGCGGTGGATCTGCGGTGCTCCCTGCAGCAGAGTAATGCGGTGGTGGGCGAAACCTGGGTCTATCAATGGAGCCCACACTAAACATTCTGACGAACGCCAGCGGCCAGATCGCCGGGCGCTCCTTGGAAGAATGGAATGCCGCCTACGTGAAGGTGGAGAACTACTTTCACGCCCTGCGCATCCGCAACAAACCGCTGCTGGGCCAACTCGTCCTGCGCGTGTTGGAGCGCGCCCAGCGCCGGGCCCCCGCCGAGCCCGACCGCACCGCCACTGAAATCGCCGCCGAGGAGATGGACCGGCTGGTCACCAACTGGTTCGCCGAGGTGTTGCAAGCCTCCCCCACCGGCACCGACCAAATGCTCTCCACGCGCGGCCGGCTGGCCCTGCTGCTGGCCGACATGCCCGGCAAATGGCAGGACCAGTTTCTGCGGCCCGGCCCCTGGCCGCCGGGCTTCGTGGCCGCGATGCGCGAAAGTTACTTCCGCGCCGGCCCCGATTTCCAGTTATCCAAGATGACGCCGCGGCCCCTCGACCTGGGCCCCATCACCACGCTCACCAATTTTGGCCGGCTGCCGTACGTGCGCATGGCGCTGGCGTGGACGACTTATGCCCTGCTGCTGGTGGCGGTTTTCTGGCTCACGCATGGCGGTTTCGAAGACGTTAAAGACCGTCTGTTTGATGTGGTCCAGTGGCTCCGTGATAACGTGTAAACGAAGGACCCATGGCTGACACCCCCTCCATCGCCTCTGTTTCCGCCCCACGTCTCCGGCGCGGCCGGCGCATGTTCCTGTTTTATTCCTCGGCCGTGCTGCTCACGGGCTGCGTCAGCCTGCTGTTTGCCGACCTGCTGTGGCGCACGGAATGGAGCACCGCCTGCACGGTGCTGATGGCGCTGTTTGTCATCCTTTTCCTCCTGACCGCCATCGGCTGCATGCACGGCGTGTACGGCTTCTACATCCGCACCGTGGGCACGCACCGCCGCCTCACCAGCCTCAAGGAGTATAAAAACCGGAGCATCGAAGGCGTCAGCACCGCCATCATCTTCCCGATCTACAATGAGGATTCGGTGCGCGTGCTGGAAGGCTTGCGCGCCACCTACGAGTCGCTCGACCGTTGCGGCCAACTGGACCACTTCGACTTTTTCATCCTGAGCGACTCCACCAATCCGGATCGGTGGGTGGAGGAGGAACGCCGCTGGTCGGAACTGGTGTGCGATCTGGATGCCCTGGGCAAGATCTATTACCGGCGCCGCCTGTTTAACGAGGCGCGCAAGAGCGGCAACGTGCGGGATTTTCTCAACACCTGGGGCAAGCGCTACCGCTATTTCATCTGCTGCGACGCCGATAGTGTCATGCGCGGCGAAACGCTGGTGGACCTGGTCCGGCTCATGGAGGTGCACCCCACGGTGGGGCTCATCCAAACCGTGCCGGCACTGGTCAATGCCGAATCGCTCTTTGGCCGCATCCAGCAGTTTGCCAACCGGCTCTATGCGCCCGTGTTCATCGCCGGCCTCAACTATTGGGCGCTCGATTTCGGCAATTACTGGGGGCACAACGCCATCATTCGCACGGATCCCTTCATGCAGTATTGCGACCTGCCCCAGCTCCCCGGGCGCAAGCCCTTTGGCGGCCAGATCCTGAGCCACGATTTTGTGGAGGCGGCCCTCATGCTGCGCGAAAACTGGCAGGTCTGGCTGGCCTATGACCTCGAGGGCAGTTACGAGGAGGCCCCGCAGTCCCTCATCGACAACGCGCAGCGCGAACGCCGCTGGTGCCAGGGCAATTTGCAGCACAGCCTCGTGCTCTTTGCCAAGGGCCTGCGCGGCGTCAGCCGCATGCACCTCATCCTCGGCATCTTTGGCTACCTGGCCAGCCCGCTCTGGCTCGCGTTCATGCTCACCTTCAACTGGATTTATTGCTACCACCAATATACCGAGCTCTCCACCATCTCGGTGCCGTCCAAGGTGGGCCATTGGAGCGGCACCGCCGAGGCCTTCCTGATCTTCGTCATCTGCATGGTGGTCATCATGCTGCCCAAGCTGTTGTCGCTGATCGACCTCGCCCGCGACTGGCCGCGCCGCAAGCAGTTTGGCGGCCTGCTCAATGCCCTGGGTGGCGTGGTGGGCGAAACCCTGTTTTCCACCCTGCACGCGCCCCTGCTCATGCTCTGGCACACGCGGTTCGTGCTCACCAACATCGCCGGCATCAGCGTGGGCTGGACCACCCAGCGCCGCGATGCCGACGGCACCGACTGGCTCTACGCCTGCCAGCGTCATTGGGGCCACATGCTCATCGGCTTCGTCTGGGGCTGGTTCATCTGGCGGCTGGATCCGCACCTGTTCTGGTGGTTCACCCCGGTCTGGGCTGGCATGGTTTTTTCCGCGCCGCTGAGCGTGCTGACCAGCCGGCGCAACGTGGGCGCCCGGGCCAAGAGCCTGGGCCTGTTTCTCACGCCCGAGGAAACCTGCCCGCCGCTGGAACTGGTCTCCCTGCGCTCGCGCATGAAGATTCATGAATTGACGGACGACGGCGGGCCGCGCATCCGCTCCCACGCCGGCTTGGCCATCGCCGTGCTCGACCCGTACGTCAATGCCGTGCATGTTTCCCTGCTGCGGGAGAAACAACTGAATCCGGTTTACGCCGAACACTTCCAGCGGCTGGGCGTGGGCACCGAAGCCGTGCGCGAACTGGGTGAGAAACTGCTGACCACCGGCCCGGAAAAATTGACGCCCGCCGAACACATTCAGGTGCTGGCCGACGAGGCCGTCATGGCCTGGCTGCACCGCCAAGCCTGGCTGCGTCCGGAAGAAAAACTGGCCCCTTGGTGGAAAGCGATGATTCGGGAATTCAGCCAGCGCGAATAAACTTGCCGCCAGCCTCCTCTCAGGCAGCGGCACGGTTGATCCGCTTGATCCGCTGCCCCCCGGCCGGCCATCACGTGGAGACGCCGCCCGCAAGGTACTGTTCCATCTGCTCGATATGCGCGTTCTGCGTGGAGATGATCCAGTTCACCAGGTCGCCAATGGAGATGAGGCCGACCACATTGGTGTCTTCCACCACCGGCAGGTGGCGGACGCGTTTCTCGGTCATCAGCCGCATGCACTCCTCCACCGAGTCATCGGGCGTCACGGTCAGCACTTCCGAAGGCATGATCTCCCAGACCCGGGTTTCCTTGGAAGTCTTGCCTTGCAGGGCCACCTTGCGGGTGTAATCCCGTTCGGTAAACAGGCCGGCCAGCTTGCCCTCGGACAGCACCAGCAGCGACCCGACGTTTTTCTCAGCCATCAGCCGGATGGCTTCAAACACGGTGGATTCGGGAGCCACGCTCCACAGCGCGGTGGATTTCTGCGCGAGGATAGAAGATATGGGATAGTTGGTCTTCATATGGGCTAATACCTTATCGTCCGTGCGCGCGCCGATTTCAAGCTTATAATTTGCATAATTTCAGCACCAAGGCCCCGCCCCCGCGAATGGGAAGCCGGATTTTTTAAAGAACGCAAAATTATTCTCCATTGAACCCGGCGAGCCAACCAGGGCACTCTTTGAGTTCGATAAAGCGTCGCGCAGCCTTCACTCCCGAGCTCAGGCCCCGGCACTGGTTCGCACGAAAGCCTTCACGGTGACACATTCCTTGCCGAGGGAGGGGCCGTGCGGACGAACGGTATATTCACCCACCGCCGCCGGCACGATGAAGGTCTCCGCATAATGCACCACGAAGGGAGCAAACACAGCCGTCGGACTTTCCACGACCGCTTCGTCGCCCTCAACCAGATTAAGCACGTTTACCCCGCCGTGGGTGTCGTGCCGCACCTGCTTGGTGAACCAATGTCGGCGCAGTTCGATAAAATTGCGTTCGCGCAAACCGGTTTGCTCTTCCCGCCAACCGTCACCCTTCGCGATTGGCTGGGGGCAATTCACCAGAGCTTCATCCGTCCAATTCGTTCCACGTTCCCGCTGCCCGTGGGCAAGCTCGTGGGTGAGACGAATCGGAAATGTATCGCCAAACCGGGAGTGAACCGCTTCACCCAGCAAGGTGCGAGGCTGGTGAAACAGAAAATCCATTGCGGGAATCTCAAACCGCGTGCCACCAAATCCCAGCAACAGCGAATTTTCTTCCGGCAGGCAATCGAAACACCAGCCGAAGTTTTCGACGTTGCGATCGGGCTCACAAACTTCTTTCAATCCCGGGCCGCCCCAGGGCGCGAGGTCGAAAGCGGGAACCAACCGAAATGGACGAGTTGCGGCTTCGCGCATGCCAGTACGAACATCGCCCGCATCCGCCAGCTTGGGTTCAATCGGATTATTGGTATCCAAAACGTAATCCCAGCGGCTGATCAGGGGGCGCTTCCAGCGGTCGGCCAGGCGCCAGTCCACAAAGAATGCGCGTTTATATTTCAATTCCGCCGCGATCGTTTTGTTGTCCACGCCCAAATTGCCGATTTCGTGGCGACGGAACCGCTCGTGAGCTGTCCGACGCGCGAGGTCGGCATAAACCAAAATATGTCCCCAGGCAATCAGCGATGCGCCGCAGCCGACAATCAGCACCAAGCCCTCTCTTAGTTCATCAATGGTCCGGCGGAAACGCCAAAGCGGTTCGGCGTTGAAAAAATTCACAAGGGACAAACGGGAGAAGCGGTCGAACGTGGCGCCATCGCCGCCGAGAAATGGCGCGACGAGCTTTTCGATTTTTTCAGTTGAGTGGTAGGCGTCCGCCGCCTGGATGACAAGTTTCGGTGCGAGGTGCGATTTTAATTCATTCAGCACGGCCAGTTCGTCCACCCCGGGGTAACAATCCACAACCAGAATTGGTTTTTCAACGCGCCCCCGGCCAATGGCACGCTGCAATTCCGCCGCGATTTTACTCCAGCCGACGACGCAGGGATGTATCGCGTCGGTTACCGCGACGAAAGGAGATCGGTCATAATTGGATTTTCTCAAACTCAAAAGTGGTCGTAACCGTGTTTAGTCAAACGTGCGAAACCTACCATGTTTTCACCAAGCTGGCCACCAAGCAGAAAAAGCGCGACCTTTGCCGGCTTTGCCGGTAATCTACATGAGTTATAACAACCGAATTGATTTACTGACATGTCTACAGAAACGCTTGCGACAGTGATTTTGAAACCGGGCGAAGCCGACCGCATCGTCGCGGGGCATCCGTGGATTTACCACGGCGAGATACTGCGGCTGACGGCGCCGGTGGCCGATGGGGCGCTGGTGCAGGTGAAGGACCACCGCCAGCGGCTGCTGGGCGTGGGCCTGTTTAACGCCAAATCCAAGATCAATGTCCGGCTGTTGGCGCCCGAACGGATCGCGGTGGACCAGGCGTTTTTCGAGGAGCGGCTGCGCGCGGCGCTGGCCGTGCGGCGCCGGCACCTGCCGGGCGCCACCTCGTTTCGCGTGGCCAACGCCGAGAGCGACGGCCTGAGCGGACTGATTGTGGACCTGTACGAAGACGTGCTGGTGGTGCAAATTTCCGCGCTGGGCATGGATTGCCGGAAGGATCTGATCGTGGCCGCGTTGCAGAAAATTTTTTCGCCGCGGGCGATTCTCGAACGCAGCGATGTGGCCTCGCGCAAATTTGAAGGCCTGACGGAGTCCAACGGCGTGCTCGCCGGCGAGCCGGTGGAGAAGGCGACCGTCACCTTGAACGGGATCAAGTTCGAGGTGGACCTGGCGGCCGGCCACAAAACCGGGATGTATCTGGACCAGCAGGCCAATTACCAGGCCGTGGCCCAATTTGCCCGCGGCGGGCAGGTGCTGGATTGTTTCAGTTTCCTGGGCGGCTTTGGCTTGCACGCGGCCCGCGCAGGCGCCGACCACGTGCTGATGCTGGACCAGAGCGCGGAGGCGATCGAAGCGGCCCGGCGCAATGCGGTCACCAACGGCCTGGCCGAACGCTGCACCCTGGAAACCGCCAATGTGTTTGATTGGTTGAAGGCCAACACGGCCGTGAAGCCGCACGAGCGGGTCATCCCCCGCTATGACCTCATCATTCTCGATCCGCCCTCGTTCACGCGCAACCGCGCTTCGGTGCCCGACGCCCTGCGCGGGTACAAGGAAATTCATCTGCGCGCGCTCAAGTTGCTCAAACCCGGCGGCACGCTGGCCACGTTCTGCTGCTCGCACCATGTCGGCGCGGAGCTGTTCCTGGACTCCCTGTTGTCCGCGGCGTTCGATACCCGGAAGATTCTGCGGCGAGTGGCCATCTACTCCCAGTCGCTGGATCATCCGGTCATTCCCATGATTCCCGAAACGGAGTATCTGAAGGGATTCGCTTTTGAACTGGTGCGGTAAGGCACCGGTGGTCAGCCCTTGGGTTGCAACAGCTCCCGCTGCCATTTCATCAGTTCCGCCGCGTATTTGTCCCAGTCCCGGGCCAGGTCGCCCAGCACCGATTTGGGCGCGATGAGGGTGGGATCGATCCCCAGTAGGTGCGCCTGCTGGTCGCGGCGCTTTTCAATCTCGCGGAAGCGGCGGAATTCCGCTTCGGTGGGACGGGGGGAGCGATGTCGGATGCGCTCAGGAAACCGCTCGGGCGGAATGGTTTGGGCCGTCTGGAGGGTGGCTGCGAGCGTTTCCTTACGGCGCGGATGCATGCGGGTGGGGAACAGGTGATCCACCGGTTTGCGTTCGGCGACGGCGGCGGCCATTTCGACCAACCGCTCGTGCGCCAACACGAAAAAGGGCGGCCGATTGGCGGCCAAGGCCTCGCGTTCGCGCCAATGCCACAGCTCACGCAAGACCGCCAGCGCGGGCCGTTCCAGCAGCGAACTGCCCTTGACCCGCCAGACCATTTCCGCATCGGCCGTGACCGGGCGGGAACATTCCACGATGAGCTGCGCACAGCTTTCCTGGTGCCAAGCCACCCGCCCCTTGGCCTGCAGTTCGGCGCGCAGCTTTTCCTCCAGCGGCTTGAGATAGTGCGTGTCGTTGCGCGCGTATACGATCATCTTTTCGGTGAGCGGGCGCCGCGCCCAGTCGGCCTTCTGCGAGCCTTTGTCCAACTTCACGCCCAGGAATTTCTCCACGAGGCTGCTCAGGCCAAACTGCCGTTCCCCCAGCAGCCGGGCTGCCAGCATCGTGTCAAAAATGGATGAAGGTGTGAATTCGTGATGCTTGCGGAGCAGGCGCAAATCATAGTCGGCCGCGTGAAAAATCAGTTCGCGCCCCGTCAGGGTGTCCAGCAAGGGCCGCAGGTCAATCCCGGCCAGCGGATCCACCAGGCGGTCGCCTTCCGGGGTGCTTATTTGGATGAGACAGACTTTTTCCGGATAGGCGTGGAGGCTGTCGGCTTCGGTGTCCAGCGCCAGCCAGGCGGCCGATTTGACGGTGGGAAGAAAGTCTGTCAGTTGTTGATGGGTACTGATCACTCGGCGAAGTTTGCCGGAACGGGAGGCGTTTGAAAAGATTTCCTGCACCCGGCCGGCCCGACCGGCGGAAAGATTGAACGGCTTGGTTGCTTGTCAAATGGAAGGCTCTGGTTTATTTTTCGGCTAATGTCGCTGAAGCAACATGTGGTTTTGGCCGCCCTCCTCGGCGGCGGAACGTCGTTTCTGTTTGCCGACACGGTCCAGCTCAAGGACGCGTCGGCGATCACCGGCAAGATCCTCGCGGAAAAACCGGATGCGCTGGTGGTGGATGTGGGCTATACGGCCTTGGTGGTTCCCCGCAGCGCCATCACCGGCATTACCCGGGCGGCCGCCGCGGCCGACAGCACCAACCTGGCGGCCATGGCCGCCGCCACGGCGGGCGAATTTTATTCGGCAACCACCAAAGCGGCCGTCCCGCACGACGTGAGCTCCCTCGTGAGCCAGATCGGCGAAGCCGTGGTCCAGGTGAAGACCCCCGGCGGGCTCGGCTCCGGCTTTTTCATCAATGATGAAGGCTATCTGATCACCAATTTTCACGTGATCGAGGGCGAGACGGAGATTTCGGTGGAAGTGTACCAGCAGCGCAACGGCCAGCTCGACCGCGAGACCTACAAGCAGGTCAAGATCATTGCCATCAACAAATTTCACGATCTGTCGTTGCTCAAGATCGACGACAAGGGCGCGCCTAAATTCAAGGCGGTGACCTTGGGGAGCGCGGATGCGCTGAACGTGGGAGATGGCGTGTTTGCCATTGGGAGTCCGCTGGGTCTGGAACGCACCGTGACCCAGGGAATCCTGAGCACCAAGACCCGGCAATTGGAGGGCGAACTTTATTTGCAGACCAGCGCCCAGATCAATCCCGGCAACAGCGGCGGCCCGCTCTTCAATCTGGCCGGCGAGGTCGTGGGCGTCACCAACATGAAGATCACTTTTGGCGAGGGACTGGGCTTCGCCATTCCGGTTGAATTGGTCAAGAGTTTTCTCGATCACCGTGACGCTTTTGCCTATTCAGCGGACAACCCCAATAATCCATTCCGGTACCTGGAACCGCCCAGCCGCACCAAGCATCAGGTTGAGGCGAAATAGGGCCGGGTGGGCCCCCGGAGGCCTGAGAATTTGAAAATGATCACAAAACTATTGTGTCCTGCCCTGGCCGCACTTTTCCTGGCCGTTCTTCCGGTTCGCGCGGCCATTCCGCCCGCGGAAAACTTGCTGCCGACGGACACGCTGGCGTTTTTCGCCGTGCCGGACTGCGCGGCGGCCCGCACCGACGCCAAATCATCCCCCGGCTGGATGTTCTGGACCGATCCAGCCATGAGACCGTTCCGTGAAAAGATGATGGCCAAGTGGAACGAGCAATTCATCGCCCCGCTGGAGCACGACCTGGGCGTCAAGGTGGCCGATTTCATGGATTTGCCGCAGGGCCAGTTCACCGTGGCCGTCACCGTGAACGGGGCCACCGGCCATGATGATACGCCGCCGGGAATGCTGTTGCTGCTGGATGCCCGGGACAAGAGCGACTCGCTGAAGACCAACCTGGCCGTGCTCGTCAAGAAGTGGACGGATGCCGGCCGGGCGCTCCGGACCGAGGCGATCCACGGTCTGAGTTTCACGGTGGTGCCGTTGGCGAGCAACGATCTGGCCGGCCTCGTGCCCAAGAAGACGCCGACGGCCGAGTTGGGCAAGGAACCGGAAAAACCCGCCAAACCCGGGGAAATTTATTTCGTACAATTCCAAACCCTGTTGGTGGTGGGCAACTCGGCGAAAGTCGTCGAGCCAATCGCAGCGCATCTGACGGGCGGCAGCGAACCGGCGCTCGCCGACAACGCCGCTTTTGCCGCGGACAAAGTTTCCCAATTCCGGGACAATCCCCAGTACTACGGCTGGTTCAACGGCAAGGCGTTTCTCAACCTGCTGTCGCAAGTTTCCGCGGCCAATGAGGAGGATGGGGCGTCGCCCTTCCCCAGTTCTTCCATCACCAAGACGCTCGGTGCGCTCGGACTGAACAGCGTGCGGTCAGCCAGCCTGGCCCTGCGGGACACCCGGGAAGGTTCCGTGTTCACGGTCCACGTCACGGCGCCGGAGTCGGAGCGGGCGGGGCTCCTGAAAATCCTCGCCCTGCCGCCCAAGGACGCCAGCGTGCCGCCGTTTGTGCCGGCGGATGCCGTGAAATTCACGCGCGTGCGGCTCGATGGCAAACAGACGTGGGCCGAGATTGAGAAGATCGTCGCCAATATTTCCCCCAGCGGCCAGGCCAGTCTCAACGCCATCATCGGCTTTGCCAATTCGCTGGGCCAGCAGAAGAACCCCGGCTTTGACCTCCGCACCGACCTCATTGGCAATCTCGGTGACGACCTCATCACCTATCAGAAGCCGGTGGCCGGCAACAGCTTGGACGATCTCGCCAATCCGCCGATCCTGTTCCTGTTTGCGGTGTCCAATCCGGACGCTGTGCTCAACGCCATAAAGACCCTGGTGGCCATCAGCAGTTCGCAGCCCAGCGACTCGGCCCCGCGGGAGTTCCTGGGGCGCAAGATCTACAGCATTCCCTTGAAAGCCGGCGGCGCCGCCGCCGCGGGTGGCACGACCCCCGCCCGCACGCTCTATCTGGCCAACAGCAGCGGTTATTTGGCTTTGAGCACAGACAGCCCCATTCTGGAGGAGTTTCTCCGGAACGCCGACGGCAAGAACCAGCCCTTGCGCGAGAATGCCGCGCTGAAGGCAGCCCTGCAACACTTGGGCGGCGCCGGTGGCGGCATGTTCAGCTACGAAAACCAGCGCGAGACCATGCGCCTGACCTTCAAGGCGGTCAAGGATACGCTCGGAGCCAATTCCTCGGATGCCGCGCTGAAGATGCTTTCCCCCAATCTTCGCGAGTGGTTTGATTTCAGCCTGCTCCCGGATTACGGCTTGGTTTCAAAGTACTTTTACATTTCCACCTTTGTCGGCAGCGCCAATTCGGAAGGTATGACTTTCCGGGCGTTCGCGCCCCGGCCGCCGCAGCTGAACTGAGGAAATCGAGAATCCGCCGCGGCCGACCCGCGCGGACGAAGTGCCGGCGTCCGAAAATCCCGGCCGGTTGGGGATCGGTCATTTTTCGGCGCGTAGCGATGCCAACCGCAACAGCAGCGAGTTAAGCTCGTGCAATTTGGGCGGCTTGCCGATCAGGGCATCCACCTCGGTGCCATTCTCACTATTTTCCTTCGTCAAGTTGCCCCACCCGGTCATCATCACAATCGGCAGCCGCGGCATTTCGGCCCGGATGGCCCGCGCGAGTTGGTGGCCATCCATGAGGGGCATGCCCAGATCCGTGATCACCACCTGGAACGGCTGCCGGCTTTGCCGGGCCGAGCGGAGTACTCTCAGGGCGGCTTCGCCATCGGCCACGGTGGTTACCTGATGTTTGAATTGGGTCAGGCAGTCCTTGAGGAGCTGACGGACCACTTCTTCATCGTCCACGCAGAGCACGCGCAGGGAACGCTCCGGCGGACTCTCCGGCTCCGCGGCCGGCTCCGCGTTCGCCGGCTTCTGGCGCAGGGGAAAGGCCAGCCGCATGCAGGTGCCCTGCCCGGGTGCGCTTTCCACTTCAATCGCCCCGTCATGCCGCTGCATCATGCCATACACCATGGCCAGCCCCAAACCGGTGCCGCCGCGGAGCGATTTCGTGGAAAAAAAAGGTTCCAAACAGCGTTGGCGCGTCTTCTCATCCATGCCGATGCCATTGTCCCGGACCTCGATCTGGAGCAGCGGCGGTTCAGGCCCATCGGTCTTGCTCCGGCTACATCGCGTCACGAACGTGATGATGCCGCCTCGCGGCAGCGCATCCACGGCGTTAAACACCAGGTTGATCAAGGCCTCCCGCAACTCGGCCGGATCGCCCACCAACGGGGGCAGGTCGGCAGCCAGCTCCTGTTGAAATTGGATGGCAATGCCTTCGCGTTGCGAAATATCGCGCCAACGCGGGCGCGTGAGCTCGATCACCTCGCCGATGGTCTGATTGACATTCACTTCCTCCAACGCCTCGGCCCCGGAGCGGCGCCGGTAGAATTCGCGCATGCGGGCCACGATCCGGCCGATGTCCTCACCGGATTGTTTGATGATTTCCAGATAACGCCGCGCGGTTTCCGGCAGGTCCGGCTCGGTATCCAGCAGGATTTCGGAGTAGGCCACCACAGGCGTAAGCGCGTTGTTGACGTCATGGGCCACGCCGCTGGCCATCTGGCCCAGCGCCCGCAACCGTTCCTGGCGCACCACACTTTCCTGGGTCTGCCGCAAGGCGTCATAGGCCTGTTGCAGGCCTTCGGTCATGCGCACCTTGTCGTACAGGTGGCGGCATTCTTCCTCGGCCGTCAAGATCTTCACCTGCAACGCCTCCTTCTCCGAGCGCACGAGGCTGATCTCGGCCAGGATTTTTTCATTGGCGTAGCGAATTTCCTCCAGGACCAGCACGATCATGCTCACCGCGATGAACAACTGCAACACCGCGCCCACGAAAAACCCAGCGCTGTGCAGTGGCGGCTGCTGCTGGGACAAAGGATAGGAGGCCAGATAGAGGCCCCACAGGAAAAAACCGGTGGAGAGCATGCCCGCGCCCACAAACGGCATGCGCTTTCGCAGCCGAAAAAAACAGACGGCGGCAAACACGCTGCTCAAGCCGATCAGGATGAACACGGGCAACTGCGTCTCGAGCTTCCGCGAACTCACGGTCATGGATTCCGGAATGACGTATTGGCTGGCAAACGTCCAAACCACCAGAAACAGCATGAACAGGCCAAAGAGCATCTGCCGCACGGGGATTTTCAGGAAACGCAGGCTGCCCCACAGCAAAAAGACCGACGAAATCGCCACGCAGCTCTGCTGGAGCTTGAAGGCGATGCTCTCCGACGAACTATCTGGAAATCCCAGTTCGAGCGTGAGCCACAAGGAGTAAAAGAGCCAGGCCGCCGTCCAGGCCGTGAAATAGTCACGTTTGGTGTAGCGATTGAGGTAATAGAAGAGACCTACCAGCAGATAGACGCTCAACAGGGAAACCAAGAGCGCCGCCTGCAGGTATTGGCCCGAGACGTCCAGGAGGTCCAAGCCCAAAAACTTCATTCGTGCTCCCGATCTGAGTGATTCTGTAACCAGCCACGCAAACTCCGACCATCGCCCACGCGATTGCCCGCCGCGTTGGCAAAATCATACCGCACGCCCCGGCGCTGTCAAAGTATCTTGGCCGCTTTCGGGCGCCAATCATCAGCCCGGGCCGCCGGCCGCCGCCCCGTTTTCCCGACGCGGCGGGGCTCACGGCCAACCCGGCGGAAATACGCGGCCAGACGCGCGTTATTCCTGCGGATACACCAGAATCCGATCGTGGACGAGAACGATCAGGTCATTTTTCCCATCCCCGGTCACGTCCGCCACCACACATTCGCGGGGTTCGCGCACAGCGTTCTGCGAACCGCGGAAGGTATGCTGCTCAAAGACCTGCCAGCGGTCGCCAGGTACCAGCTTGCGATTCTTGTCAAAATACACCAAGTCGAGATAGTTCTTGGCGGTTTCCATGAAGACCAGTTGTTTTCGGCCGCTGCCGTCGAGATCGCCGGCCACCACGTCCGTCAGGTAGCCATCACGGATGGGCGTGTCGTATTCATCGAGTTTGGACAGGCTCCAGACGTCGCCCCCCAGCGGCAGCCAGGCCACCGCGTTTTGTCCGGTAAACGCCACGGCCGGACCGCCCAAGGTCACGCTTTTCAGATTGGAGAAACCGGTCGCGGGCAGGTCGATGTTCTTGACCACCTGCCAGACCCCGTTGGTATCGCGTTCGCAGAGTGTGAGTTGTTTGTGTTCGGCATCGAGCAGGAACAGGGACGGCACGCTATTCCGACCGTTGGGCACCACGGCCACGCTGGCAATGCGCGAATCGCTGGCGGCACCGTTGATCTGGTCCTTCACATGAAAAGCCCATTCCGGGCTGTTGGTGGAGCCGTCGGTCCGGGCCTGCGGTTCCAGGACCACGGCGCGCACAAAGTTCTTTTGCGGCAGCAGCAACTCCGGCTTCCCATCGCCATCCACATCCGCCGCGGCGAGCCAGGGCTGTTCCATCGCCCCCCCGGGCGGGTCCACGTCCAACTCGTCAAACTTGCCGTCCTTCTTTTGCAGCAGCACCTTGATCTTCTCGTAGGGAACCAGCACCACAATATCGGCCAAACCGTCCTGGTTGACATCCTGGATGGCCAGGGACGTGGGGTTGGATTTGAAATTGTCGCTCAGTTTTTGGGTGGTCATTTTCCCGTCGGCCGTGCGGATCACCAGGGAGCGCGCTCCGTCCTTGTCCACGATCACCGCCAGCGCGGGTTTGCCACCCTCCTTGAGTGTGCCGGTGGCCATGACCAGTGGCTTGCCGTCCAAGCTCAGGGGCGTCGGAAACGGCAGCCGGCCATTCTTGTCAAACTCCGTCATCGCCACGGAATTTTCATCCCGGCTCAAAAGAAAAATGGTCGGCTTTTCGCTCCCCTTCCAGTTCGCCACGGCAATCTGGGTGACCCCCGCCAGGCACGGGAACGTCTTGGGCGGCGCCAGCGATCCATCCGCCTGCTGCAAGCTGACCGACACCTGGCCGCTCTCCGGCTCCGCTACAATTAGGTCGGCCCGCCCGTCGCCATCCACATCCGCCCACAAGACACCCCGCTCGGGGCTGTCGGTTTTTTTCAAGGGCAGAATCTGAAATTGTCCGTTCTTGAAGTTGCCCGAAAGGGCCTCCGCGGACTTGCGAACCATTTGCGATACTTCCGCCCGGCCGGTGGCTTCCACAATCGTCACCAGATAATTCGTGCGGTCGCCGGCCAGATTATCCAACCAGAAAGACCGGATGGGCTCGCCCTTGAAATAGATCTCCGGACCGAGCTGGCCGCTGGCGTTTTGCAGGCGGACCCGCACAGGCGCCGGCGTGTCGAAATCCACGAACACGAGGTCGTTCCGGCCATCGCCGTCCACATCGGCAATCTGTATCGCCTTGGGACTGCCCGAATACGGGATTTTTTGCGGCTCGGCCAGCGTATGGTCCTTCTGCTGCGCCAGGAAATAGACCGCCCCGCTGTCGCCGAGCAGCGCCACATCCGTCAGACCATCGCCGTTCAAATCGCCGGTGGCCAGCGCGTTTGCGTCCATCCGTCCATCGTCAAAGTGCCACCGCTTCGGCTCACTCCAACCGTTGGTCCCCAGGTTGTAACGCACCTCCAGATCCTTGCCGTCGCCAAAATAAACCAGGTCGGGACGCCCGTCGCCGTTCAAATCCACCACCGACAACGAGGCCAGGCGTTCGTCGACGGGGATGGAATCGATCCGGAACCGGGAATCGGGCGGCAGTTCGTTCAACTCCAACTTGGCCGCCGTGGTGGTATCGGAGCGGTTGGTCTTGCCGGTTTGATTGTAGAGCAGGTTGATCTTGGAGCGCAGGTCGTTGGCCACGATGATGTCATTCAACCCGTCGCCATCCAGGTCGGCCACATGGAGCAAGCCGATTTGCTGGTCAATGGGGAAAATCTCGTGGCCGTTGAAGCCAAAGGTATTCGTCACTGGAGCCGCGGCCGCCGACCCGGCCAGCAACCCTGCCGCCGCCGCCAGCCAGCCGCCATGCTTGATAAAATTCATGCGGCCAACCTGCCATCCGCCCAACAAAATGGCCAGATTATTCTACGGCAGGCGGTCGCGGGGCTGCCCGCTTGCCGCAAATGTCCCAGGCCGCACCTATCGTCTCCTCCGAATGGCGCCACAACTTATCAGCGGCCACGCGCCGGACCGCGCACGTCTTGGGCGCTGAGACGTGATTTTGAGTTAGACCTCCCCCAACCGCACGCCTCGCAACGAATGGCCCCCCCGCGCATATTCTATAAGGGTCATAATATTTATTGCAAAATTGGCTTACTTTGATAAATTAATTTTGTTTTAATTTTATGAGGCCAAAGGTTCTATCTTGGGTTTTTCTGGCCGGGGCAATGGCAATTTTGCCCGGGGCATTAACATATTCACAGACTGTTGATTCATTCAACCCGTCGCCCAACAGCGTAATTGAAGCGGCCGTTCCCTTGCCAAATGGGAAAATGTTGTTCTGCGGCAATTTTTCAAAGATTTGTGGTCAGACGCGGGCAGGCTTGGCCCGCATTTCCCAAGGTGGTTCACTGGATTCTTCCTTTACCAACCAAATCAGTCTCTTGTTAGCTTTGCAGGTAGGCGTCCAGTGTATCGCTGTTCAAACCAACGGCCAAGTGGTGTTGGGAGGCAGCTTCAGCCGCTTCAATACTTCGGATCGGTGCCATTCCATTGCCCGGATAAATGCGGACGACACGATGGACACCAATTTTGATCGCGCCTATACGAACGGCGCTGAAACAATCAATTGCTTGGCGCTGCAGCCGGACGGGAAAATCGTCGTGGCCGCCACCACCGATTGGCAAGCGGGATCGAATGGAACGCTGTACCGAATCAATAGCGATGGCACGTTAGATACGAATTTCAGTGCGACTGTAAGCACAGCGTGGGGCAATTATTGCCTTTATTCGGTTGGGCTGCAGCCGGATACAAAATTGGTGATTCTCGGAACCTTTACCACCGTCGACAATCAAGCCTGTACAAATCTTGCGAGGCTGAATGCCGATGGCTCCTTGGATACCACCTTTCAGCAACCAAACTTTGCTTATCGAGGATCGTACAACATTAACGAAGCCGGCGGCACCTTGCTGATCCAGCCAGACGGAAAAATCCTGATCGGTGGTTGGTTTGACCATGTCGATGGGCAGGCACACACCAATATCGTGCGTCTCAACGCGGATGGCTCGCTGGACACCAATTTCAATGCCCAAGCCGATTTCAGCAGTTGCTATGGAGTGCAATCTCTCGCCTTGCAGACCGATGGCCGGATCCTCGTCGGCCACGACTCGGTCACGTTCGACGGGCAGCCGAACAGGGGCGTTACCCGTTTGAACGTAGACGGCACCTTGGATTCCTCATTTAGAACCAATCTTTTCCTCTACGCAGAGGTAATCTACTCCTTGGCCTTGCAGGCTGATGCAAGAATCATGGTGGGTGGAGAGTTTGGCAAGCTGGACGGGCAAGCCCGGGAAGATTTTGCCCGCTTGATTAATACCGGCGCTGCCACGCAGTCACTTACCAACGACGGGACCAACCTCACCTGGCTGCGCGGCGGGGCCAGCCCGGAAGTTTGGCGCACCTCGTTTGAATCCTCTGCTGATGGCACCAATTGGGCCTACCTGGGTGATGGTGTGCGGATCAGTGGCGGCTGGGCGCTCAGCAACACTCTGACCTCCGCCAACGCCAAAATCCGTGCGCGCGGATTCGTCACTGGCGGCCGATACAATGGCTCCAGTTGGTTTGTTGAGAGTACTTATCCCACCACCGTGCCCCAGTTTGTCCCCGGCATCGGCAATCTTGGCTGGTCCACCAATCAGTTTGATTGCGATATCAGCGGCAGCGCGGGATCGTCGGTGGAGGTCGATGAATCGAGCAATTTGGTCAATTGGACTCCATTCGCGACGAATCTCATTTACAACGGCCCGCTCCAATTTGCCGACCCCACGGCGACCAACGCGCCGCAGCGGTTTTATCGCCTGCGGTTGTTATAAAGTGGCACGCGGGCAACGGAGACCAGTTCTGGTCAGGGCCGCAGGCCTGGACCAAAGTTGCTTTTTTCAGCCCGTCAGGCCTTTTGGTTCTGGATCTGCCGGGTGATTTCAAATGCCAAGTCCAGCGCGCGCCGGGCGGATTCGCCAGTGACCACGGGCGCATGGTGCTCGCGGACGCACTTTACAAAACTCTGCAGCTCGAGTTTGAGCGGCTCATCCTTGGCAATCGGCACGGGCTGGCGCACGATCCTCTTGCCGGCAAATTCACTCACGATGGCGGAATCCTTGCCCAGCCCCAATTTGGCGGCCAGGAGCTTCTTCAGCAACGGGGTTTCCTCCTCGCCGTCGCGGGCAGTGCGGTAAATAAACCCCTCTTGGGCCCGGTAATCGAGCGAGATGTAGCAGGGATTCGTCGGCCCGCTGAACACGCGGATTTTGCGCATGCGCTCGGGGCTGATGCGGCTTACCGTGAGATTGGCAATGCAGCCGTTGCCAAAACGCAGCCGCGCGTTGGCAATATCCGCGCTCCGGCTCAGCACGGGAATGCCCACACCCTCCACGCTGACCACCGGCGATTTGACAAACGCCAGCACGATGTCCAGGTCATGAATCATCAGATCCAGCACCACGCCGATGTCGGTGGAGCGGGCCGGAAACGGTGACAGCCGGTGGCACTCGATGAATTTGGGCTCGGTGGCCACGGTCTCCAGGAAGTGGAACACGGGATTGAAGCGCTCCACGTGACCCACTTGGAGCAGGCAATGCTGCTTTTGCGCCAGCTCACATAACTCCGCCGCCTGCTCCGAGTTGTCGGTCATGGGTTTCTCCACCAGCACGTGTTTGCCCTGAAGCAGCAGCGTGCGGGCGAGGTCGAAATGAGTGGTGGTGGGCGTGGCAATGTTGAGCGCGTCACTGGCGGCAGCGGCTTCGGCCAGGGAGTGAAACACCTTGAGTTTGTGCTTCTCGGCCACCTTGCGCGCAGCTTCAGAATTGGTGTCAAAAATGCCGGTGAGTTCCACCTCCCCGG
>CAYTJG010000023.1:29782-36760 GCA_964437865.1 uncultured Bifidobacteriaceae bacterium | reverse complement strand
CTGAAAATCCTTGTGTCCCCGGTTCAATTCCGGGTCCTGCCACCACTTTCCAACACTTGGCGGCTTTCGCCGGGCTTGATAAATGACAGCACTTCATTCGCAATCCAAACAGACGGCGGCCTTTATGGTGCTCGGCGTGGGTTCGTTTGCCCACAGCATCGGTGGCGCCCTGAAGGACGCCGGGGCCACGGTTTCCACGTATCTCACCCGCAATTACGGGCATTTCCCGCCGACGCTGGTCGGCCCCACGTTCCTGCCCGGCGTGCATCCGAGTCCCGTACCGCTCCTGCGGGAGGGGGGTGTCGAAGCCGTGATCCCGCAATCCATCGACTGGGCACTGCAGCCGTGGGCGGAGGAGTTGCTGCATTCGGGGGTGGGGGTGTTCTCGCCCACGGGCGAAGGGATGCGGATCGAGCGCGAGCGGGATTTTGCGCAACAGCTTTGTGCGCGGTTCCGGGTGCCATTTCCCCGGTCCTTCGTGGCTGCCAACCGGCTGGAGGCGGAGCAGGTTCTGGCCCGGCATCCCCGCCCGTTCGTGATCAAGAATCCGCTGTGCTCACCGACCAGCCCGGTGCACACGATCCTGTGCGAGACGCTGGCGGACACGCGGGCCTGGCTGCGCAACGTGAATTATGCCGAGGGCGTTTTCCTCCAGGAATACCTCGGCCGGGCCGAGGCGGGGCATATTGCGCTGGTCAGCGGTGGGGAGATTTACTCGCTGGTGACCAACCAGGAATATAAATACGCCTTCAACGGTAACCTGGGCATTGTGGCTGGCGCGCCGCTGGGCGGGCTCGTGGAACGCGATGAAACCGACAAATACGGGCTGGCGCGCGAGTTGTTGCATCCGCTCTTGCCTTGGTTCCGCGAAGTTGGTTTTCACGGTCCGGTGCAGGTGACAGCTATCAAGGTGCCGTCCCCGTCGCCCGGCCAATGGCATGTGATCGAATACAATATCCGCATTGGGGTGACCTCGGGACCGATGATTTTGCGGATGTTGAAGAACCCGACGGAAGTGGTGCTGTCGACCACCCGCAATGAGAGATTGTCGCCCGTGTTCAACGACGGGCTCAATTTTGGCTGTTCCCTGACGCTGGCGGGCTACGGATATCCGTTCACCCAAGTGCGCGGGCCGCAACTGCCATTGGAAGTGGATGGCGAGTTCGACTGCGATGTGTGGTGGAACGAAGTGGCGCGGGGGGCGGACGGCCAGCTATTGGCGACCGGGCAGCGCGTGGCGGATGTGATTGCGCTGGGGCCAACCTTGGTGGAGGCCATTGCCAAGGCGTACGCCAACATCCGTAAACTTCGCGTGGTGGGCAGCTACTATCGCACGGATGTGGGCCAGAGCCTGTGGCCGCCGGGGAATGTTTAAGACCGTTTCAGACCGTGATGGCGTGCCGACCACCACTTCGATTCTAACTTGCTAATCAGCTGCAAACACCCATTTGCAGCTACGAAACCACTCTACTCACCAACCAGCTTGCTCATTTTG
The DNA here is from genome assembly GCA_964437865.1 of uncultured Bifidobacteriaceae bacterium. Taxonomy (GTDB): domain Bacteria; phylum Verrucomicrobiota; class Verrucomicrobiia; order Limisphaerales; family UBA11358; genus UBA11358. The sequence continues at coordinate 35,265 of CAYTJG010000023.1, read as the reverse complement.
AGGAAGCCGTGAGGAAGGGCGGCGCAGGAACACTGCGGCCGCCCTCCCGAATCGGTCATTGGGCCGCGGCTTTGTATAGCGCGGCGATCTCCGTAGCGCTGAGCGCGTTCGTGAAGACGGCCGCCTGGGCCAGACTGCCGGCCAGCAGCCGGTCGGTGCCGTAGTCAGGCGCCCCGCCAATGAAGACGTCGCTGTCGCCGCCGGTCATGGTGGTGACGGTATCGTGCGCGGCCACGACGCCATCCACGTAGAGGGTGCCGTTGTCTTTCGCGTCGGGCGTGCCGGTGTAGGTGTAGGCGATCATGTGCCAGCCGTTGCCGACAATGACGCCAGTGGCGGTGGCGTCGTCCGATGCACCATCGGCGGCGCCGGGCTGGCCAGCCGGGCTCACGGAGGTTCGCCAGGCGCTGTCGCCGTGGCCGAAAATGCCGGTGAAATGAGCCGGCATCGCCGGCAGCTTCACCCAGGTGATGAGCGTGAGCGCGTTGGTGATGTCCAGGCGGTCCGTGGCGATATCCACGTATCCGGATTTGCCATCGAATACTGCCGCGCGGCTGGAAGTGCCGAAGCCGGGCAGGGCGACGCCCGGTTGGCCGAGGGTGACGCCGCCGACGTACAGACCGATATTGCCGCCGACCGGGTCAAAGGCGACCGTGCCGCTGGTTTCGTCCAGGGGCCAATAAGCGATAGGGTGGGCGGCCAACAAGGCGGCTTCATAGGGCGTGCCGCTGGCGGGAGCCGAGGGCGTAGCGCTCGTCTCGCTGGAATTGCCACTCTCGCCCAGAATGTTGGCGGCGGAGACCACATAATAATAGCTGGTGCCGGCGGCCAGACCGGTGTCGATGTAGTTGGTGCCGGTGATCGTGGCAATGGTGGTTTCGGCGCCGCTGCTGCTGGCGCGCTTCACTTGGTAAGCGGTGGCGCCGGTCGAGGGCGCCCAGGTCAAGGCCGCGAGACCGTAACCGCCAAAGGCCTGCAAGCTGGCCGGGGCGGCGGGTAATACCACCTTGGATCCAAACACCCGGAATTCCGAGAAGCTGGCGGGTTGTCCCACCGGCAAACCGGTGATGGTGATGCGCACATATCGGGCGGGTCCGGCAAACACATCCGATTGATCCTGGGCCAGGCTCGGGTTGGTGGCTTTGCTGGACACCAGCGTCCAGTGGGCGCCGTCGAGCGAAGTCTCCACGTTGTAATCATAGACCTGTCCGCTCGCCGGCCAAAGGATCTCGTCGCCGTTCAAATTGTAAATCGCGCCCAAGTCCACCTGCCACCAATGATTGGCATTATTGTCGCCGGCTGTCCAGGCCGTGCCGGTATTGCCATCGTTGGCATTGTTGGGTGCGCTGCCCGCCTGTAGGCTATCGGCCGTGGCGGGTTGGTTCAGCGCCAGGTTGTGGCCAAACAACTCGGCCGGGGTGGTGAAGGCAATATCGTCCACGTACCCGCGGAAGCCGCCCGTGGCGCCGGGATCATCGAAACCGATATCCACCCGGCTGACGGTCTTGCCCGCCAGCGACGTCAAATCCACCGTCACATAATTCCAGGTGTCCAAGGCAAGCTGGTGGCCTTGTTCGGCCGGATGCAGGGGGGTGCCGTGCTGGTCGGTCACACCGCTGTCGCGCAGGTCCGAGTCGTCTGAGAAAACCAGGTCCACCGCCACAAACGCGCTGTTGGTGCCGGCGGCCAGGGCTTCCGCTTTGGGGCCTTGGGGGAAGATCCAGTAGGACAGGTGCATACCGGGCGTGACGGTGAGGTTCTTGCCCGTGAGATCAAACGCCTTTAGATACGCAAAATCGGTGGTGCCACCAGTGGCTTTGCCAGAGTACATGATGGCGCGGCTACCGCTCTGGCTGTTTTCCGCGCGCACCGCCAATTCGGGGCCGGCCGGGCCGTTGCTCATGATGGAATCCACATTGCTGAGGCCGCCGCCGGGTGATTCGTTGTCTACTGTATTGGTGGCGGAGAGCGGGCTATCGTTGGCTTCCAAGCCGGTTCCCCAGACATAGGTTTGCGCCAGCGGGGCGGTCATGCCATCCGAATAAGAGGGCGGTGCCAAAATCGGGTCGGCACCCCAGTTGGTATTGGCGGTGGCGCCCATGGTGAAGGCGAGGGTGGCGCCGCCGGCAATTTCCGGGAGGCGCAACCAGGGGGCGTTGACCGCCTGACCGTTGAGCGTAAGGCTTTGCACGTAGGGAGCGTCGTCACCCTGGCCGCCGGTGATGGTTACGTCGCCGCCGGCGAGGTGGAGCACGGCTTCGGGAAAGAGCGGGCCGTTCAAGATGAGGACGTTGTCACCGGGGATTTCCGGATACAGGCCCAGGGCTGAGAAGACATACCAGGACGCCATTTGGCCGAGGTCGTCGTTGCCCGGCAAGCCGGTGGGGGCGGTCGAGAAGAGCTGGGTCATGCACTGGCGCACCAAGGCAGAGGTCCGGTAAGGTTTGCCGAGGAAGCTGTAGATCCAAGGAGTTTCCGAACAGGGCTCGTTGCCCATGTAGGCATAATGCGAATTGCCGTTGGCGTCGTTGAGTTGGGTGAAGAAGCGATCCAGGCGGGCGCAGGTGGGTTCCGGTCCGCCGATGAGGCCGGCCAGCGAGCGCAGGTTGAAGGGCACCATCCAGAAATACTGGTCGGCGGAGCCTTCCACATAGGCCCGGCCTTCGTACGAGGGGAAGCCCGGCGACCAGCGGGAGTCGGCGTCGCGCTGCTGGAGGTAGCCGGAATCCGGGTTGAAATGGTTGCGCCAGCTCTGGGCGCGTTGCAAGGCCTGGAGGGAGTTGGTGGAGTCGCCAAGGGAGAGGGCGTAGCGCGATAGCGCAAAATCGGCGGAGCCGTATTCCAGCGTCATGGAAACGGGACCGTAACCGCCGCGTTCGGCGGCGGGAATGTAGCCCAGATTGAGCAGATCGCGTTCGGCGTCGCGCTCATGCACGCCGTTGGCAGCCACGACGGAGGGATCCACGGCCGCCTTGAGCATGGCGGCCAGGCCGGCTGCGGTGTCAAAGTTGGTGCCGCCAAAGGCGTAAATGCCGGCAATGATCGGCGTGGCCGGATCACCCATCATCACACCGGTGTCACCGCTCGGCACGCTCCAGCGCGGCATGGCGCCGCCATCCTGTGCGTCCTGAATCAGCGACTGGGCCATGTCGCTGGCCCGGGCCGGATCCACCAAAGTGATGAATTGGCATTCGCTCCGATAAATATCCCAGCCGGAAAAGAACTCGTACTTGGTGAAGTTTGTGGCCGTGTGGATTGAATTGTCGAAGCCGAGGTACTGGCCGTTGGCGTCGCTGACCACGCTGGGGGCCTGCAAAGCATGGTACATCATGGTGTAAAAGGTCTGCCGGTCGGCGTCGGTGCCGCCGGTGACCTGGAACTTGTTCAAGTAGCCGTTCCAGACATTGCTGGCGGTGCCGGCGAGGGCATCGAACCCGGCGCTGGTGAAGGCGTCTGCCGGGTTCTCGGTTTGGAGGTTCTGGCGGGCGTTGGCCACACTCACATAGGAAAGGGCGGTGCGGGCCAGCACGGTGTTGCCGGCCGGCGGGGTGAAGCTGAGGTAGACGCCAGTTTCGGTGCCGATGGCGTTGGTGCCATTGGGCACCAGCGTGCCGCCGTTCCACACGCCGTAAGTGGCAAATGGCTGGTCAAAGACCGCGTCGAAATAAACAGTCACCGTCTGGCGCGAGCCGCAGAAGCCGTTTTGGGTGGTCCAGCCGCTGATTTCGCGGCCGTCCGGGTTGATATCAATGGAGGCATTCCGGGTGCCGGTGGCGCCGCTGCCCGCGTTGATCACCAGGCCGGCGCTGCTGCCGGCGGGATAGGTGAAACGGCCGAATCCGCTGCGCAGGGTGACGGTGAGTTCGGTGCGGATGCCATTGGTGAAGCGGACGGAATAATATCCTGGAGTGGCGATTTCATCCGCGTGCGAAAACGTGGCGGCGAAGGCGGTGCGGCCGCCATTGCCGCTGTTGGCGGGGGAGTTGGTCACCGGGCCGGGGATGGGCGTGAAGGCAAAGTCCCCCCCGTAACCGCAGCCGGCGCCGCTCAGGTGATCCAGGCTGAAGCCCACGATTTGCTGGTCCGGATAATAATAACCGCCGGAGTGGTCCAGGGAGGTGGTGTCGGGGCTCCATTGCACCATGCCAAAGGGCAGGACGGCGCCGGGAAAGGTGTCGCCGTCGTTGGCGGTGCCGTTCAGCGGCTGCACGTTGGTCGTGAGGGTTTGCAGGGGATAGGCGTGCAGCGCAAGCGGCAAGCCGGTGGCCAGGCCCAGCGCCAGCGCGACGATGGCGCGCGGGCGGGGCCAGGAGTGTGGGGTCTTGAACGTAGTCATGTTGTGTTCGATAGAGGTAAGAGCAAATAGAATGTGCTTCCCTTGGTCAAAGAAAAAATTATGTTTGCAGGGGAATGCCACAGCGAGGCTGTTGGACCCGCGGCCGCCCCAGGCGGCCGGAGACGGTGATCGTCCCGTACCAAGTCATCACATGTTTATTTCAAATCCTGCCTTCATTACCGGGGCGGCATTGCTGGTCGCTTGCCCGGTGGTTGCGCCGTTGGTCATCCGCCTTCGCGGTTACACGATGGCGGGGCCAAACCAGGTGTTGATCGTTTCCGGTCGGAAAGTTCAGCGGCCGGCCGGATCGATGGTGGGCCGGACCCTGATGAAGGCCAGGCGGACCCACGGCTGGCGCGCTTGGGGTGGCACCTTTTTGATGGCGGCACTGGTCCTTTGGCCGGCGGCGTTGGCGCACGCCGCCGAATCAGCGAAGCCCGCGGCGGCCCTGCCGGCGTCGGTGGATTTGAGGCCGGTGTTCGAGCAATGGAATTTGCCTCTCCGCTCGCAGGGCGGCCGGGGGACTTGCTCAGTGTTCGCGCTGACGGGGGCCATCGAATTTGCCCTGGCGGACCAGCGGCATGCGGGCACGGTGTTGAGCGTGGAGTTTTTGAATTGGGCCGCCCACCAGAACCGGAACGAAGTGGGCGACGGCGGGTATTTCTCGGATCTCTGGAACGGCTTTGAAAGGTACGGCATTTGCGCGGAAACGAATTGGACCTATCGTCCAGCCTTTGAGCCGGGCCGGCAACCCGATCGGGCGGTGCTGGCCGCCGCCCAAAAAGCGATCCAGGCGCACCTGCACCTGGAATGGATCAAGCCCTGGGATGTGACCACCGGTTTGACCGGAGAACAGTTTTTGGCCATCAAGCGGACGCTGGCCGCGGGTTGGCCGGTGTGTGGCGGCTTTCGCTGGCCCAAGCACGAGGTGTGGCCGGACAACGTCTTGGCGATGGTCCCGCCGACGGAAGTTTTTGACGGTCACAGCCTCTTGTTGGTGGGGTATCAGGATAACCCCACACAGCCGGGCGGTGGCATTTTTCTGATCCGCAATTCGGGCCGCACCGCCGGCGGCGCCGTGCCTTTCGATTATGCGCGTGCCTACCTCAACGATGCGGCCTGGGTGCAGCCGGCAGGGCGGCCGGTT
>CAYTJG010000023.1:0-29682 GCA_964437865.1 uncultured Bifidobacteriaceae bacterium | reverse complement strand
TTTTACGCCATCAATCCCGATTACGGCACCACCAACGATTTTAAGCAGATGATAGCGCAAGCCCACCAGCGGGGGATGAAGATTATCATGGATATTGTGGCGGGGCATACCGCGTGGGACAGCGTCATGATGGCGCATCCGGACTTTTACACGCGGGACGTGGCTGGCCACATTCACCCACCGTATCCCGAATGGACCGACGTGGCGGAGTTAAACTATGCCAACCGCGATCTGCGGCGGTACATGATCGACATGATGACTTATTGGCTGCGGGATTTCGGGGTGGACGGTTTTCGGTGCGACACGGCCTATACGGTGCCGGTGGATTTCTGGGAGGAGGCACGGGTCGAGTTGGAACGGGTGAATCCGCAGGTAGTGATTATCACGGATTCCGGTGCGCGGCCACCGCTGCTGTCCAAGGCGTTTGACCTGGATTACAGTGGGAACCTGTATGAGACGTTGGACCGGGTGATCAGCGGCGAGCAGCCGGCAAGCCTGCTCGCGGATTCCTGGAAGCACACGCAGGAGCAGTTTCCCAAGGACGCCCTGCATCTGCGCTTCACAGATCACCATAACATGGCGCGCGCCACGGTGCGGTTTGGCCTGGCGGGAGCGCTGGCTGCGCAGACATTTGTCTTGCTGCTGGATGGGGTGCCGTTGTTCTACAACGGGATGGAAGTGGGAGACGCCACCGAGTCGGCCGATCCGGCGTTGTTTGAGAAGGCGCCGGTGTTCTGGCAACCAGGCGGCCGGCCGCCGCTCCGCTCGATCTACCGGGACCTGATCAAGTTACGCAAGGAGCATGAGGCCTTCGTCAACCACGACGTGACGTGGCTGACCAATTCGGCGCCGGACGGTGTGGTGAGTTTTCTGCGTCAGGACGCCAAAGACCAGTATCTGGTGGTGATCAATTTCTCCAGCCGGCGCGTGACGACCACGGTGGATCTGCCGGAGGGGGGCGGCTGGGAGCCGGTGAAGATTTCGGGCCATGCCGACGCCGTGGACGTGGTGCCGCCGGATTTTCATCTCAATGGCTACGGCTGGTTTATTTATCATCGTCCGGTTGGAAAATGAACGTGTTTGGCGGGTAAACTGTCGGAGGATGCATGTGGCAATCGTTCATCTACGGCATGCACTGGCGGTATGCGGGTAAGATGTACTATGACGAGGTGCATGCCGAATCCGAGGCTGCGGCCACGGCCTATTTCAATGAGCACAAACGGGACGACGTGATCCTGATCCGGGTGGAGTTTGTGGGGCCGGATGAGGGTGGCGTGCGCATGCCGGGGCGGTTGCCGATGCTGCCCATGGATCCCTTGGTGGCGCGGCGTCGGCTGGACCGCGACGATAATGCCCGCTGAAGGGCGGGAAGGGGCGAATGAACTGGAGGGTTTAATTCCTACTGTACGCCTTGAGAGGGTGCTGTGGCGGATGGAAAGTCGGGCCACCCACCGGCGTCCTTGACCCAATTGATGATGTGTCCCGTCCCGTCCTGCACTTCGCGCACGATACGTTCGTCGACGGCATCGCGCCGCGGCAGGGTTGCGCCGGCATCTTTCAACACGTGCTCATAGGCAGTCTGTGGTGATTCGGTCGTGACCGGTGGCGCCGGGAACGGTTCTGGGGCCGCAATGGTATTGCGTTCGTAGTAATACCCCATTCCGCGCCAGTTGTCCTGATTCACACCCGGCGCCGCGTGCTTCCCTTCGAGGATGTTATTGGTCACAAACAGTGATCCCGGCATGACCACAGCCTCGCCGTCATGAAAAAGCAACCAGGGTTTTTGCGTGGTGGACGGCCCGGCTTTGAGAAAGTTGCCGACGTAATTGACTCGGTCAAATTCACCATAAGCAGCCGTTTCGCCCCAATCGTAAATCAAATTGTTGCGGAAATCGGCGTCCACCGGGCCTTGAAAACGGACGTTACGGCTCAGATTATGGGCAATCAGATTGTGATGCCACGTCACCCGGTTTCCCCCGGCGAGGGAGGTATAGCCGTGGGCGGCGAAGTTAAGCCCCTCGCTAAGGATGCACCATTGAACTGTGATTAGGTCACTCATCTTGGTCACCGAAAGGATTTTGGTGGTTGACCAGCTCAAGGACAGGTGGTCCGCAATGGCATTTTGGGAACCATCCGTGAAATATAGAGCGTGCTCACCCGCCCCGCCCTCATAGCTTTTCCTGTCTCCCAGCCGGACATCGTCGTCGCCCACCCGGACGCGGAAATAGCGCAGGACCACGTCGTGCGTCCGCACTTCTATTCCGTGGTTGCGCAGCATGAACCCGGCGCCCGGCGCATTCCGGCCGTCAATCGTGATGAACGGTTGCCCGATGACCAGAGTTGATTTTAGGGGAATCACGCCGCCAACGCGGAAGACAATCGTGCGTGGTCCAGCCCACTCCACCGCCTCGCGCAAACTGCCGGGCCCTGAATCGTTCAAATTGTCCACGTATATTGCTTTGCCGCCTCGACCCCCTGGTGTGAACGCGCCGAAGCCTTCGGCGCCCGGAAACGCCGGTTGACCGTTAGTTTCGGCGGACAGCGGGAAGAGTTGGTGCTCCAGCCAGAGCGGCTTGGGGACTTCCGGCATTGGACGCGTATGAGTGACCGGCTCATTGGCGGCATACTGACCTTGGTTCTTCAGGACCAGATCATCACCATGCGTTCCACCGTGATAGGTCAACTGCCAGCGATATGTCTGCCCCTCATAAGGCGCCTCAATTTCACTCCCGTCTGGCAAGTCATCGAAAATTCCCTGAATTGGAACGTGTCCGGAAACCAAAGTGACGTCTTCGCGCGGCGGAACTGCGCTCAGCCGAATCTGCAGCCGGCAATGACTCGCGGCGTCCTTGATGATTCGCAGCCCGCGGCGATGGGACTGAATCGTGATCGGGGTGACTCCGTGGTCATCCAGCGTAAACGAAAGTGTGGAAAGGCCTGGATTTCCATCGCGGTCGGCGAATCCCTGAATATAAACGTAATCGAGCACGTGAACGGCTGATGGCTTGGAACCTTCAATGGCCAGCAGCGATCTAGCCCCCCAACCGACCCCGGTAGTCAAAGTTCGGCCGAGGAAACTCCCCCCTTGAATGCGCAGAGTCCCCTTCGTTGCATGACCAGGAACCCCGTCGGTGCCGCCGACAAACACATCCATGACGCAATGCATCGCCCCGTTCTTGAGAACGAATTCTCCTTCGCCCCCACTGTATTCACCAACGCGCAAAGAATCCTGCATCAGGATCAACTGGCCTCCGTCCACCTCAACTCGCGCATGGTCATCCGCGCTAAAACCAACTTCCAAATCGCCGGCGAGGTAAGTCCCGGCGGAAACAAGTACGCGGCTATTTCCGTGTACTTCCGCTCGCTGGATCGCAGTCGGCAAGCCATCCGACCAATGCTTCCCCTCAGCCCAAGACCCTTCGCCGGTGGCCCAACTGGTTTTATATTTCGCTGGGTCCGCCTGCAAGACAACCGTACTGGCCAGGACGAAACCTATCGCTCCGAAAACCACGATGGCAGGCACCTGCAAACTTCTCATGTTTCGTTCCGGACGCATTTGAAAAAAATTATGGTAGGATAGCGTCAAGTTCTCAACCCTGGAGTTGGGCTGGTCGTTCGCATGCGCGTACGGCCAATCGCCGGCACTTGCGGATGAAAAGACGCGGTCTGAGGCCTGGCAAATTTGACTTGGAACCGTGCCGGCGTTGGAGCTCATTTGGCAATTTCCAAAAGCAGTGTAAATTGGCCGACTATGAAAATGGTCAACGAGTATCAGGGCCGGCAGTGGGCGCCTGTGCTCCCGGTTTTGGATCGCGCGACGGCGCCGTCCGCAGCCGACCCACGGAGCTTGCCGGCGGAAGACGAGGTGTTGCTGGATGCGTATTCGCGCACGGTCAGCGGCGTGGCGGAAGCGGCGCGCGGCGCGGTGGTGAACATTCACGTGCGCGCAACCCAGCCCGATGGCCGGGCGGGGGAGGGCACCGGCTCCGGCTTCATCATCACACCGGACGGCTATATCATGACCAACAGTCACGTGGTGCATGGCGCCGCTGAAATCCGCGTGGCCCTGGCCGACGGTCGGACTTATCCCGCGACCCAGGCCGGCGATGATCCGGATTCCGATCTGGCGGTCATTCGCATTAATGCCCCGGATTTGGAACACATTCGGTTTGGCGATTCCAGCCGGTTGCGGGTGGGGCAGATCGCGGTGGCCATTGGGAGTCCGCTGGGCTTTCAACAGACCGTGACGGCTGGCGTGATCAGTGCGCTGGGCCGCGCGATGCGGGCGCAATCGGGGCGGATGATGGAGAACATCGTGCAGACGGACGCCGCGTTGAATCCGGGCAATTCGGGCGGCCCGCTGTTGAATTCGCACGGCGAGGTGATTGGTGTGAACACAGCGATCATACCTTCGGCGCAGGGCATTTGTTTCGCGATTGCGAGCAATACGGCCGAATGGGTGGCCGCGTGGCTGATCCGGGAAGGCCGCATCCGGCGGGCGTGGCTGGGCGTGCATGGCCAGACGGCGCCGGTGCACCCGCGGATCGCGCGGCAGCTCGGCTTGAAACTCGCCCAAGGGGTGCTGGTTTTGGACGTGCAGGCTGACAGCCCGGCGGGCCAGGCGGGTTTGCGAGCGGGCGATGTGCTCGTGGGATACAAAAACCAGGTGGTGAATAACCTGGAAGATCTCCAGCGCTTGCTGGTGCGGTCCGAGATCGGCGTCCAATCCATTCTGACGATCGTGCGCCACGCGATGCAGTTGCAGCTTGAGGTGGTCCCGCGTGAAATGCCGCAGTAAGCGGCGTTACCTGCCCAGCCATTTGATATAGCTGGCCGGCCGTCGCAGGGCGCTACGATAACTGGCCTGGCCCATGACCACGCGGACGGCGAAGTCGCAGAGCTTTGGCCCGCCCAGTCGGAACGCGGCGTGGCGCAAATGCGGGTGGCGATACAGGATGCGGGCCAGGAACCGGGCGGCGCGCAGTTCCGCGAGGATGCGGTGCTCCAGGAGGGACTGGTAGCTGGCGGCAACCGTCGCGGGTTCGCCGCGGCCTTGGGTGAGGGCCGCGGCGGCGAGTTGTCCGCTCAACAGGGCATGGAAGATGCCCTCCGCCGTCACGGGATCCGCCAGGCCGGCAGCATCGCCCACCAACAGGACGCGGCCGCGCGCCAGGGGGCCGGACCGCGGCGCCAGGGGAATCAAATAGCCGTGGCGTTCGACCCGCTCGCTGCGAGCAATGCCGATGTTTCGCAAATAAGCCGCCAGTTTGGCGGTCAAGTCCGGGCAGACCCGACGGGTGCTCATGATCCCCACCGAGAGATGAGCGCGCTTGGGAAAAACCCAGGCGTAGCCGGCTTCGATCCCGTTGAAATCAAAACGCGGCCTCTGGCCGAAGCGCGCAAAATCCTCAGGGGACAGCCAGAGTTCATGCTCCAAGGCCGGGGCCAGGACCGGCAAATCCGGCCAGCCCGCGGCCCGCGCGATCCGGCTATGCACCCCGTCGGCGGCGATCACGAACTTCGTGATGTAACGGCCGCGCGCAGAAAAAATCTCGACCCGGTCTGCCTTTAAGGAGAGACCGTTGACCGCGCAGGAATCGACCAATTGAACACCGGCATTTTGAGCCTGGCGGGCGAGGAAGTGATCCAGCTCCGAGCGCATCGTCATATGGACCATCGGCGCGGGGCGCGTGGCCACAAAGTTCATGTCGGTGCCCAGGAAATTGAGCGCCACGGATTCGAAGCTGCGTTCGACGATGCCGGCTGCGCCGGGCGGCAGCAGGTCAAAGGCGCGGGCGAGGACGCCGCCGCCGCAGGTCTTATAACGCGGCAGCCTGGCCTGCTCCAACAAGACGACCGAATGGCCGGCTTGGGCGGCGGCCAACGCGGCCGCGCATCCGGCTGGTCCGGCGCCAATCACGCCCACCTCGAAGCAATTCGCAGGTTCCACAGTCATGACGGCGCCGAGTATCGCGCGGGGCGTTTTCGCCGGCAAACCACAAGTGAGGGCTGCGAGGCGCGGCCGGCGGTGGCGGTCCGGCGTTCGGGGGGGACCGCGCCGGTTGAAGAATAACCACGGTTAATATACATAGTTATTGACATTTATGTAAGGGGTGTGGAATAGTCAGACAGTCGGTTAAGAGGGGCGATCAGCAAAATAAAACCATTCTCAATCCGTGATTGTTTATGAAAACTGCTCAGATTTTGTCCTTTCGTCTTTTGACGGTGCTGGCTTTCGGGCTGGCCATTAATACTTCCTTCTCGCCGGCCGTAGCCCAGGGTACGGCCATCACTTATCAAGGCCGGCTGCTTGACGGCGCCGATCCGGTGACCGGCTATTTTGACCTGCGTTTTCACGTCTACAGCGCCGCAACCGGAGGCAGTGTTCTGGGGGGGCCGGTCACCAACGCGCCCGTGGCGGTGACCAACGGTTTGTTTACGGTGGTGATTGATTTTGGCGCCAACGTTTTTACGGGTTCATCCAACTGGCTGCAAGTGGGGGTACGCACCAACGGTTCGACCAGCGCCTATACTGCGCTGTCACCGCGGGATCAGCTGACGCCCACTCCTTATGCGATTTTTGCGGAAAGCGCCAGTTCCGCGGGTTTGTCCGGAACCATTCCGGACGGCAGCCTGAGCCCCGATGTGGCGTTGCTGCCCGCCAACCAGACGTTTACGGGTGCCAACAGTTTTAGCGGCGATATCTCCCTGTTGGATCCGACGAAGACCATTGTTTTCCCGGCGACCAGCGGCGCGAATGAGCCGATGATGGCGATGTTCTCTTCCGGCACCGACAATGCCGACCGCATGGTCATCGCCCATTCATTGTATTACCCGACTTGGGGTTTGCAATATCAGGACTCGATTGATCAGTTCAATTTTTTGACGGCGGGAACGCCGATTCTGTCGGTTGCCCTGGGGGCGGAACAGGTCTACACCACGGGCAATGGCGTGGGTATTGGCACTACCGCGCCGCAGCAGAGCTTGAGCGTCTTCGCCGCTGTCAATGTGGATCAGGCCAACCTGAATGCCGGCATTCTCAACAACGGTAACACCAATGGCTACGGCCTCACGTTCGGCTCCGCCAGCGGCGAAGGTATTGCTTCCGAGCGCGTGGCTGGTGCCAACCAATACGGCCTGGATTTCTACACGGATTTCACCAAGCGCATGTCCATTGATCAAGCCGGCTACGTTGGCATTGGCCGCGCCGGACCCATCGTGGGGGATGATTGGCTCGACGTCCAGGCGCCGGTCACCAACGATTGGGGTGGCATCTATGTCGCCACGGCCGGCTTGGGCCTGCCCTTTTATGGCTACGCCATGGCCGACGGAATTTACGCCTGGACTTGGCTCGATGGCAGCAGCGGCGGAGATAACAGTTGGAACGTTTATGACGAAGGCGGGACCTTGAAGCTGACCACGAGTGGCCAACTGGGCGTCAATACCAGTCCATCGCAAGCCTTGGAAGTGAACGGGAATTTCGCGCTCATCGACGGGGCCAATGCCGCCAACGGGAACGGGCCGATCGATGCCTATATTGGCGGCAATGGGTCGGGCAGCGATGTGCAGATCGGGAGCTTGAACAGCCTCATCAGCAACGTGGCGTTTTACAACTGGGGCAATAGCACTTACATGCATGTTTACTGCGGTTCCATCACGATTGAAGGCGGGGCTGACTTGGCGGAGCCGTTTAAGATCACTGCCGACGAGAACGAGATTCCGCAAGGGGCAGTGGTGGTGATTGACGAGGCGCATCCCGGGCAATTAAAGATGAGCCATGAGAGTTACGACACCCATGTGGCCGGGGTGGTCAGCGGGGCGAAGGGGATTAATCCGGGCATTCAAATGCAACAGCAGGGTGTGTTGGAGGGCGGAAAGAATGTCTCTCTGACCGGCCGCGTCTATGTGCAGGCCGACACGTCCAATGGTCCGATCAAGCCGGGTGACCTGCTTACCACGTCGGGCCTGCCCGGCCATGCAATGAAAGTGACCGATCACGCCCGGGCCGCAGGTGCAATTTTGGGCAAGGCCATGACCGGTTTGAGTGACGGCAACGGCATGGTGTTGGTGCTGGTGACGCTGCAGTGAGCGAAGTGGAATACGATATCCAACAAAACAAAGCCATGAACGCTTCCCTATCACCATTTGCCTTTGGCCGGCCGCAGGCCGGGCGAGGAACGCAGGCGTGGCTCCTCGCCGGGCTGTTGGTTTGCGCGCTGCCAGCCCTGGCCGCCGGTCCGGTGTCCGTGAAAAACGAGGGGGCCGCGGCGGCCAAATCTTTGCCCCGGATCGCGCTCCTGCCCGGGACCCGGCAACTCCAGATCGCCATTGGCTTGACGCTGCGGAATCAGGCTGAGCTCACGAACCTGTTTCACCAGCTTTACAACGGGACCAGCACCAATTATCACCAGTTTCTCACGCCCGGGCAGTTTGCCGAGCGTTTCGGCCCTGCAGAAGCAGATTACCAGGCGGTCATCCAGTTTGTCACGAGCCATGGATTGCGAGTGACCAGGACCTACGGCAACCGCGCGCAATTGGAGGTCGCGGGTTCCGTGGCGGATCTCCAACGTACGTTCCACGTGACGCTGGGGACCTACCGACACCCCACAGAGAACCGCGAATTTTATGCGCCGGACGTGGAACCATCGGTGGATGCCTCGCTGCCCTTGCATTACGTCCAGGGCTTGGACAATTTTTTCATTCCGCGTCCCGTTGGTCATGTGCTGGCGAACGATGGCGGCGTGCAACCCAATGCCGGTTCCGGCACCAACGGACTTTATTTAGGCAACGACTTCCGCAACGCCTATGCCCCCGGGGTTTCGCTCAACGGTTCCGGGCAGGTCGTTGGTTTGGTGGAATTTGACGGCTACACCCCCAGCGACATCACCGAGTATCAGAATCTGGCCGGCGTGAGCCCCCATGTGCCGGTGGTTCCCGTCACGGTGGATGGCGTCAGTAACACGGCCGGCGGCAATAATGACGAGGTGTGTCTGGACATCGAAGTGGCCATCGCCATGGCGCCCGGACTCAGTCAGGTGAATGTTTATGAGGGCAACTATGACACCAGTGTCATGAATGAAATTGCCACGCCCACCAAAGGTGAGCCGCTGCCCCAGGAGGTGAGTTGTTCATGGGGCATCGGCGGGGACTCGGCCATCGAAAATGCGTTGCTACAATTGGGGATTCAGGGCCAGTCCTTTTACTACGCCTGCGGCGATTACGGTGCCTATCCCACCGCCACCAATGCCGGCAATATCGTCCAGAATTATATGACCACGGTCGGCGGCACGATTCTATCCATGAACGGGGCTGGGACTTCCTGGCAATCCGAAGTGGTCTGGAACGACGGCAATCCGACGGGCAAGGACATCACGGGCGGCGGCATTCTCATCAATGTTCCCATTCCTGATTTCCAGGGCCGGGTGAACATGTCCCTCAACAACGGGTCCACGGTCTGGCGGAATATTCCAGATGTGGCGATGTGTGCGCAGGCGGTGGAGATTGTGGATACCATTACGTTTACCAATGGCAATCCCAACATTCCCGGCCACGTGGGGGGCGTGGGCGGCACCAGCGCTTCCGCGCCGCTGTGGGCCGGCTTCACGGCGCTGGTCAACCAGCAGAATAGCGCTGAGGGCAAGGCGGCCCTGGGTTTTGCCAATCCGGCCATCTATGTGATCGGCGAAAGTTCCTTGTACAGCGCCGGCTTTCACGACATTACCGTCGGCAACAACGAGAACAGCGTTAGTCCCAGTCTTTATTCCGCAGAACCGGGCTACGACCTGTGCACCGGTTGGGGCTCGCCCACCGGCCAGAATCTCATCAACCTGTTGGTCGGATTATCCGGACCGGTTTTTGTGGACTTCAACTACGGGGGCAGTGTCCAGAACGGAGCCTACACCACGCCATTCAAAACCCTGGCCGCTGGCGTGAGTGCCATCCGGGACTACGGGACCATCTTTATCAAGACGGCTGGGTCCAGTTCGGAAACCATGACCATCACCAAGCCCATGGTCATTACCGCCCTGGACGGAGGGGCGACGGTAGGTAATTAGCGCGGCCAATAACGGATCCCCCAACTCCCATGGACAAGATCCTTCGCTTCCTTTGCGTGCTGCTCCCGGCGGGCGGCTGGGCACAATCCTATTCCTTCCCGAACCCCGGGCGATGACTGTGGGGCTGATGCGGTCGCGGTGGGCCAATGAGCCTTCACTTTTTCGTGAACACCAGTTCGCCGTCCTTGGCCCCCACCTTGATTTTGTCGCCGGGCTTGTACTCGCCTTCCAGCAGGCGCAGGGACAGCGGGTTGAGCAACTGATCCTGAATCGTGCGCTTGAGCGGACGCGCGCCGAATTGGGGATCGTAACCTTCCTTGGCGATCAATTTCTTGGCGGCGGCGTCCACGTCGAGCGTGAGGTTCTGCTGGGCCAGGCGTTTCTCCAGGCGGCCGATTTGAATTTCCACAATTTTCGCCAGTTCGGCTTCGTCCAAGCTCTGAAAGATGATCACGTCGTCCACCCGGTTTAGGAATTCCGGCCGGAAATGGCGCTTCAGCTCGGCCATCACCCGGTCTTCCATGCCTTGATGCGACGCTTTATCGGTTTTGCCGTCCATAAAATACTCCTGAATGATCGGCGAGCCGAGGTTGCTGGTCATGATCACGATCGTGTTCTTGAAATCCACGGTGCGGCCCTGGCCGTCGGTAAGCCGGCCGTCATCGAGCACCTGCAACAGGACGTTGAAGACGTCATGGTGGGCCTTTTCGATTTCATCGAACAGTACCACCGAGTACGGATGGCGCCGCACGGCCTCGCTCAACTGGCCGCCTTCCTCGTAACCGACATAGCCGGGCGGGGCGCCGATGAGCCGGGCCACGGTGTGCTTTTCCATGTACTCGCTCATGTCGATCCGCAAGAGGGCGTTTTCGTCATCAAACAGGAATTCAGCGAGGGCGCGGGCGGTCTCCGTTTTGCCCACCCCGGTGGGACCCAGGAAAATGAACGAGCCAATGGGGCGATTGGGATCCTGCAGGCCGCTGCGGGCCCGCCGGACGGCGTCGGACACCGCCTGGAGGGCGGTGTGCTGGCCGATCACCCGCTGGCCGAGCCGTTCCTCCATCTTGAGGAGCTTTTGGCGTTCGCCCTCGAGCATCCGGGAAACGGGAATGTGGGTCCACGCGGCGACTACGCGGGCGATGTCTTCATCGGTGACTTCCTGCCGCAGCAGCGAGGTGCGGGTGGTTTGGGTCGTTTGTTTTTGGATGGAGGCGAGCTTCTTCTCCAGGTCTGGTATCTTGCCGTACTGGATTTGCGCTGCGAGGTTCAGATCGCCTTTGCGCCGCGCCTGCTCCAATTCGAGCCGTGCCTGTTCCAATTGCGATTGAACGAGGCTGACGGCATTGACGGCCGCTTTTTCGTTTTGCCACTGGGCCGTGAGGGCCTTGGATTTTTCCTTGAGATCGGCCAGTTCCTTTTCCAGGCGCTTCAACCGTTCCTTGCTGGCGGGATCCTTTTCCTTGGCCAGGGAAGCCCGCTCGATTTCCAGTTGCAGGATCTGGCGGTCCAGTTGATCCAGCTCGGTGGGCTTGGAATCCAGCTCCATCTTGATCCGCGAGGCGGCTTCATCCACGAGATCGATCGCCTTGTCCGGCAAAAAGCGGTCCGTGATGTAGCGGTGGGAGAGGGTGGCGGCGGCGACCAGGGCGGCATCCTGGATGCGCACGCCATGGTGCACTTCGTAGCGTTCCTTGAGCCCGCGCAGGATGGCAATGGTGGCCTCCACCGTGGGTTCGGTCACCAGGACGGGCTGGAACCGGCGTTCGAGGGCCGGATCTTTTTCGATGTGTTTGCGGTATTCATCCAGGGTAGTGGCGCCCACACAACGCAACTCCCCGCGCGCGAGTTGCGGCTTCATGATGTTGGCCGCGTCCGTGGCGCCCTCGGCCGCGCCGGCGCCCACCAGCGTGTGCAATTCGTCGATGAAGAGGATGATTCGGCCTTCGGACGACACAATTTCCTTCAGGAAAGCCTTGAGGCGATCCTCAAATTCACCGCGGTATTTGGCGCCCGCAATCATGGCGCTCAGGTCCATGGCAACCAATTGCTTGTTTTTGAGCGATTCGGGAACGTCGCCGCTCACAATCCGGCGGGCCAGACCCTCCGCGATGGCGGTCTTGCCCACGCCGGGTTCGCCGATGAGCACGGGATTGTTCTTGGTGCGGCGCGTGAGCACTTGCATGACCCGGCGGATTTCCTCGTCGCGGCCAATGACCGGATCGATCTTGCCTAATTTGGCGAGGGCGGTCAGGTCGCGCCCGTATTTCTCGAGGGCCTGGAATTTGCCTTCGGGGTTCTCATCGGTCACGCGCTGGTTGCCGCGCAAATCTGCGAGGACCTTGAGCACGGCGTCCCGCTTAAGACCGTATTTGGCAAAAATCTTCTTCAGTGACGCGCCCGCGCTGTCCAGCAGGCCGAGCAATAGGTGCTCGGTGCTCACATATTCGTCCTTCAGTTTGGCTGCCTCGGCTTGGGCGGATTCGAGCGACTTGCGCAAGTCGCTGCCGGCATAAGGATCACCCCCGCCCTGCACCTTGTGCCGGCGGGCGAGCTCGGCCTCCAAATCGGGCCGGAGGCGGTCGGGCGGCGCGCCGATCCGGGCCAATAGATCGGGGATCAGGCTGTCGGTTTGGTCGATCAATGCCAGGGCGAGATGCTCGCCGTCGATTTCCTGGTGGGAGTGCTGGCGGGCGATGTTTTGTGCCGTCTGCAAGGCTTCCTGCGATTTTTGTGTGAGTTTCTCCGTTTGCATGGCGTAAAGAATCTAACGCAATCCGCTGCGGACGCAAAGCAGGGAAATGGGGGCTGTGGCGGTCCAGTCCGCGCCCGTCCCGGGCGCTGAGGTGGACGAACGGTGCGGCCGCTTTCGCGTCAAGCGGCGGGTGGCAGTGCGGCCTTTCGTTGCGAGGCGTTTGGCCGGGTGGTGTCTGGTTCAGAATCGCGTCTCAGCGGCCAAGGAAGGCCACGGACCGGAGCACGCTCGCGTTAATTCCACCCACCGCCGGGGACACTCACATCATTTTCAAGAGCGTATCCGCCATTTCGCTGGGGGTGGCCGCCACGCCGATGCCGGCCGCCTTGAAGGCAGCGATCTTGGCTGCGGCTGTGCCCTTGCCGCCGCTGACAATGGCGCCGGCGTGCCCCATGCGGCGGCCAGGCGGCGCCGTGGCGCCGGCAATGAAGCCCGCCACGGGTTTGCGACCATGCTGCTTGATCCACTCCGCGGCTTCTTCCTCCGCGCTGCCGCCGATTTCACCGATCATGATGATGCCGGTGGTCTCAGGATCCTCGTTGAACAACTTGATCACATCCAAGTGCGAGGTGCCGTTGACCGGGTCGCCGCCAATGCCCACGCAGGTGGACTGGCCCACGCCACGCGAGGTCAATTGCCAGACCGCTTCGTAGGTGAGCGTGCCGCTGCGCGAGACCACGCCGATGTGGCCTCGCTTGTGAATGTAACCGGGTGAGATGCCAATGCGGCAACCACCGTGCGAATCCTTGCCTTCGCCCGGCGTGACCACGCCGGGACAATTCGGGCCCACCAGCCGGGTCTTGGTATTGCCGGCCAGCGCGCGTTTCACCTCGATCATGTCGCGCACCGGAATGCCCTCGGTGATGGCCACCACCAGTTCGAGGCCCGCGTCGGCGCCTTCGAGTATGGCGTCGGCAGCAAACGCCGGCGGCACGAACACGGCGCTGGCGGTGGCCCCGGTCTGCTTGACGGCCTCGGCGACAGTGTTGAAAATGGGGATCTTGGCACCGGCATGTTCAAAGGTCTGGCCGCCCTTGCCGGGCGTGACGCCGGCGACGACTTGCGAGCCGTAGTCGATGGAAAGCTGCGCGTGCCTGGCGCCGAAGCTGCCGGTGATGCCTTGGATGAGAATCTTGGTGTGGGGGTGGACAAGGATGGACATAATTTGATTACTTTGCCTTGCGCTGGTGAAGGCAGACCAAGCTGCCTTCGCTATCGTAAATGAATGCCATGTGGCAGACGGGCGTTTCTGTCGGCTCGATTTTGAATTTCACGTGGTGGCTGCGCACATGGGCGATGGCGGCGGCAAAATCCTCCACCTCCAACGCCAGTGCCGCGCCGTCTTCGCGCGGGCGCCAATCCGGCGCGCCCGCGCCAAGGGCCAGCGTACCGGGGCCGATATCGTATTCCGTCCACTGCATGCCTCCCGGTTCGCCGAAGGTGGTGGTGGGCTTCAAGCCGAGCACTTCCTCATAGAATTTGCGCGCCCGCGCCATGTCGGTGACAGGGTAACAAGTAAAAGCGATGTCAATGGGTTTGATCATAATCGCAATGGAGGTTGATGGGTTTGAGCAGGTTTAGGGGCGGACTGCGTGGACCACCTTTTGGGCCGCATCGGCCATGGAATCACCCGTGATGATGGCCACGCCGGAAGCAGCCAGGGTTTGCTTGCCGGCAGCCACGTTGTTGCCCTCCAGCCGCACGACCAGCGGCAGCTTCAGGCCGGTTTCCTTGACGGCCGCCACAATGCCCGTGGCAATGACGTTGCAGTCCATGATGCCGCCGAAGATGTTTACGAGGATGCCCTTCACGTTCGGGTCGCTCAGGATGATCTTGAACGCCGCCGTCACCTGTTCCTTGCTGGCGCCGCCGCCCACGTCCAGGAAATTGGCCGGGCTGCCGCCGAAATGCTGGATGATGTCCATGGTGGCCATGGCCAGGCCCGCGCCATTGACCAGACAGGCGATGCTGCCGTCCAGCTTGATGTAATTCAGGTTGAACTTGCTGGCCTCGATCTCCAGGGGCGCCTCCTCGTTCAGGTCGCGCATGTCCTGGATGTCCTTGTGCCGGTAAAGCGCGTTGTCATCCAGCGAGATCTTGGCGTCCAGTGCCATGACCGTTTCCTTGCCGTCGCGCAGTTCCACGACGGCCAGGGGATTCAATTCCACCAGCGAGGCGTCGCTTTCCCACCACGTGTTGTACACGCCGGTCACCAGCTTGACGCCCGCGTTGAACAGATCGCCCTTCAGCCCCAGCGCCGCCGCGATTTTGCGCGCCTGGAAGGGCATGATGCCCAACGCCGGGTCGATGTGTTCCTTGAAAATCTTGTCTGGCTGCGTGGCCGCCACTTCCTCGATATCCATGCCGCCCTCGGTGCTGGCCATGATGACGGGGCGGGAAACGGTGCGGTCGAGCAAAACGGCAAGGTAGAATTCCTTTTTGATTTTGGCGCCTTCGGCCAGCAGCAGCGTCTGCACCAGGCGTCCGTCGGGGCCGGTCTGCTTGGTGACGAGCGTCTGGCCGAGCATTTTTTCCGCGAAGGCCACGGCCTCATCCACGGAGGAGGCGAGTTTCACGCCGCCCTGGAAGCCGGATTTGAACGTACCTTTGCCGCGGCCGCCGGCATGGATCTGGGATTTGACCACCACCCTGGCACTGCCGCTGGCGGCAATTTTCTCCGCCGCCGGCCGCACTTCGGTGAGGGACTTGGCGGGGATTTCCAGTGGAACGGCGACACCGTGGCGGGCGAGAAGTTGCTTGGCCTGGTATTCGTGGATGTTCATTTCAAAATAAGTACAGGCATTAAAGACAATCCGCGAGGGAATGCAAACCCTAAAAAATTCGGAGTTCGGAATTCGAAATGCGGAGTGCCGGGAATTGACGTGCGTCGCGGGCGTTTTTTGGTTAATTCATGTTCATGCACAATGGCCGCCAACTCGTCAACCTCGCCCTCATCGGTTTCATGGGGACGGGCAAGACCTCCGCTGGCCGGCTGGCGGCAGACCTGTTACGCTTTGAGTTTCTGGACACTGACGAAATGATCCAAAGTCGGACCGGCCGGTCGATTGCGGATATTTTTGCTCACGACGGCGAACCAACCTTTCGGGCGCTCGAACGGCAACTAGTGGACGGTCTGGAATCCACGACCAAGGTGGTGATTTCGACCGGCGGCGGACTGCCGGCGAATCCGGATAACCTTGCGTCCCTCAAGCATCATGCCCTGGTGGTCTGCCTGTGGGCGTCGCCCGAGAAGATCTGGGAGCGGGTGCGCAACCAGTCGCATCGCCCGCTGCTCCACGATCCGGACCCGCAGCGCAAGATTCACGAATTGCTTGCGCAACGGGAGCCTTTTTACCGCCAGGCCGACGTGCTGATTAACACCGATTTGCGTTCGCCGCGGGAAGTGGCGCAGCAGATCGTTTTGCAGTTCAAACTGGCGGCCCGCACGGAGCGATGAAGGAAGCCATCCGCCAGCGCGCCCAGGAACTCGGATTCGATGATTGCCGGTTTACGGCGGCCGGCGCGCCGGCGGGCGCGCCGCATTTTGAGCGGTGGCTGGCCGAAAAACGGAACGGTGAGATGGCTTGGCTCGAACGCTCCGCCGGGAAACGAGCGGATCCGCAGAAGGTGCTGCCCGGCGCCAGGACGATCATTGTGCTCGCGGCGGGCTATGCCCGGGCTGAGCGCGAGGCGGCGGGGCGGGACGCCGCGGAGACCGACCATGGCCTGATTGCCCGTTACGCCCGGTTCGCCGATTACCACGACGTGCTGGCCGGGCCCCTGCGGACGCTGACGGAATTTGTCAACCGGGCCGGGGGCGGGGAGACGCGCTCGCGGTGGTACGTGGATACCGGCCCGCTGCTGGAGCGCGAGCTGGCGCAGCGGGCCGGGCTCGGTTTCATTGGCAAGCACACCAATCTGATCAGTCGCGGCCTTGGCAATTGGTTTTTTCTGGCAGAGCTGCTCACCACGCTCGAAGTGGCGCCGGATGCGCCGGAAACGAACCACTGCGGCAAGTGCACGCGCTGCCTGGCGGCCTGTCCCACCCAGGCCATCACCGCGCCGTTCGAACTCGATGCCCGCAAGTGCATCTCCTATTTGACGATCGAGTTGAAAGGGCCGATTCCTCCCGAACTCCGGCCGGCGATTGGCAACCGGATTTACGGTTGTGACGACTGCCTGGCGGTTTGTCCCTGGAACCGGTTTGCGGGGGAGGGACACCTGATGACGGCGCAGGCACGCACGGATTTGGACCAGCCGGGTTTGGTCGCGCTGTTGCAATTGGACGATGCGGGTTTCAAGGCCAGGTTTGCCGGCACGCCCCTGCTGCGCACGAAACGGCGGGGGCTGTTGCGCAATGTCTGCGTGGCGCTGGGCAACGTGGGCGACGCCCGGGCGTTGCCGGCCTTGGAGCATGCGGCCGCCGATCCCGAACCGTTGATCGCCGAGCATGCACGCTGGGCCCGGGAAGAAATACTGCGGAGAACTTCGCCAACCTGACGGTAGGGCACGACCTCGGGAAGCTCTCCTGGAGCGCCGAGAGTGCTCGGCCCGCGCGCAGAGAGGTAAGCGATGGCGCAAAAAGTCGTGGCCTTGAGGGTCCGCCCGATGGGGCAGGACCTCAGTGTCTACGCGCGGCTCATAGCCATTCGAACGCCTCACCCAACCACTCTTATCCCCCAAACGCTGAGTACCGTTTGATGCCGCGGCGCCACATCCACCGGGCAAAAACGTACGCGGCCAGCACCCACAAGAGCTGGCAAACCAGGCCGCGCCAGAGATCGGCGCCGGCTGTTTTGCCCAGGTAGACGCTGATGGGGAAGTACAACTGATAGGGGAAGGGCGTGAAGTAAAGCATGTGCTTGAGGACCGGCGGCAGAATATCGAGCGGAAACAAATGACCGCTGGCCAGGTATTCAAAGGCGAACAGGATGAAGATGAAGGTGGAAATCTCCAGCAGCCAGAAGGCGAGCATGGCCATGGCATACGAGATAAAGAACTGCAGCAGCGCGGTGAGCACCAGCGATACCGGGAAGACGAACAGGGCGGTGAGATCGGCCGGCGGCTGCACGTACTGCCGGAAACAGAGAAGGAAGATCACCAAGGGCAGGGCGGCCACCGCAATAAAGGCGATGCGGCCGGCGAAGAACAAGCACAGCCGATACCACAGGTAATCGATCGGCTTGAGCAAAAACTGGCTGATGTTGCCCTCGCGAATATCCGCGGCAATCTGCCAATCGTCCTCGTTGACCGCGGTCAGCACGTCCACCACCGCCACGAGCAGGTAATAGAACATCATGTCCCCCTGTGAAAAAACCGAACTGCTCCCGTTGTGATGGCGGTAGATGGTCCGCCAGAGCGAGAGCATGGCAAACAAGGGAATGAAGCTGAACAGCGTACGCGTGAGGTAATTCACACGGTACGCCAGATTGCTTTGCAGACCGATGGTGATGACGTGGAGATATTTCTTCATGCGCCGCCGGCAGGCAATTTAGCCCGGGCGGATGAAATGGCGATGCGAAAGTGGTGTCCAGTAGGGCAAGTGTTTCTGTCCGCGCTTTCAGCGCTGGGAACCGGGAGTTTGAAACTCGCGGCTGGAAAGGCGCCTTTACCCGCAGTGCGGAATGTCTGCGCCAAGGAGTGGCTCGTCGTGGTATCCGCTTTTTTTAGCAAAAAACACTTTCGCGGCTTGCCAAGGGTGGTTGCACCCGGCAAATTCTGAAAAGTTAAACAAATTGTTTCAGTTAGGAGACTATGAGCAATCAAGCCAAATTGGAGCTGGACGGAAAAGAGTACACGTTGCCCACGTTGGTTGGCAGCGAGAACGAAAAAGCAGTGGATGTCTCATCCCTGCGCGCCAACACCGGTTATATCACCATCGACGATGGCTACGGCAACACCGGTTCATGCGTCAGCAACATTACTTTCATTGATGGCGATCGGGGCATCCTGCGTTATCGCGGCATTCCCATCGAGGAAATCGCCGAGCGATCCACGTTCATCGAGACCGCCTATCTGATTATTTACGGGACGCTCCCCACGCGCCCGCAATTGAAAGCCTTTTCCGACCTGCTCACGGCCCATCAGTACCTGCATGAGGACATGAAGTTCCATTTCGAGGGCTTCCCCACCGGGGCCCATCCGATGGCGATCCTCTCGGCCATGATCAATGCCGCGAGCTGTTTCGACGAGGAGCTGATGAATTGGAAGTGGGGCCGGTCGCGGCAATTCGATGTTTATGTGGCCAAGCTCATCTCGCAGGTGCGCACCATCGCGGCGTATTCCTACCGCAAGTCCAAGGGGCTGCCGCTGATTTATCCCAAGCAGACCTACAAGTACACGGCCAATTTCCTGCACATGATGTTCTCGCTGCCCTACGAGGATTTTGAGTTGAAGCCGGAAGTGGTGAAGGCACTGGACCTGATTTTTCTGTTGCACGCCGATCACGAGCAGAATTGCTCCACCTCGACGGTGCGCATGGTGGCCTCGTCCCAGGCAAATCTCTTCGCCAGTTGCTCGGCGGGCGTGTGCGCCCTGTGGGGGCCGCTGCACGGCGGCGCCAACCAGGCAGTGCTCGAAATGCTCGCCCAAATCCACAAGGAAGGCGACGACGGCAGCAAGTTCATCGAATCCGCCAAAGACAAGAACAGCGGTCGCCGACTCATGGGCTTTGGCCATCGCGTTTACAAGAACTACGATCCGCGCGCCAAGATCATCAAGAAGGCGTGCGACGAAGTCCTGTCCAAATTGCGTATCAATGACCCGTTGTTGGACATTGCCAAGCGCTTGGAGGAGGCGGCGCTGAAGGATTCGTATTTTGTTGAGCGTAAACTGTATCCGAATGTCGATTTCTACAGTGGCATCATCATGCGGGCCATCGGGATTCCCGTGGAAATGTTCACGGTCATCTTCGCCATTGGCCGGATGCCCGGGTGGATCGCCAATTACAAGGAAATCATGGAGGAACCGAAGAGCCGGATTTACCGGCCGCGCCAAATTTACACGGGTCCCACGCTGGCACATTATGTGCCCTTGGACGAGCGTAAGTGACCGACGGGGAAGGGTGGACTTGTTTGACACAGCCGGTTGGGTGGGTAATGGAACACAACTTGCTCGCAATGACGTTTAATTTTTTTGATGAGCAAAATTTTGGTCATTGACGACGAATCGTGGTTGCGGGAGATGATCCGCTTGGCGCTGGAACAGCAGGGTTTCGAGGTGATCGAGGCCATGGACAGTGCCGAAGGCGTGGCCCAGGCGCGTGAGCAGTTGCCGGACTTGATCCTTTGCGACGTAAACATGGACAAGGCCGGCGCCGGCTATACGACCCTGGCGAAGTTGCGGGAGAATCCCGCCACGGCCGCGATTCCGTTTATTCTGATGACTGGCCTCGCCGATGCGGCCGGCATGCGGCATGGCATGGATTTGGGGGCCGATGATTATCTGCCCAAGCCCTTCAAGGTGGACGAGCTGTTTGCCACCGTGCAGGCCCGCCTGCGGAAGGTGGAGACCGTCCGGCAGGAGGCCGAGAAAAAACTCACCCTGTTGCGCAGCCAGATTTCCCTCATGCTGCCGCATGAGATGCGCACGCCCCTCAACGGCATCATTTCCAATTCGGAAATGCTGGCCGAGTCGGCCAGTTCGCTGGATCCCCAGACCATCGCCGAGATGAGCCAGGAAATCTGCCAGTCTGGCCAGCGGCTCGAGCGGCTAATCGAGAATTTCCTCATCTACGCCCAATTGGAAATCGTGGCGTCCGATCCGCAAAGCATCGGTCGCCTGCGGCAGGCCGCCACGCTGCACCCAGGGGAGGTGGTCCAGTCGGCGGCCATGGCCGAGGCCGAAAAGGCGGGCCGGGGGCCGGACCTGATTCTCGAGTTGGGCGATGCGATGCTGCCGATTGCCGAGGATTATTTTCGGAAGATCGTCGTGGAATTGGTTCAGAATGCGCTCAAGTTTTCGGACAGCGGTCTGCTGGTGCGCGTGCGGCTGAAGAACACGCCGGACGACGTGGTGTTCACGGTGCAGGATGACGGTCGTGGATTCACCACCGAGCAGATCAGTCGTGTCGGGGCCTACATGCAGTTCGAGCGGCGCATGCAGGATGAACAGGGTTTCGGCTTGGGACTGGCCATTGCCAAAAAGCTCGTGGAATTGCACGGCGGCGAATTGTCCATCGAGAGCGAACCGGGCATTGGCTCCACGGTCACCATCCGGCTGCCGCACGTCACGGTGGGGTGAGCTTGATCAGTACGACAGGCGGGCATACAGCCGCAACAGGCCGCGCTCGCCAAAGTGGGCGATTAGAAAGATGAGCGCAATTCCCACCAGCGGCGCGAAATCCACTTTGCCGGCCTGCAACGGTATCCGTCGCAGCGGTTGCAGGAGGGTGTGCGCCGTCGCGGCCACGTATTGCCAGAGCGGGTGCCGGCCGAAATAGATGTAGCTGTTCAGCAGGTACAGCAGCAGGATGATTTCAAACGGATATTGCCAGAGCAAATACGTGTTCACCCCCAGGATCACCGATTGCTGGAAACGTCCGGCGGCATGCAGCGGCATCAAAACGCCCAGGTGGACGAGCAGCCAGGTGGCCAGCCACCATAAGACGGCGGTGCTCACGAAGGGCAGCAGCGCCCTGGCCCAGTGTGGCCAGCGGTCCACCCGCCCGAGCGGAATCGTCACCAGGCTTTGAATGGGCTGCGGGCCGGCCAGCAGGGACAGCGCCAGTACCCACACGTAATAAATTCCCAGCAGCACAGCGAAACTGAGGAAGGAAAACACCAGCATCCGCTCGAACTGATCGCTGCGGAAAGGAAGTGTGGTCACGCCTAGATCCAATTGCGCCACCCAAACCTTGGGGAACAGGCGGCCCAGCCACCAGTAGATCAAGGCGCGCAAGAACAGCATGATGGCGATAAACGCCAGAAAATGCCAGCGGCGCAGCTTTTGCGGCTCGGCGGGGCGCAATGTGCCCATCAGCGTCGCCGGCCGGCGCCGGACCAGCGGATCAAAACGGTTCGACCGCCAGTTCAGCCATAATAGCAGTCCGGCGAGGTTGAGTATGAAATCGACAGTACCCATCGCGGCAAAATTTGCTGCCGCGACGTCATCCGTGCGGCGGAAGTGAATTGTAGTGCCGGAGGGGGCCAAAAGACAATCGCGCTTTCTGGAAGATGGCGCGGCATGGCTGGGGATGGCGGCCATGGGAGGGACGCAGACGGTTGGAGTTTTTGTCTGTCTTCTCCATCTTTTTTGATTTCTGGGGGGGGCGGTTCTGCGAGCAGGGCAGCCCAAAGGGCTTTGGGGACGGGTTGGAAGGAGGAGGTGCGCCCGGCAGCGGGAACGAATGACGGGTGCTCCCGATGGTTAGGAAGCACTCGCGCAGGAAAGGAACCCGGTCAGGCTTTGGTGTTCAATTTGCCACGGTTGCTATCGACGATGTCAGCCGACTGCTGGGATGTCTGGGTCGTTTGGGCAGTTTGGGTCGCCTGGGTCGCCTTTTGCCGGGCCAGTTTCTGCACCGCTTGGTGATCACCCTTGGCAGCTTCGGCTTTGGTCTGGGCGGTCGTTTCCGTGGCTTCCTGGACCTGGTTTTTGATGGCAGTGGCGCTGGTGGTAGTCATGTGTTTCTCTTTAATTGGATTATTTACCGTGCCCATCTATCGGCTAATTGCCCGCCAAGCTGAAACGAAGTGTTGGGAGTGTTTTCAGTTGGAAACCGCGGTGAGGAAAAACCGTTAACCGTGCCGGTGGTCCGGGAAGGCGAGTGCGGATCAGCCCAAGTGGGCGGGGAAATGTGGCGATTGGCTTAAGAAGGCCTGCGGGTTGGCGAGCACGACGCGATCAATGGTCGCGGCGAGATGGCCGCGGCGAGCCATTTCCAAGGCCGTCTTGGGCACGGCCAGCGGATCGCTGATGCCCCAATCGCAGGCGCTGTTTAGCCAGAGCCGCTCGCAACCGTATTGCTCCAAAATATCGATGGCCCGGGCGGGCGTGCATTTGGTTTCAGGATAGAGGGTCATGCCCGCCCACATGCCGGCGTCCAGCACCATTTTCACGGTGTGCTCCTCCACGTGGTCGATGATGACGCGTTCGGGGCGGATGCGGCGGTCGCGGCGCAGGGCGTCCAAGATAAGGCGGGTGCCCTTCAGCTTGTCTTCCAAGTGCGGGGTGTGGACAAGGATAAGTTGGTTATGGCGGGCGGCCAGGTCCACCTGCATTTCGAAAATCCGCAGTTCGTTGCGCGAATTCTTGTTCAAGCCGATTTCACCGACGCCGAGAACGTTTGGTCGGTCGAGGAATCGGGGCACCAAGGCGATGACTTCGGCCGCCAGTTTCACGTCCTCGGCTTCCTTGGAGTTGATGCACAGCCAGCAGAAATGCTTCAGGCCGAACTTGGCGGCGCGCTTGGGTTCGTGCTCGGTGAGTTGGGCGAAGTAATCGTGGAAGCCTTCGGGCGAACTGCGGTCGAAGCCGGCCCAGAACGCCGGTTCACAAACTGCCAGGCAACCCGCCAGCGCCAGACGTTCGTAGTCGTCCGTGGTGCGGCTGACCATGTGGGCGTGGGGTTCGATGTATTTCATTGGGCGTCGGCATTCCAGGCGCCGCAGGCCCCCTTGGTGTGGGCGCGGGCGATGGGTTTGGCGGTGGGATCGCTGAAGGCGAGCAGGACGGCTTGGGCGCGGTTTCGTTTGCGGCCGGTCAATTGGGCGGTGGCCCGGCGGAAACTGCGGAGCCGAAAGTCCGCGGGGCCCGCGCTGCGTTCGACGCGATCGAGGAACGCGGCGAGTTCGATCAGCTTGTGCCGGGCATCCAAAAAATAGAGGTCGAGGATTTGTTGCCGTGTCATAGCGTTTGCCGGGCGGAATATACGGCCAAACGGGGCGACGGCAACCGGAAAGACGGGGGGATAAAAAGACGCCCGCCGACGGGGTCTCCAACCCGTCGGCGGGCAATCCAACTCAAACCAACTCAACTCAACCAAAAATTCAGTTGTAATCAGCCAAGGTCACGAGCCCGTTGGGATCGGTGGCCCCGTTGCCCTTGAGAAAAACGATGTGTTCGTAACCCAAGCTGCGCAGGCCGACGAACAAGGTCACGCTGCGGTCGCGGAATTCCGGTCCGAGCTGGGGTTCAGTATAGTTCTCCAGAATAACCACGGCCGTTTGATGCTGGGAAAACGTCTTGGCTTGATCCAGCAAACGAGACTGATCTTCGCGCGCGATGGCGGTGGGGGACAGAACCTGGCAGGTCTGATCATCCAGCGACTTCACGATGAGCGCGGAGGTATCCACATTTTGAAAAGCCTGCTTTTGGGGCGGGGTGGAGCAGGAGGAAAGCACCAGTGGCAGGGCGGCGGTGAGCAGGACGAGAAACTTTTTCATATACGACAGTTAGTTTATTACCAGTTGGATGTGAGAGGCTTTACTATTGTTTGCCGCCCACGCCATACCGTTCGCAAGTCTGGTGCCAGAAACTGCCCGGACTTCGAAAAAGAACGGTTATTTCCACACCTTGAAAAGGGCCGGGGAGTGGTAGATTTTTCCTAGGGCGCTATCGCGCAAATTTGAGATTCTGAACCCGGCGGAAAAATCCGCCGACCGGCGGGGTCGGGCTCGGCTTGGCGAAGCGGAAAGGTTTTCCGGAACAGCGTTGGAAACGAGACAAGTCGCGCCAGAAAAATGACAAACTGTGTATTTTTGAGGCACTAACCAAGTTTCGGGAAGAATTCGTGCGCGGTCTGGCACGTGGCAATGCTCAGCTCGGCCAACGAACAACCTTTGACCTGCGCCACCGTTTGGGAGATCTCCTGGACGTAGGCCGGTTCGCACCGCTTGCCGCGGAAGGGTACGGGCGCCAAGTAGGGTGAATCGGTTTCGAGCATTATTTTGTCCAACGGGGCGGCCGCGACGGCAGCGCGAATGTTCTCGCCGTTCTTGAAGGTTACGATGCCCGTGAAACTGACCCGCCAGTCCAGCTCCAGGATCTTTTGGAGCCGTTCCACGCTCTCCCCGAAACAGTGAAAAACGCCGCGCGTGCGCCGGGCAAACGGCTGGATTTGGGCGAACAGATCGTCGAAGGAACTGCGCTGGTGAATGACGCAGTTGAGCCCGGTTTCGGCGGCGATTTCAAGCTGTTGCCCAAAAATTTCCGCCTGCTTGCGCCGGCAGACCGCATCCTCGGCCGCCGTCCCGCCGCGCGTACTGGGGAGCCGGTAATAATCCAAGCCGCATTCGCCAATCGCCACGACTTTGGGATGGCGGGCCAGTTCCCGCAATTCGGGCCGGATATCGGCCGGGGCGTGGGCTGCATTGTCGGGATGCCAGCCGACGGCGGCGTAGATCAGATCGTGCCTTTCGGCGAGCGCTACCGCTTGGCGGCTGCTGGCCAGATCCGTGGCGATGGAAATGATCCGGGTGATGCCGGCGTGTCGTGCGCGGGTCAGGACCTCGTCAAAGTCGGCTTGGAAGACTTCGTCATCGAGGTGCGCGTGGGTATCGTAAAAGACCGGGGTCATTTCTTATTGCCGGCCTGCTCCGTCGGCGAGAGGTCTTTCAATTCCTCCTCGATCTGTGCCCGGCCCGGGTACTCGGGAGATTCAGCGAGCAATTGTCGGTAGTCGGCGATGGCGTCGTTGAGGTGTCCGGCGGCGAGCAATTTGGGGCCGAGGATGCGGCGGAGGCGGATGCGTTGCTCGGGCGAAGGGTTTAGCTTCAACGCTTGCTGCCAGTTCGTGAGGGCGGCCTCGGAATTCCCCGCCGCATTGTAAAGCTCGGCCAGCTTCTCGGTGGGCGCGGCGCCCTGGGCGGTGGCCGGCAGGTTCTTTAGAAACCCCTCCAGTTGCGACGCCGGCATGCCCCGGGCGCGGTCCCGATTGACCATCTGCTCAAACGACCACTCAATGAGGGGATTGTGGGTTTGGGCCATTTGGGCGTGGATTTCCAACGGCGAAAGTTTAAACGGTTGATACAGGGGATCGCCGATCACCGTGGTCTGCCACGAGAGGGCTTGATTGGCCACCCATGCCGCCTCGCCGAAGGTGAAGCCGTGCGCCCAGGAGCGCAGGAAAACGGGCACATTCAGCGTCAGGGCCAGATAGGGTTCGTAGACAAAACCGATCGTGCAGGTGGCGCCCTTGGCCAGCAACGGACCGCACCAGTGCGAACTGCTGCTGCGCAAGGTATCCGCGCTGAAGGAGTGCAGGTGATAGGCGAAGGCGC
Source organism: uncultured Bifidobacteriaceae bacterium (assembly GCA_964437865.1). GTDB lineage: Bacteria > Verrucomicrobiota > Verrucomicrobiia > Limisphaerales > UBA11358 > UBA11358. Next base: position 3,655 of record CAYTJG010000023.1, on the reverse strand, counting down.
CGGGCATGAATTCCACCGTGGGCAGCGCGAAGGGGCCACTGGCATCGCCATCGTACCAACCGGCGTAGAGGGCGATATGGCTCATGGGGTAGGAGGCGGGAAAAGTGCTGGCATTGGTGTCCACCTCGAGATCATAACCCAATTCCCGGCTCATTTCCGCGCCGGCCAGCAACCAGGCATCGCCTATATAATAACCATCGTTGCGGGGGATGCTGCGGGTGTCAAAATACGCGCGGCCCATCAGACCGGTGGTTTCCGCGGCCATGGCCTTATCCACCAGGTGGTCGGCAATTTCGGCGCTGGGACCATCGAGGCGCGTGACCAGCAGGATGCCATTGGTGGGGGTCAAGAAAGCACGGTTGGTGCTGCCATAGAACGGATTGGGCAGGGGACCGTTCAGTCGCACGTTCATTTTGAGCAAGGGCAGCCAGGTGAGTTCTGAATCCACGGCCGCCTCGTCCCGACTTGCCTCCGGCTTCCCGTTGGAGCCCTCGGCTTGTTCCAACAACGGGTCGGGACCGATTTTCAAAGGCATGCCGTAGCACAGGACTGCGTAGCGGATTTTCGAGGTGACCACGCGGTATTCGCTATGCGGCGGGTTGGTGCCGTTGGCGGCCACCTTCACGTCTCCGAATCTCCACAAACCGGCCGTTTCGAGCTGCGCAGCCAGGGGTTTTTGGAGCGACTCCGTAAATTCGGCGCGGGAGATGACCTCATTGGTGGTGAGGGCAAAGCCAAAGATTTGCCCCGGGGGCACTTGGCGCGCGGCCGCGTAATGCTCGGCCACCGCCTTGGACTCCGGCTGCCCGGAATTGTAGAGCACCACCACTTCATCGCCGCCTGCCTCCGTTTTGAGCGCTACTAATAGCCACAACAAACACAAATACTTCATAGACGTGGGATTTGACGCTGAATCGGGTTGGAGGTTCAGTTATTCCGGCCGAAAAGCGCCGCGCGCATGCCGGGCTCGGGACGATGATTGGCCCGGTCCCAATACCGGAAGCCGGCGTTCCAATCCCAAATGCACCAGCCGATCTGGTTTTCCTCAGCCGCCTGCCGGAAAGTGCGATAGAAATTCGCGCGCGATGGTTCATCGGCGCGCGTGTACGCGCCAAATTCACCCAGATGAATGGGGCGATGATAATAATCCGACCATTGGCGAAGGTATTTCAAGTGGGCGGCAAAGGCGATGGGGCTGCTGGGATTCTGGTCGGCCGGCAGCGTATTGTATTGGTGGATCCATTCTTGCAGGTGGCCGTTGAGCTTCAGGGCGGGGTCGGGCACCAGCGGTTGCGGCGGCGGACCCGGAAAGATAATGCCGGTGACGGGCGTGCTGCCGCCCGTCCAGCTTGCGCCTTGATGGGTAAAATAAAACGGGTCATAACAGTGCACGGATACAATCACGTTGTCATCCGGCGGCAGGACCAGGTTTTTCAATTCCTCGATGCTGCCCCAGCCGCCCGGTTCCACAAAGATCGTGCGGTGCCGGTTGGACTGCCGAATTTCAGCAATGGCCTGCGCGTAGAGCGGGTTCATCAAGGCCGTGGTGGCGTGATCGTGCGGTTCATTGTCCAGTTCGAAGGCCAATCCCGTGGGCAAATGCCGGTAATGCTCCGCCACCTGCCGCCAGATGGCCAGAAACTCGGGCCCGGCCGCGACCGGGTCCTGATCCAATTCATCGAAATGATGGATATTGATCATCACCGCCAGTTTGTTCCGCAGGCAATTGGTCACCGCGAAATCCACCTTGGCGAAAATCTTCGGCTGGAGCGTGAAATCCGGTGCCGGCCCCACGTAATGTTGCCAGCCAATGGGCACCCGGACATGGTCGAAGCCTTCGCTCTTAATGGCGGGATAGTCTTCCGCGGAGACGGTCACACCCCAGGAGGAGTCGGGGGGCACTTCGAGGAAATCGCCCAGGTTGACGCCGTGCAGAAACCGTTTGGCGGCGCGATAAGCCGGCGTATGCGTGCCGGCGAGGGGTTGGAGCGCGGGCGGATTGGCGGGGGCAAAGGCTGGCGCGTTCGTGCCGGTTTCGCCAAAGGCAGGGCCGCCCGGCAATAGGGTCGCCAAGAGGGCCGCGACAAGCAGGGAGATGTTTTTCATAACGCAATTTCAGTTAGCGCAGGTGATTTGGAGACCGTCCCAAGCCAGGGTGATACCCGGCGGCAGCTCCGACTGCGATTTATCGTGGTCGTAGTCATGGGTCAGGTGGGTGAAGTAGGTTTGCTGCGCATTGATGCGGCGGGCGGCGGTGAGGGCCTCGTCCAGGCACATGTGCGTGGGATGCGGTCGGGGACGGAGCGCGTCCAGCACGGCCACTTCCACGCCGCGCACCACCTCGATCGCGGCTTCGGGCACCTCTTTGCAATCGGTCAGATAGGCCAGGCGCTTCTTCCCGTTTTGGGTGAAGAGATAGCCGGTCGAGGTCATCCGCCCGTGCGGCAGGTCCAGCGGCGTCACTTGGAGATCGCCAATTTCAAAAGAGCCGGTGACCACGCGTTCCTCCGGTTTGAAATAGCCTTTGGGCCAGGGTCCCGCGTGGAAGGCATACAAAAAGACGCGGCGCAAATGGGCCATCGTGGCCTCGCTGGCGTAAATCGGCAGCGTCGTGTCGCCCCGCAGGTCGCAGAAGCGCCGGCAATCGTCCATGCCCAGAATGTGGTCGGCGTGGGCGTGGGTGACCAGCACGGCGTCGAGCCACTTGATTCTTTCGCGCAGACATTGCGTGCGGAAATCGGGCGGCGTGTCCACGACCAGCTTCACCTGGTCGGTGGCCACGTAGATGGCCGGGCGGGTGCGCCAGTTCTTCGGGTTGGCCAGGTATTCGGGGGGATAATCCACGCCAATGAGCGGCACACCCTGGGAAGTGCCGCTGCCAAGAAAAGTGAATGCGAACGCCATGACCTGCGCAGGTTAGCAAAATGCAAGTTCGGGGCGAATGAAATTGATCTCCGGCGGGAGCCCCTGGGTGCGCCGGTCCGCGCCCGTCCCGGGCGCTGAGACGCGATTTTGAGCCCGCCGCCACCCAACCGAACGTCCCGCAACGAACGGCCGCCCCATCACGCCGCGTTCAATCCTCCAACGCCCGCCACGCCCGCACGTCTCAGCGCGGCGCATCCCAAGGAGCGGTCCTGAAGCGCGCCAGCGTCGTGGAGTGCGTCCGGTCCTCCGGCGCTGTGGCCCAAGGCAAATCTTGCCAACCAGCGGGCGAATGAATATTGCCAGGGCCCGGCTATTGTCCTGTCTGCTGCCAATCATCGTCTTCGTGCCCTTCATGTCTCCTTCCCCCATTTTTTGTGTTTCTTTGTGTTTCTTTGTTTGGGCCTTTTTTCCCCCCACCGCCCAGGCCAACCCAGGCACGGCGGTCTTCGCCCTGCGCGACGACTTTTCCATCGCCGCCCGCGCCACCCGCCATACTCGATGTCGGTATATTCCGCATCCCCGCCAATATAGCAGATCCCCGGACCAGATGAGATGTCGCCGCGACCTCTCCCGTCATTTTAGATGTCGCGGCGACATCTAAAATGCGGGTGGCAGACGTTTGTTGTCGGTAAAATCTTCAAGGTACCTTTCGGCGGGCGCGAAGCGACATTGGATATTAGCCAGACACGCCAGTGTCTGGTCTCGCGCCAAACGAGTTTATGCGTCCTGA
>CAYTJG010000022.1:7979-37501 GCA_964437865.1 uncultured Bifidobacteriaceae bacterium | reverse complement strand
AAAACGGGTTTGAACCTACCAACTGGTCTGGTGTTTCCCTGCCGCATTGCTGGGGCTGGGAACAGGCGCAGCAGGGCAAGGCCTATCAACGCGGGCCGGGATGGTACCGCCGGATCCTGGATACGGGCCGGCCGCAGGCGGGCCGGCGCTACTTCCTGCGTTTTGAAGCCGCGGGGTCGGTCGCGGATGTTTATTTGAACGGCCGGGCGCTCGGGCAACATCGCGGCGCCTTCGGCGCGTTCTGTTTTGAAATCACCACCAACCTATCCGCCGCCGGCACCAATCTGCTGGCGGTGCGTGTGAACAACGCGCCGGAGCCGGACCTCGCGCCGTTGAGCGGCGACTTCCCCGTTTATGGCGGCCTTTATCGGCCGGTGCATCTGATCGTGACAGACGCGGAGAACTTCACGCTCACCGACCACGCTTCGCCCGGCGTGGTGTGGCGACAGACCAGCGTGAGCGCCGAACAGGCTGTGCTGGACGTGACCGCGCAGATTTCCAACGGCACCAAGGAACATCAGCCCTTGACGCTCGTGGCGCGGGTGCTTGATGAGCAAGGCCATGAAGTAACCAACGTCACGGAGCAGATTTCGCTCGCTCCCGTCGTCACAGCGCCCTACCACCTGCAAATTGCCCTGGGCCGTCCGCATCTCTGGAATGGGCGCAAGGACCCGTATCTTTATCGGGCCGTGGTTGAGCTGCGCGCCGGCGCGCAAATCGTGGATGCCGTCGAACAGCCGCTGGGGCTGCGCTCGTATTACGTGGACCCGGACCAGGGGTTTTTCCTGAATGGCCAGGCGTACCATTTGCATGGCGTGAACCGCCACCAGGATCGGCCCGACAAGGGCTGGGCCATTTCCGAAGCGGACATGGACGAGGATGTGGCGTTGCTCAAGGAAATCGGCGCCACCGTCGTGCGTTGCTGTCATTACCAGCACAGCGACTATTTTTACAGCGCATGCGACCGGGCGGGAATTCTCGTTTGGGCGGAGATTCCGCAGGTGGATCGAATCAGTGACGATCCGCGATTTGCCGAAACCTCGCGCGGACAGTTGTTGGATTTGATCCGCCAGAACCTCAATCACCCGTCCATTTTTGTCTGGAGCCTGTTCAATGAGTTGCGCCCGGGCAACCCTGATCCGCATCGTGAGCTATTGGACCTGAGGAATCTGGCTCATGGCGAGGACCCGACGCGGCCCACCATCGCCGCCACCTGCACCACCGGTTGGCCGGAGATGAATCGCATCCCGGACTTGTTGGGCTGGAACATTTATCCGGGCTGGTATTCGGAGTGGGGATCGTTGACCAATACCCTGGGCGTGGCCCAATATCGACAGACCAGCCGGCAGGGCGGATTTTGCATCAGTGAATACGGTGCGGGCGCCAACGTGCAACAGCACGAGGATAATCCGCATCAACCCAAAGCCGACAGCCAATGGCATCCGGAAGAGTGGCAGGCCATCGTGCATGAGGCGGCTTGGCGCGAATTCAAGGCGCAGCCTTATATCTGGGGCACGTTCGTTTGGAATCTGGCTGATTTTACGAGTTACTGGCGCCACGAGGGCGGCGTGCCGGGACGCAATGACAAGGGTCTGGTCACCTCTGACCGCAAAACCAAAAAGGACGCGTTTTATTTCTACCAAGCCAACTGGTCGGCCGAGCCGGTGCTTTATATCACGGATCGGCGATTCACGGAGCGCACCAACGCGGTGACCGACGTGAAAGTTTATGCCAATGCGGACAAGGTCGACTTGTCGCTGAACGGGAAATCGCTGGGCACGCGCCAGAATGACGGCAACGATGTGTTTGTGTGGCCGCAGGTGGTGCTGTCACCCGGCCGGAATTCGGTGGCCGCCCAAGCCCGCTTCCCGGCGGGGACGGTGACCGACCAATGCGATTGGACGTTACGGGTTGGCCAATGAGGGCAGGTGCTCCGGGCGCTCAGGGAATTCTCGCCGGCTCCACGCGGCCGTCAAAGTAGAGCGCATTCTTGCCGAGGAGATGCCCGGTGGCGCCATGGTAAGGGTTCGCATCGCCCATCAGGGGGGTTTCGCTCCGGCCGCCGAAGAGGTTGTTGACGATGACGCCCGCCTCGGTGGCATAAATCGTGGCCCATTGCGGCGCGGTGTAGGGCGCGTTGTTCAGCCAGAAATTCCATTCATAACTGGTCAGTTCTTGGGGAAAGATGTTGTAATCGGCGGGGCAACAAAAGAGTCGGTTCGTCTTTTGGTTGGTGAACAGGGTCGTCATGATGGGGGCGTTGGTGGGCATCTGGCTGGGCAGATACCCGGCGCACACCGGCAGGTGATCCCGGTTATCCTGGATGTAAACATTCAACGCCAGGCCCATCTGGCGGAGATTGCCAACGCAGGCGATCGAGTTGGCCCGGGCCTTGCCCTTGGCCAGCGCGGGGAGCAGCAGGGAGGCGAGAATGGCGATGATGGCCAGCACGACCAGCAATTCAATGAGCGTGAAAGCCGCCGGGATTGGACGGGCCTGAGGAGTGCAGGTGGCAGGGCGCATGGGGCAACGGGCATCAATGGTTTTGGGCCTGGGCCACGGTCTTGAGCAGTTCGGAGATGACGGGCGCCGTTTGCCCGCGATAGTAAACATCCTGGGTGTTGTATTGGGCCGTGGCTTGCGCCAGCAGCGAATTGCCGCCACCCGCCTGTAAATGGGCGCTCAGCTCGGCCAGTTGCTCGGACGTCAGGGAATCGCGAAATTGCTTCACCCATCGGGCCGAGGCGTCGATGTTCGCCTGGCGCATCGCGGGCGGCGAGTGCTTCACCAGGAACTGCATGGCGCGGATATGTTCCAGGTTGAAGAAATCCAGAAACACCTTTTCCCGGATGGCGGGATCGGTCTGGGGGCCGTAGCGCCCTTCCAGGTATTTTGCAAACCGCAGGTCGGGGTCCTTGATGTGGCGGGCGGCCACGCCGGCGCGGATGTCCTGCATGAGTTCCGCGGGGATGCGCTGGCGCAGCCGGTGCACCACGAAGGCGCCCGCCAGGGCCAGCACCAGCAGGGTGAGTCCGAGTCCGAGCCAGAAAGTGCGCCAGGAGCTTCGTTCTTGTGGTTTGGCTTGCATGGGTTCCTGCTGAAATCTGGGATGAGTGTAGCAGAACGCCACCCGGCGGGGATGTGCCGGAAGTCATGGGCCGGAAGTCACGCCGGCGTGGAAGTTCAGAGCAGGCCCTTTTCCCGGGCCAACAACGCGGCCTGCGTGCGATCCAGCACGCCGAGCTTGCCAAACACATTGCTCAGATGATTCTTAACGGTGCCTTCGGCGAGGTTCAGGGCGGCGCCGATTTCCTTGTTGCTCTTGCCCTCGGCGAGTTGCCGGAGCACCTCCAGTTCGCGGCTGGACAGCTTTTCCCACATCGCTTCCAACTCGGCCGGCACCTTTTTGGGCGAAAGACGGTTGAATTCGGCCAGCACTTTGGCGGCGATGGAGGGTTGCAGAAACGACTCGCCCCGGGCCGCCGCAGCGATGGCTTCCACCAACCGGGCCGGCGGCGCGTCCTTGAGCAGATAGCCCAGGGCGCCGGCTCGCAACGCCTCAAAGACCTGTTCGTCGTCGTCGAAGGTGGTGAGCACGATGACCTGGCTGTGGGGCGAGGCTTCGCGGACTTTGCGGGTGGCTTCCACGCCGTCCATCACGGGCATGCGCAAGTCCATGAGCACCACTTGCGGCGTCCAGCGTTTGGCGCCGGCCACCGCTTCGCGGCCGTCGGCCGCTTCGGCCACCACGCGCAAGCCGGGCTGCACGGAGAGCACGGCGCGCAAGCCCTCCCGGAACAGCGCCTGGTCATCCACCAGCAGCACGGAAATGTCCTTCATGCGGGCACCTCAAATTGCAGGCGGAAGCCGGCGCCCGGCGCGGTTTCAAGCTTGAGCGTGCCGCCCAGCAACTGCGCGCGTTCGCGCAAACCACGCAGGCCAAAGCCGCCCGCTTCGTCCGGTCCCGTGGCGCCCGCGCCGTCGTCCTCCACGGTCAGGGTCACGCGTTGGGCCGCCTGATAATCCAACCGCACCCGCACGTGGCCGGCGTGGGCGTATTTGCGGGCATTGGTCAGGCCTTCTTGGGCGGCGCGATACAGGGATAGTTCCACCGGTGGCGGCAGTTTTCGGGGCGCTCCGTGGATCGTGATTTCCGCCGCGGGCAGTTCCGCGCCGGCGAGATTGACCAATTCCGCCAGCGCCTGGGCCAGCGGCTTGTTTTCCAAGGGTGAACTGCGCAGCGCCGCCACCGACCGGCGGATGTCCTGCAGGCCTTCCTGGATGAAACCCTGCGCCTTGTCGGCCGCTTCGCGGGCCCGGGCCGAATCCGAGGGGGCCAGTGCCCGCGCGGCTTCGAGCTGGATGTTGGCTACCGTGAGGAAATGGCCCAGGCTATCGTGAATCTCGCGGGCAATGCGGTTGCGCTCGCGCGTGGCGGACAGTTCCTCCGCTTGCACGGCGTATTCGCGCAAGCGGCGGTTCGCGGCCCGCAATTCCGTCGCCAGCCGCTGGACCTCGTTGCGCGCCTTTTCCGACTGTACCGCGAGCATGCTAAACACGATCGTAAACAGGATGGCAAACGAAAACGCCAGCCCGCCATAAAGCGTCAGGGGCCAATCATGCCAGCGCCGAAAACTCAGCACCAGGACGGCCAGCATCAGCCCGGCGATCGTGGCAATGCCGCGCCATTCCAGGATGAAGACCGCGTAGGCCACGGGCGGCAGCAACAGCAGCCAGATCAGGTTCGGGGTTCGACCGTGGTCGGCCAGGTAATAAATTCCCGAGGCCAGGCCGATCTGGATCAGGAAAAAAGGCAGGCTGCCCACCCTGGGCCGGCGGAGTGAAAATGGCGGCGCATCGTGGTTGTCCCAAAGCACCAGGGTGACCACGCCGGTGGTGCCCACAATATTCCACCCGATGTATAGGAGACAACCCGCGAGCAACGCGGCTAGCTCGGGCCAGGAGTAATTGGCCGGGATCGCCAGCACCGTGCTCGCCGCCGCGGCCAGCACCAGCAGGACCATCGCCAGATGCCCGGCCCGCACCGCCAACTTGCGGCGGCGCAACGAGTCGGAATCCGCCGGGCCGATTTCCGGCCAGGCGGTCCGCCACCACGGCGGTTGCCGTTGGGCGGAAGGTTCCGGGCAGCGAGTGTCTGGCATGGAACACAAAGTATTCACTTCCGACCCAAACGTCATGTGCCAAACGTCACATCGGCACGTCCACCCCCTTGTTTTGGCACTTCTCGCTCTCGACAGGCGCCCGTCGAATTCGCGAGACTGACGGTTCACTATTATGCGCAAACCAATCCTGATCCTCGCGTGCCTCTTGACTTTCAAGCTAAACGCCGCCGAGGAGGCTCCGAAACCGGACAATCCTTTTTTTGCCGGCTATCATCCCTGGGTGGCCCCGGCACCGACCGGTCTCTTGCTGCAGAAGGGGGATCGTTTGGCGATTTGCGGCGATTCCATTACGGAGCAGAAGATGTACTCGCGCATCCTCGAGGACTACCTGACGGTTTGTATGCCCGAGCTGCAAATTTCCGTGCGCCAATTCGGCTGGGGCGGCGAGCGGGCGGAGGGTTTCTTGAAACGCATGACCAATGATTGCCTGCGGTTTCATCCCACAATCGCCACCACCAGCTACGGGATGAACGATCACGAGTACCGGCCCTACGAGGACAGTATTGGCGCGGCCTATCGAGAGGCCATGCTCGCCGTGGTGGAGAGTTTCAAGGCCCATGGCGTGCGCGTGGTGCTGGGCGCGCCGAGTTGCGTGGGCAACCGCAACTGGTGGCAGGCGGGCGCCACGACGCCACGGTTGAACGAGAATTTGTGCCAACTGCGGAATATTGGCATCGAGGTTGCCGGGCAGGAACACGTGAATTTTGCCGACGTTTTCTGGCCGATGTTGCAGGCCTCGTTTGCGGCGCAGCAGCGTTACGGCACCAACTATGCCCTTTGCGGTGGCGATGGCGTGCACCCCAATTGGGCCGGACATACCATCATGGCCTATGCCTTTCTCAAGGCGATGGGGGTGAGCGGCGACTTGGCCGATTTCCAGGTGGATTTGGCCACAGGCCGGATGAAAGTTTCCGCGGGCCATAAGCTATTGTCAGCCCGGAACGGCGAGTTTGTGATCCGCAGTACCCGTTATCCGTTCTGTCCCAGTAGTCCACTCGGGCTGGCAGCCAATTGGTACCCGACCGCCGGCTACGAAAACATTACCAACAGCGACAATTTGCGGTCGGGCCTGACGCTGGTGCCGTTTAACCAGGAGCTGAACCGGTTCGAGTTGACCGTGAAGCATGCCACCGCTGAAAAATATCGCGTTACCTGGGGCAGCGAGAGCCAGGTGTTCACGGCGGAGCAACTCGCGCACGGGGTCAACCTGGCCGAGGCCTTTACGCTCAATCCTTTTTCGACACGCTTCGCCTTGGTCGATGCCGCCGTTTCCGCCAAACAGGATTTTGAAACCCGGCAGATCAAGACGCTGTTCCGTCCCGCCGGGGAGAAGGTCACCAATGCGCAAATCGCGGAACAGACCGACCAGGTTTTGGCGGACACCGAACGGGAGCATTCGGCGCTGGAAAACGTCATCCGCACTGCCTATGCTCCGATAAACTATTCCTTGAAAATTGTTTCCGAATGAAAAAGTTAACTTCTTGCAAGTTTCCCCTGTTGGTGGCGCTGGCGGCGCTGGCACCCGCAGGCATGGCTTGGGCCGGGTCATTGGTGGACAGCATCAATCCGCTGGTGGGGGCCAGCACCAGTACGGAGTATGGGGAAGGCAAGACCTTCCCCGGTGCCGCCACGCCGTTTGGACTGGTCCAGTTGAGTCCCGATACCATCACCGGCGGGGACAATGGTCCCGGCTATTCCTACGAGCACACGACCATTGAAGGTTTCAGTTTTGCGCATATGAGCGGGATCGGCTGGTATGGTGATTTGGGCAACTTCCTGGTGATGCCCACCACCGGCAAGCTCATGACCGAGCGCGGCGTGAAAGGCGGCGGCGACGGCTACCGATCGCATTTCAAGCACGATACGGAAATTGCCAAGGCCGGCTATTACGCGGTCACGCTGGATGATTACGGCGTACGGGCGGAGGCCACGGCGGCGCCGCATGCCGGCATCCTGCGCTTTACTTTTCCGCAAAACGATCAAAGCCGGGTGCAAATCGACCTGGCCCGCCGCGTCGGTGGCACTTCCACACGCCAATACGTCAAGGTGGTGGATGACCACACGATCGAGGGTTGGATGAAGTGTCCGCCCACGGGCGGGGGGTGGGGCAATGGCGACGGCAAGGCCAATTACACCGTTTATTTCTACGCGCAGTTCAGCCAGCCGATCACCAATTGTGGCGTCTGGTCGGTGGACCTGCCGGCGGGCACGACTCGCAAACGGGAAGACATTGAAAGCCAGCACTACCGTGATTTGGTGGCGGCGGCGAAGGTGCTGCCGGGCTGCCGGGAAATGGAGGGCGATCATCTGGGGTTTTACAGCGAATTTTCCACCACCAACGGCGAGGCTGTGCTCTTGAAGGCTGGCATTTCGTTTGTGGATCTGGCGGGCGCACGGGAAAACCTGGAACACGATATTTCCGGCTGGGATTTTGACGCGGTCCGCGAGCGGGCAAGGGGTCTATGGGAGAAGGAAATGGCTGGGATTTCAATCAAAGGCGGCACCAGTGCCCAGCGGGAGGCGTTTGCCTCGGCGGTTTATCACTCCATGATTGATCCGCGCGCCTATTCCGATGTGAACGGCCATTACACCGGCGCCGACGGCCAGGTGCACCAGACCAAGGACTTCACTTACCGGACGATTTTCAGCGGCTGGGATGATTTCCGCAGCGAATACTCGTGGCTGAGCCTGGCCCGGCCGGACGTGATGAATGACATGGTCAACTCCTTGATGCAACAGGCGGAGTTGAGCGGGAATGGCCGGCTGGCCCGGTGGGAGTTCTTGACGGTGGAATCTGGCTGCATGGTGGGCGACCCGGCCGTCTCGGTGTTTACCGAGGCGTACCTCAAGGGCATTCGCGGCTACGACGCGGAAAAGGCCTTGGACTGGTGTCTGAAATCGGTGGATTACCAGGGGGAGACGGTGAATCAGCGCAAACAGTATGCCGCGTTGGGCTTTGTGCCCGACAGCCTTTCGGTCACGCTGGAGAATGCGTACTTCGATTACTGCGCGGGCCGGTTTGCCGAGGCCCTGGGGAAGACCAACGACGCGGCGCGGCTGATGCAGCGGTCGCTCAATTACCGGAACATCTATGATCCGGCGGTGGGCAACATGCACGCCCGGAAGGCGGATGGCTCGTGGACCAAGTGGGAGGGTTCCACCCATTACGGGCAGGGTTGCGTGGAGAGCAATCCCTACCAGCAAAACTGGTTTGCCCCCCAGGATCCGGCCGGGTTGATTGACCTGATGGGGCGGGACTATTTTGTGAATTACCTGACGGAATTCTTTGAAAAGACCCCGCTGACTTTTGCCTGGAATGATTATTGCAATCACGCCAATGAGCCGGTGCATCATACCGCCTATCTGTTCACCTACGCCGGCCGGCCCTGGCTCACGCAGAAATGGGCGCGGGTCGTCATGGACCATGCGTATGGCGCGGGCGTCAAGGGATTGTGCGGCAATGAAGACGTGGGACAGATGTCAGCCTGGTACATTTTGAGCGCCATCGGTTTCCATCCGGTGTCGCCGGTGGACGGGGTCTATATCATCGGCAGCCCGCTGTTTGAGGAGGCGACGATCAAACTGGATTCCCGATATTATCACGGCAAGTCCTTCACGGTGAAAACCCGCAACAATTCGGAGCAGAATGTGTATGTGCAATCCGCCAAGCTGAACGGCAAGCCGCTCAACCGCGCCTGGCTGCGGCATGCCGAGGTGGCGGCGGGCGGCACTCTGGAACTGGTCATGGGACCCAATCCGAACCTGGGTTGGGGATCCGGTCCCGATGAACTGCCGCCGCGGAACTTTCCACCGGCTTCGCACTGATGACCTGCCTCCGCGTTTGGTCGGGGAGCCTGGCGCTCCTGCTGCTCCTGGGCGCCGGCCAGGCGTGGCCGGCGCCGACGGCCTATTTTGCGGACGGGTATCACGGCGGCGTCTATGGACACTATCCGGCGGATTTTACACGGTTCATCGTGGATTCGTTGCGGTTGCATCCGGATTGGAAAATCAACCTCGAGATCGAGCCGGAGACGTGGGATTTTGTCCGCACGAACGAGCCGGAGGCCTATGCGGAGTTCAAACAATTGGCCGCGGATCAATCGGCGGCTGGGCGGATTGAATTTATAAACCCGGCCTACGGGCAGAGTTATCTCTGGAACATTTCCGGCGAATGCGTCCTCCAGCAACTGGCCCGCGGGATGGACAAGATCCGCCAGCATTTTCCCACCGCGCAGTTTGTCACCTACAGTTCCGAGGAGCCGTGTTTTACGAGTGCGTTGCCCGGTATTTTGGATTCCTTCGGGTTCAAGTACGCCGTGCTCAAGAATCCCAATACCTGCTGGGGTGGCTACATGCGCGCCGGCGGCGGCGAATTGGTGAATTGGGTCGGCTCGGACGGCAGCCGCATTTTGACCGTGCCGCGCTATGACATGGAGGCGCTGCGGCCCGGCTCCACCTGGGAAACCATCGCGAACGCCAACTCGCCGGCGTACATCCAGGCCGCTCTGGCGGCGCAGATTCCGCAGCCGGTGGGCATGTGTTTACAGGACGCGGGCTGGCGTTTCGGACCGTGGCTGGACCACGTGGGGAATGTTTACCAACCCTCGGAAACCACGCTCTGGCGAAATTATTTTGAGCACGTGGCGGACCGCCGGGAGGCGCGCGACGGCCATTTTACCCAGGAAGATGTGCAGGTGAGCCTGGTGTGGGGGGCGCAGGTGTTGCAGCGCATCGCCCAACAGGTGCGCGGCGCGGAGAATCGGCTGGTGATGGCGGAGAAGCTGGCCACTCTGGCGGCGGTTTACGGAGACGAAGCCTGGCCCGGCGCCACGCTCGACGAGTCCTGGCGCACCTTGCTGCTGTCGCAACACCACGACTGCTGGATCGTGCCGTACAACGAACGCCGCCACCGGACTTGGGCCGACCAAGTGGCCGCCTGGACGGCTGGAACCTGCCGCGGGAGCGATGAAGTATCGGCCCGCTCCGTGACCGCGCTGGCGGGCGGACAAACCAACGGAGCCGCCTGTTTTGTCCGGGTCTTCAACACCGTGGGCCAGGCCCGTACCAATCTGGTAAGTGTGGCTTTACCCGCCGGTTGGCGGAGCGATACCGTCAGGATCACGGATGGGGCGGGTAGGGAACTCCCGGCGCAATCTGCGGAGGAGCTATCGGATCAGCAACAGGTGATCTTCCGGGCTAGCAGCCCACCTCTGGGATACAGCACCTTTCGGCTGGAGAAAATGACGCCCCGCTCCCTGCCGGCGGGGCCATCCGTTTTGGAAACGAATGGCTTGGTTAGTTTTGAAACCGACCTGTATCGGCTGGTGCTCGATCGCCGGCGGGGAGGTTCGATTTGCAGTCTGGTGGCGAAGCAACTCGGGGATCGCGAGTTGGTGGACACCAATCGGGCCCGGTATTTTGATGAAATTCGCGGCCGCTTCCGCGAGGCCGGCCAGTTTCTCTCCAGTGCGGATCAGCCGGCAAAAATTGAGCGATTGGAAGTGGGACCGGTACGCCTGCGTGTCCGCGTGAGCGGTCAAATCGGGACCCAGGCCGTGACGCAGATGATCACCTTGGTTCAGGGAGAGCCGCGGATTGATTTTAGCGTGCGGATCGATTGGCGCGGCCGGCCGGGTATCGGCGCGGATGGCACGCGGGCTGGCGGTTTCCACAGCGAGGATGATTACAAGGCGTTTTATAATGATCGCGCCAAGCTGCGGGTGGTCTTCCCGCTGAATCTTTCCGGAGAGCGGATCTTCAAGGACGCTCCGTTTGACGTCGCCACGAGCTCGCTGGCCGACACTTATTTTGACCATTGGTCAGCGATCAAGAACAACGTCATTCTCAACTGGGTGGACGCGTTTGATCCGGACCAGCAGGTGGGCGTGAGTTTGTTGACCGACCATACGACCAGTTATAGCCACGACACGGACCATAGCTTGGGGCTCACGTTGCAATATTCGGGCGTGGGGCTTTGGGGGCGTGACTATGCGATCGACGGTACCACGGAAGTCCATTATGCGCTGCTGCCACACGGTGGCGATTGGCAGCAGGCTGACTTGTGGAACGCGGCCCGCTGCTGGAACGAACCGCTGGTGGCAAAGGTGTTTTGGTCCGGTCTGGCCGCCAGCCAACCGGAGCGGTCATTATTGCGGATCACCGGCGGAGGCTGGGAGGTGCCGACGGCCCGCGCCGGTGCGAACGGCGTGCTCATCCGGCTATTCAATCCGTCCGCCAAAGCTTCGACCAAAATACTTCGGTATGGCCGGCCGGTTGCGAAGGTCGAACTGGTGCAATTGAACGGCCAGGTACTCCGGGAGATTCCGTGTCATAAAGAGGACGACGCAACCGTATTCAGGGTGGCCCTGCCGCCATTTGGCATCGGGACACTGCACCTGACTCCCTGACCCTGAACGGTGGTGGTTTCGTCTGGGCATGTACCAAGCGGCGTGCCGGAGCGCGGCCGTCCTCGGCCGCTGAGACATGATTTTGAAATCCGCCATCACCTAATGGAACGCTCCGAAACGAATGCGGTAATTCAGCCGCGGTCAGGCCGCATGCGCATAGGTGTCGAACAGGCTGCGGACGGTGAGGGCTTTTTCAAAGTCGGCCCGGACCATCGGTCGGGCTGGCGTCACCTCAATTTCCACCGGCGTCGATGCATCGAGGTGAACGAAATTATCCGCATACCGGGCGTCGGTGTCGGCCAGGCTGAGCCAGGCCCAGAGGGCCGGCTTGACGGCGCTCACCGTGACGCGGAAGCCGTTCGGGGTCTCCGCCACTTCCGTCTTCAATTGGGGATCGGCCAGGGCAAGGTCCTTGGGGCGCGCAAAGGTCACCAGGTTTTGTGAGGTTTCGCCGCCGTCAGTTTTCAGCTTGAGCCAGACCAGCAAGTTATTCTCGCCGTGCTGCTGCGCCAGTGAGCCGAGTTCAAGGGTTTGTACCACTTGACTCTGTCGCGGTGCCAGGCTGGCGGTTAGCGTGCCGTTTTTTAGCGGCGTGCCTTGCAGATCCGTGATGCGCCATTCGAGGGTGCCCTGGCGTTGGATGGCCAGGTCGGACGTCAGGTAGACAGCCACCGTCTTGGTCTTAAGGTCCTCCAACCCGGAGACCATCACCGGCGCGTAAAAGCGGCGCGCGGCATAATGCAGCGCCTTCCAACGGCCGAAGTAATCCACGGAGGCCCAGCTCGCCACGGGCCAGCAATCGTTGTATTGCCAGAACAGACAGCCCATGGATTGGGGCATGTGCTGGCGCCAATACTCGGCGCCCAGCGTGATGCCGTAGGCCTGCACCATTTGGCTGACCCAGAGCGTGCTGTCGAAATCCTTGCCGGGCTGGAAATAATTCCCGGTCATGTTCTTGATGCGGTCGTTGCCCAGCGGACAACGCTGATGCCACTTCATGATGTCCGACATGGTGGAAGTCCGGTCGCCCGCCTCGGTGTAGGCATGGACCGTGCGCGGTTCCGGGTAGGACTGGTAGCCGAACTCGCTCATGAAACCGCTCAATTCGCGATACGCTTCGAACGTGCGCGCGCCCCACCAGACTTCCCAATAATGCACATCGCCGCAGTCCGGGCTGCCGGAAACGTAGCTGGCTTGCGGGGCCCAAGTCTTCACCTCCTCCGCCAGCGCCTGTTTGAACAGGTGCTCGTAACCGTCGCGGCCCATGGACATGAGGCCCCAGTCGTCCTTGACCAGCAGGCTGATCTCATTGTTGCCGCACCAGACGGCGATGCAGGGGTGATGGCGGAGGCGCTTGAGGTTGTCGCGGGCCTCGTGGCGGACGTTTTCGACGAACGCGGCGTCAAACGCGGGATAGCTGGCGCAGGCAAACTTGAAATCAACCCAGACGCAAATGCCCATTTCATCGCAGGCGTCATACAGGGCGTCCTCTTCATAATAGCCGCCGCCCCAGAAGCGGAGCATGTTCATGTGCACCGCGGCGGCATCGGCCACGTAGTGGCGCAGGCGCTCCGGAGTCACCCGCGTGTTGAAGGCGTCCAGCGGAATCCAGTTGGCGCCCTTGGCGAAAAAGTCCACGCCATTCACCACGAAGTGAAGCGGTTGGTCGCCCTGCTTTTCGACCATGCCGAGCGTGCGCAATCCGACGCGCCGGGTCACGGTATCCAGGGTGGTACTGTGGCGGTCCAGCAGTTCCACCCGGACCTCGTAGAGTGGTTGGGCACCCATGCCATTTGGCCACCAGAGTTCGGGGTTCCTCACCATCAAGGCACCTTCACCGTTGCCATTGGCCAGCCGGATGCGTTTTTCCACCACCGTTTTTGCGTCGTGGGTGACCGTCAGCCTGGCCCGCAGTGGAACGCTGCCCCCATTTTGGGCCAAAACTTTGACCGTGAGTGCCACCCGGCCCGGGTGCGAGTGGTCTTGCAGAATGGATACGTCGTCCAGTCGGGCGGCCTCCACCGCCACGAGCGAGATGTTTCGCCAGATGCCGCTGGTGATCAGCGTGGGCGCCCAATCCCAGCCGAAATGGCACGGTTGTTTGCGTAGCCAGGCCCGGCCGGTGACGCCCCGGTTTTGACCGCGCTTGGCCTCCAGCGCGTTGACAAAGGCCGCCGGTGAACTCAGCAGGATTTCGATTTGATTGTCGCCCGCCTTCAGCCAGGGCTTGGCGTCGAATTCCCAGGTGCGGAACATGTTGTCCGTCTTGCCCAGTTCATGGCCATTCAGGCGCAGGGTGGCCAGCGTGTCCAAACCCTCGCACCGCAGGACGACCTGCTGGTGGCCGAGCAAGTCCGGATCTACCGTGAAGGTGCGGCGATAAACCCAATCGGTTTCGCCGACCCATTGGACGGATTTTTCATTGTCGCGATAAAAGGGATCCGCGATTTTGCCGGCGGCGAGCAAGTCGGTATGGATGCAGCCGGGCACTTGAGCGGGGAGCCAGTCATCGGTGCCAGCGCGAGCCACCTGCCAGTCGCCGTTCAACGTGAGGCAACGGAGGTTGCTGGTGGCGGCGTGCGCGGTTTGGGGAAGCAGCGCCCCGGCGCAGAGAGTGGCGGAGGCGGCGGCCGAGGTGAGGAGAAATTGCCGGCGTGACCATTGATGATCCGAGGATGGGGATGAGTGCATGATACAGACCTTTTCAATCCTAAGGAGATAAACATCCTTCGGGAAACTACGGGTTGATAGACGTGGGGTAGGCTTGGTTCAGAAACATCCCGTCGTTTGGCGTGGAGGCGGCGGACGGAGTGTTACTGTATTTGTTGATATCCATGCTGGCCGCGAAAGCAATGGTTGCTTGATCCTGCCATTTGCGGGCCGAAGCATGCCCATCACACCAGGAAAATGTGCTGCTGATGCCATGAAAGACGGCCGGCGAATCGTTGAAGGCACCGCCATTATAGGGGGGCGGCGTTGACTTAAACAGCCAGGAGCCCAGATTCTCGCCGCGCGGATCGTTTTCCTCCACGAACAGGAGCATGCTGCCCGGGTGTTGAATTTGGGTCATTTTGGTCAGCGGTGGGTAGAAGGGGTTCTGGCCATTCAGGCCGCCCACACCGGAATAGCTGCCATAGGAAAACTGGTCGGTCGACGGGTCAAAACTCAGTGGAGTCCGGTTAAAACGCGAGTCAGATGGGCAATGAATGACGTTGGCGTTCGGCGCATAGTTGTACATGGCTCCCTGTTGATAACCCATTTTCTCGTAGAGAATCATGGTGGCCGATCGGTCCCCGGAGAGGGCGGGGGTGACTGGCGGATTCAGATACTTCCATGGCTTTTGATTGTTGCTGACGCCTGTATTGACGTTCATCAACAGATTGCCGTTATCATCCGCATACATCAGCCAGCCCGTGGCCAGTTGCCTTTGGTTGCTCACGCACAGCGTCTGGGTTGCCTTCAGCTTGGATCGGCTTAACGCCGGGAGGAGCATGGCGGCCAGAATGGCGATGATCGCGATGACCACCAGCAACTCAATCAAGGTGAAAGCGGCTTGGCCGCGCCGCGAGGCCCTCGCCTCCTGCTGGGCCGGCAAATTCGTCGAAATTACGCGCATAGAATACATCTCCGATCTTCCGATTTTGACTCTGGTTTTGCTTTCCGGTTGCAGTCCTTCCCGGGACAGGTGTGGTCGCTCAACTCACCGGCGGCCGCAGCGTGCGCCGCGGCCGCCGGTTTTGACTAGATCCGGAAGGTTCCGATCGTGGCTATTGGACCTTGTAGAATTTCTGAGTTCCGGTGGCCGCCGTCACAAAGGGCGACGTGGTGCCATCAGAGGTCCACGGACCGGCTGGCGAGGTGGCCTCGTATAAGGTCCCGGCCACCGGACTCCAGCTCACACTGACATTTCCGCCGGATAGGGTGATGCTGAGCGTCACTTTGGTGGGCCCGCTCGGCAGGCCGGCGGCCACGTTGTAGAGGTTGGTAACCTGTTGGGTGGTCAAGGTCTGGTTAAAGATGGCCACCTCGTCGATGGTGCCGATGAAGTTCGCGTCATAATCATCACCGCCGATATGCCCCGGCGTGTTAAACGCCTGGACCGGGTGCACGTAGCCGTCGGCATAAGTGTCGGCCGTGGAGAAGCCGTCGGAGTTGATGATATAGAACGTTGCGTTGGTGGGCTCAACGGTCAGGGCGATCAAGGACCACTGCCCAACCGGTGGCACGATGCCAGGGTCAAAGTTATAGGTGTTTCCATTATCATTCCAATGGTAGCCCATATCCCCACTGGCACCATAGCCCAGGCTATTGGCCGTTCCCGCAACTCCGGAGCGAAAACTGAGGATTTCCGCCCAATCGGGTTCCGTGGCGGTTGGATTCACCCACATGACAAAGGAAACCGTGTTGGTGTTCAGGTTTAGCGCCGGAATCGTTACATAGGAGGCCAACTCCTTCGCGGTGCCCACTTCCATCGCCCAATTGTTGGTGGCAAACCCCGGGAATCCGTCGGTGGGACGCGGGCCGGCGATGGCGTCGTTGGTGGGATTGCCGTTTTGCACCGAGGTCCCGTAGGTGCCATTAAATCCGCCGGCGTAATCGAAGGCGACTGCGGTGCCCGAGGCCGGGTCGTTGGTCTCATTCAGGCTATAATAGGCCACTGGATTTAGGGCGAGGACCGCCTTTTGGTAGGCCGACCCGCTGGTGATCAGGGTCAAGGGCGAAACCCCGCTGGTCACGGCCCCATAAATGTTGGTCAGCACCACCGAGTAGTTCCCCACATCGATCGAGGAGACACTGGTGATGGTTAGGTTGGAACTCGTGGAACCGGAGATTCTGCCGCCGTCGGTGAGGGTACTGCCATTTTTGAGCCACTGGTAACTCACGGTGGCGGAGCTGACGGCGGAGACAGACAGAGCGGCTTTGGATCCGCTGTAGAAGGCCGCTGGCGAGGGGCTTGGCCCGGTGACCGTCAAGGGCACCACGGTCAACGTCGCCGGGGCGCTGGTGAACACGCCGTTGGCATTGGAAAGCACGCAGACAAAGTCCGCCTGGCTGGGGACGGTGACATCGTACAGCGTAAGCGTATTGCTCGTGGAGCCGGAGAGGCTGGCATTATCCGTGAGGTTGGTGTAAAGGCTACCACCGGCCACGCCCATGGCCCATTGGTAGGTGGGAGCGGGATTGCCGACGCCATGGGCCGAGAATTGGGCGTTAAACCCAGCGACGGTGGTTTGCGGTGTGGGCGGGTAGGGCAGGGTGGGGGGATCACCCGGTTCGCCCAATTGTCCCGCCTGGATGCTATTCGTTCCGGTCTCCATGGCGAAGTCAATCAGGTCCAGTGTGCCCGTGACGCCATTGTAGACATTGGTGGAGTTATACACAAATTGGGCCCAGCCATAATGTGTGTCGCCCCCGGAATCAATCAATTCCAACCCCACATAACCTCTGATATCTTGTCCGGCACTGTTCCAGGCACCGACCACATTGGCACTGGTATCCTCGTAAAAATATCCGGCGGCTTGGGCGCTCTCATAGGCCGGACCAATCGTGGTGCCACCGATGGTCAAGGGCAGGCCCTGGCTGTCGGTGGGGTCGGTGGCGTCCGAAAGCACAAAGGAGGTGGTGGATCCGCTCAGACCCACGCTGTCATTGACGTACGGCTTGAGCGCATTATTGTTATCGAACGCAACCAGGAAGTCGGGCGATCCGTCCTGATTGAGGTCCAAAGTGACGGTGTTCTCGGTCGTCTGCGTGCCCGCGACGGCAATGTGGTTCGTATAGGTATAGAGGACTGAACCATGCGCCATGCCGGCAGCAAAGGCGGAAGCGGAGAGGGCGGCGATTTTTTTGGTCTTCATGTTTGAATGTGGGTTTACGGCAAGGTTGAGCTCAGGGGAACTTCAGTTTGGCTGGTTTGTGGGTCTTTCATTTGCTTCACAGGACGCAACAACGGGTGGCTCCCCGCCCCGCACACCAAACCGACGCCGATGCTGCTTCCGTTTGTTCAATGTTCATCTCCGGCTGCTGACTCACCATCGAACGGTCGACGATGAGTGTTCACGCGCAGGTGACGATCTTTCACCTCGCGATATGTAAAGCTGGAATGGTTATCAATTTAGGCCGATCCCGACGGGTTGTCGCGGGCGTAGCGTGCCAAAATGGGGGGGGATGAGTGCATGGCCCGCATTTTGCACCGGCAAAGGCCGGGCCGGGGCGAACAGACAGGTTCTCTAAAGCCGTTTTGACATTTTGCTGGATTCGCCTGCCGGGATGTTGTTTTGTTGGCGCATGCCCTGCCTTTTTCATGGCGCTACGCAATTGGCCGATGAATTGTCGTATGTGCCGAAAGTGGAGGTTCGAAAACTGAAAATAACTTTAAAATGATTGATGATTTGTGTGGCTGCCCATGTGTGAGCCCTGCCAGCGCATGAACCTTTGCCGCCTCAATTCCGGTGGGTGGTTGGGTTGCTGGTTGATTCTGCTGACCCTGGGACCGGTGCGCCCAGCCGGGGCCGCGGGGCCGGAACTGATTGCAAAGGTGTCGGGTTTGGCCGCAGCGGCGGGGACCAACGAGTTGCCGCGCCGCATGGTTCAGGTGGATTTGTCCGGCACGGTGTTGGTGGGCGGCGATGAAGGCGGGGTCGCCAACCTGGACGGTTCGCCGGCTTTGTATCGGATCGGCCCACCGGCGACGGGTGTCTGGCGGCGGGGCGAACGGATCCAGCTTACCGGTGAGGCGCTGGCGACGGGTACGAACCTGGAACTGGAGGCGTGGAGCCTGATTGACAATGACGGGCTGCATTCGATGGTGGAGCGGCGGGCGGGGCTCTGGCTGGAACGGGGCTATGCGCCAATCCAGGTTGAGTACTTCAACCTTGGCGGCGAGCGCGGCTTGGAGTTGACCATCGCGGGGCCGGGGATGCCCCTGGCAAAAATTTCCGACGACCAACTGTTTCATCCGGTGACCAACGCGCTCGGCGGCGTTTCGTGGGAGCGCGGGTTGCGTTTTCGGTGTTATGAGGGTGCATGGGAGGTGCTGCCCGGTTTTGCCGTGCTGCCGGTGGTGATGACTGGCATGGCTTCCAATTTTGACATCGCGGTGGCGGGACGACAGGACAATTTTGGGCTTGTTTTTGAAGGAGCAGTGAGCATTCCGCACGGCGGATTTTATGTGCTGGGATGCGCTTCCGATGATGGCTCGCGCGTGAAGGTGGGGACCCCCCACTTGTCCATTCGGTCACTGGGCCGGACCGTATTGTCGCCCGTGCCGCGGCTGGCGGCCGGCCAATTGGTGAGTGGCGACACAAATTCGTTTTGCGCCGCCGTGGAGGGGACGGTGACCTTTGCAGTGCGGGAGGCCGGTGCTGTGAGGTTGGAGCTATCCAGCGGCAGGGGCAAGGCCCAGGTGCGCCTGTTTTCTGATGGCTTGGTGGATCCGCAGTGGCTGGTGGGCGCTCGCGTGGTGGTCACCGGGATTTGCCAGAGTGTTTTCGCGGCCGAAGGGTATCCGGTGGCAGGCGAATTGACCGCTTACGGTGACGGGAACCTGCAGGTGCTGGACGTGCCGGGGCGATTGTGGTCCGACCCGACGGCGTTCACGAACGCCGTGGCTGGGTTGGACGGGGTGACAAATCGGGGGCGGCGGCTGGTTCGCTGGCAGGGAAACCTGGCGCAGAGGGATGGCGAGCTGGCCGTAACCAACCCGGCCGGCGCGGTGATTTTGTCGGCCGGCGACGCCTTGGGCCTGGAACCCGGTTCGATGGTGGAGGCCCTCGGGATGCCCGGCCGGTTCGAGGGCCAGCCGGCGTTGCGATATTACGCGTTAAGGCAACTATCGGCGGCCGGTGGCTCACCCGGTTTGCCGGTGCTGACCACGGTGGAGGAAATCAAGCAAATGAGCCGGGACAAGGCCAAACTGGGTTATCCGGTCAAGGTGCGGGGCGTGATTACTTTCGTGTGGCCCAATGCCGGCTTCTTTTTGCAGGATGGGACGTGGTCGATTGACGTGCGATTGGCCACCAATGGACCGGCGCTGGACCCCCAGATTGGCGAGTATTGGCGGGTGGAGGGCCAGACTTTTGCGGATTTTGCGCCGGACATTCTGGCCCTCCGCGCGGAGCGCTTGGGGGCCGGCGCCATGCCGGATCCGGAACATCCGAGTTGGACCCAATTGGTGGATGGCAGCATGGACACGCAGTACATCGAGGTGCAAGGCGTGGTGCTCTCGGTGGACGGCACGGCGCTGAATTTGCTGACCCGCAGCGGGCGGATCAGAGTACAGTTGCCGGAAGTGGGGGATGGACTGCTAAACCACTTTCTGGGGGCGTTGGTGCGGGTGCGCGGCTGCGTGATTCCCGGCCGCGATACCAGCACCCAACAGGTGAAGCTGGGTGAATTTGTGCTGCGCAATGCCTCGGTGGCGGTGGATGAACCGGCGCCCGCCGATCCGTTTGATCGGCCCCAAAAACATGCCACCGACCTGCTCATGTTCGATGCGCACGCCAGCCCGATTGAACGGGCCCGTATTGGCGGGGTGGTGTTGCAACAACGGGAGGGGTTTGTTTTTCTCATGGATGGCTCGAATGGCGTGCGGGTGGTGAGCGAGGCCCCGATACAATTGCGGCCGGGGGATCAAATCGAGGCCGTGGGATTCCCCGATCTGACGGGGCCCTCGCCGGTGTTCAACGATGCCGCGGTGCGGCGCGTCGGTCAGGCTGGGTTGCCGGCGCCGATTCCCCTGCGGCCGGATCACCTGTTGGACGGCCATTACGACGCGATGCGAGTCACGGTGGAAGGGACACTGGTTTCACAACGCGACGGCGAAGCGGAGCAGTTGTTGGAAATGCATTCCGGCGTGCACTCTTGGTTGACACGGTTGCCCGTGCGCGCGGGCGTCCGGCTGGCGGTGCCGGTGGGGAGCGTACTGAAATTGACGGGCGTCTATGCCGGGCAGGGCGGCGATCGGATGCGCGGTCGGGAAATTGATTCGTTTGAAATGCTGTTGAATTCGCCGGCGGACGTGGAGGTGCTCAGCACCCCCTCGTGGTGGACGGCGCGCCGGGCGCTGGCGGTGGCGGGCGGACTGCTGGCCATTTTGCTGCTGGCGGCGGTGTGGATCCGGGCGCTGCATCGGCAGGTGGATGAGCGCACCCGGGCGTTGAAGAGTGAGATTGAAGACCACAAACGCACGGAGTTGGAACTGGAACGGAAGACGGAACTGCTCACCCGCGAAATCGACGAGCGTCGGCGGATCGAAGCGGAGGTGGAGCGGGGCCACAAGCAGTTGCTGGTGACTTCGCGCCTGGCCGGCATGGCGGAGGTGGCCACGAGCGTGTTGCACAACGTGGGCAATGTCATGACCAGCGTAAACGTCCTGAGCACGTCGATTGTGGACCTGGTACGGAATTCCAAAGTGGCCAGTGTGGCGCGCTTGGGCGAGTTGTTGCGCCAGCAGCGCCACGAAATGGACCGGTTCGTCACGCAGGATGAGCGTGGCCGGAAGATGCCCGATTACGTGGGGCAATTGGGCGCGCACCTGGCCGATGAACAGGCCTTGTTGCTGCAAAAGGTCAAGGTGCTCAACCAAAACATCCAGCACATCAACGAAATTGTCAGCATGCAGCAGGATTTTGCCAAGGTCTCCGGCGTGTTTGAAACGCTGCCGCCGGTGGAAGTGGTGGAGGACGCCCTGCGCATGCACGGTGAATCCCTGAAGCGTCATGGCATCAAATTGGTGCGCGAGTTTGCGCCGATCCCGGCGGTGACCATGGACCGGCACAAGGTGCTGCAAATCCTGTTTAACCTGCTGGAAAACGCCAAGTACGCCTGTTTGCAAGGCCGTGTGCAGCCAAAAGAAATTTCGGTGCGGTTGCAGCCGTCCGGCACCGGCTTTGTGCGGCTGGCGGTGGCGGACAACGGCATGGGCATTGCGCCGGAGAACCTCTCCCGTATCTTTGGCCAGGGCTTTTCCACCCGCAAAGACGGGCACGGCTTTGGTTTGCACAGCAGCGTGTTGGCCGCCCAGGATATGGGCGGCAGCCTGACGGCCCGTAGCGACGGTCCGGACCGCGGCGCCGAATTCGTCTTGGAGATTCCGCTGCAACCCCACCGGGCGGTGAAGCCCCCGAAATGATTTTGTACCATGCCGAATTCCTCCCTTGAAACCATCGGCCAGCCACGAATCCTCGTGATTGATGACAACCCATCGGTTCACGAGGCGTTTGACGAAATTCTGCGCCGCGAGACACCGAACGAAAAATTGGAGCAGGAAGAGGAGATCATGTTCGGGGCGCCCAGCCGTCCGCGTATAGTCAAGCCAGCCTGGCAGATCGACCATGCCTTGTCCGGGGCGGACGGAGTGGAAAAGGTCCGGGCGGCGCAGTTGGCGGGCACGCCGTACCAACTGGCATTTGTGGATATTCGCATGCCGGGGATGGACGGGGTGGAGACCATCGAGCGTTGCTGGCAGCTGGATACGCAGGTGCAGACCGTGATTTGCACGGCCTATGCCGACTACCGGTGGGAGGATCTGGCGGCGCGTTTGGGCCAGACGGACCGGCTGTTGGTCCTCAAGAAGCCGTTCCACGACATCGAAGTGATGCAGTTGGCGAGCACCCTGATTCGCAAGTGGTATCTGGCTCAGGAGGCGGCCATGAAGATGGAGGAAGCCGAACGGTTGGTGGCCCGGCGCACGGAATCGTTGGTGGAATTCCAGCGCCGCGAGCATCAGCGAATTCAGGAGCTGGACCAGACCAAGCTGCGGCATTTGACGCAATTGGCACGGGAATTTGGCGCTCCACTCACCGTGATGTTGCAGGTGCTGGAACAATGCCAGCCCGGACAGCCATTGGACGCGACGGCACGGGACACCTTGGGCCGTAATGCCCAGACGCTGCGGACCTTGGTGGACCAATCATTGTCGCTGCGGCGGTTGGAATTGGAGGATCGCGCGCTTGAGTGGCAGGAAATCGAAATCGTGGCCTTCGTGCGGGGCGTGGTGCAAATGTTTTCCGCCACCGGCTGCGAGCAACGCGTGGAGATCAATTTTCAGCGGCCCCCTCCCGCCCGCGTCATCTGGACTGATCCGGCGAAGCTGGAAAAGGTGTTGTTCAATGTTATTGACCGCGTCTCTGCCGCCGTGTCCCCGGGGCGAGGCATTTTGGTGGGGTTGAAATTCGACGATGGCCAAGCTCGTTTGCGGTTGGATTTTGAATTGGCGCGGATGGCCGGCGGGGAGGCGATCGGCGGCGGCGGGGACATCGGCTGGCTGCTGAGCGGTGAGATCCTGCGCCTGTTGGGCGGTCGGCTCCATTTGGAAAGCCCGGAAAATTCCGAAGGTGACTGGTCGCGCCAGGGGATTCTGCTCGAGTTTCCGGTGGTACGTCCCGAACCGGCAGCCGCGGAAGCGCCCGCAGTGGGGGTGTTAGTCACCCCACCTACGGCGGCCCCGGACCGGGAATTGCCCGTGGCTTTGCTTATGGAACCCAACGCAGAGCTGCGTCAGTTCATTCGCCAGGGGCTGGGAGTGGAATACGACGTCTTGGAGGTGGTGGAAGTGGCGCAGGGGCTGGCGGTGGCACGGGAAGCTGTTCCGGATTTGATCGTGATCGGCGGCGATGGCTCGCCGAACGACGGAGTGGAGCTCTGTCGGAACCTGAAGCGGGAGGAAATGACCAGTCACATTCCGGTCATTTTGCTGGCCGGGGATGATTCGGATGCCAGCCGACTGCTGGCGTTGCAGGCCGGCGCGAATGAATTTCTGGCCAAGCCGTTTCGCTTGCCGCTGCTCAAGGCTTGCGCCGACAACCTGCTGGCCAACCGGCGCAAGCTGCACGAACACTTTCAACATTTGGCCACGGTCCAGCCGCGCGAACTGGCCGCCAACCAGGTGGATGCCGAATTCCTCCGAAAAATCGTGGTGATCGTTGAAAAGAGCCTCGCTGATTACGAGTTCGATGTGGACCAGTTGGCACGGCAAATGGCCGTGAGCCGGCGGCAGTTGTTCCGTAAATTCAAGGCGGTGGCGGGTTGCACGCCGAACGTGTTTATTCGCGACCTCCGGCTCAAGCGCGCGGCCCAATTGCTGCGCGAGTCTCAACTGACGGTTTCCGAAATCATTTACGCGGTGGGATTCTCCGATCCGAAATACTTCCGCACCATCTTTCGTGAACGCTTTGGGGTGTTGCCCGGCGAGTATTCCAAACCGACCAAGGCAGACGCCTAGGACACTTTCAGACGGGTGGCACAGTTGCCCGGCCGTCTTGGCACGCCGCGCCGGCCGCAGCCTTCAGCGGCTCTGATTGGGTTACGCCAACTTTTGATGTTCAATTCCGGTCCGGGGTGGCAATATCCCACCGTTCATTCGCCCTAAATTCCAATCATACATGAAACTTTTCGCGGGCCTCTTCATTTGCGCGGCCACGGCGGCCGCCTGTCTGGCGGCCAGTCCCACCCTTACCATCGATGCCAGCCACGCGGCTGGCCCGGTCAGTCCACGGCTGTACGGGCTGATGACGGAGGAGATCAACCACAGCTACGACGGCGGGCTCTATGCGGAATTGATCCAGAACCGTGCGTTTCTGGATGATGCTGCCACCCCGGTGCATTGGTTTGCGCTCACCGATACCAACGCTGCGGCGACCATCCTGCTCGATCCCGACAATGCCCTCAACGACCAGCTCAACCGCAGCTTGCGGGTGGCCGTGACCAAGGCCGACCGCCAGCATGCTTCCGGCGTGGCCAACGACGGCTATTGGGGTATCCCGGTGCAGCCCAGGACCAGCTATCACGCGTCGCTTACCGCCAAGGCTGAAGCCGGTTTCACCGGGCCGGTCACCGTGTCGATCGTGAGCGACGACGGGCGCAAAGTGTTTGCCACGGAAAAGTTCTCGGGTTTGACGACTGAATGGAAGAAGTTCGAAGTGACCCTCAAAACCGGCCGCACCGTTCCCACCGCCCGCGCACATTTTGCCATAACCATCGATCGGCCCGCCACGTTCTGGCTGGGGCTGGTCTCGCTTTTTCCCCCCACCTGGAACGACCAGCCGAACGGTTTTCGCCGGGACTTGATGCAGATGCTGGTGGATTTGCATCCCAAATTTCTGCGTTTTCCCGGTGGCAACTATGTGGAAGGCGACACGGTGGATACGCGATTCGACTGGCAGCAGACCATCGGGCCGCTGGAGCGACGTCATGGCCACGCGTGCCCCTGGGGATACCGCTCCACCGACGGGCTCGGGCTGCTGGAATTCCTGGAATGGTGTGAAGATATGCGGGCTGAACCGGTGCTGGCCGTCTATGCCGGCTATTCCCTGCACGGCACGCACGTCCATCCCGGCCCGGACCTGGCGCCTTTTGTGCAGGATGCGCTGGATGAAATCGAGTACGTGACCGGGGATACCAACACGGCCTGGGGGGCGCAGCGGGCCAAGGACGGCCATCCGGCGCCGTTTGCCCTGAACTACGTGGAAATTGGCAACGAGGATTGGTTCGACAAGTCCGGGAGTTATGATCAGCGGTTTGCCCAGTTTTACGACGCCATCAAGGCCCGCCACCCGCAGCTCAAGACCATTTCCACCATCGGCAACGACCAGCGGCTGGACGCGCGCGTTCACAGCCGCCAGCCAGACGCCACGGACGAGCATTATTACCAGACGACCGACACGTTCCTGCAACAGTCGCCGGATTATGCCAAAGCTTACGACCGCCACGGCCCGGAGATTTTCGTTGGCGAATGGGCCGCGCACGAAACCTCGTTTCCGCCGTGGGATGAGCGTTCGCGGGCCGAGCCGGCCACGCCCAACTTGAAGGCCGCGTTGGGCGACGCGGCTTTCATGGCGGCGATGGAACGGAATTCCGACCTGATTAAAATGCAGTGTTACGCCCCGCTGCTGGTCAATGTGAACCCCGGCGCGCGCCAGTGGCGGCCGGATCTCATCGGTTACGACGCACTTTCGGCCTACGGCTCGCCCAGCTATTATGCCTTCCAGATGTTCAGCCGGAGTGTGGGCGACGAAATCCTGGCGCTGACCGCCACGGGCACACCGGTTCAAGGTTCCGCCACCCGGGACCGCCAGACGGGCGAGATCATTCTCAAGCTCGTCAATCCACAGTCGGTGGCACAGACGTTGAATCTGGAGATCGACGGGGCGGGTTCGCTGGCGGCGACCGGCCGCACCCTCACTTTGGCTGGGAATCCGGAGGATACCAACTCCCTCGGCGAGCCGCGAAAGGTGGTGCCGCGGGCCGGCAAAGTGCATGGCGTGAAGAATCACTTCCCCTACACGCTGCCGCCCAACAGTATTGTGGTCCTCAAATTGAAGGCGAAATCGTAGGCCGCATTAATCTGCACTTTTTTCGAGGCAGGTGCCGGCCCAACGGGAACCGGCCCTGATCCACTTTCTTCTGTCGAGTCTCCGCGTTTGAAATCCGGCCGGCAAAGTCGTACTCTGCGGCCTTTATCACCATGGTACTTTGAGCAATGCAACCCCTTACCCCATTGTCTTTTCTGGCCGCGTGCTCTCCGGTGTGGCTCGTGATGGCGGGGTGGCTCGGGCTGCTGTCGCCGTTGCCGGCCGCCGCCGACTCCGCCAGCCTGCCCGCTGATTTGCCCGATTTTCACTGGCACCTCACGGCCCGTCCCTGGCAGCCGGTCGCGGCGCCGCGCGGTGATTGGTTGGACCAAATGGACCGGGCGGTGCACGCCTTGGCACCGTGCCAATACTGGAACTCCACCCGCCCCGCCGACCCCACCAATGGCGCCATCATCGACCCGTACGATCACCGGGAAATTCAATATGGTACGCCAATGTTCGCCTTCAACGTCGGTGTGCTGGTGGCCGAGGACCGCGCCGTCGATCTGTTGACCAACGGGGTACGGGCGCTGGACCGGGCCGCGCTCAACATCGCCACCGGTTTTGCCAATGACGGCCACGGCGAGTTCTTTTGCGCGCCGATGGCCAAGGCTATCCGGCTCTACGCCTCGCTCCAGCCCAAGTATCCAGAGGTGATTACTCCCGAGCGGCTCCAGACCTGGCAGGAGCGCATGCGGACGCCGCGGGCCGCGTTTATGCACCTGAATGTCCGGCAAAACTGGCGCACCTTCGCCATGAAAGGCGAATGGTTGCGCCAGCGGGATGGCTATATCACGGACGGGGTGCCTTGGATCGAGCTCTGTTGGACCAATTGGATCGAGGGCGACCAACGGGCGCGCTTTCTTTCGGACCGCGATGATTACCATCGGGATCCATATTTTTTTCTCTACCACGACAGCCGGCCGGCGGGAGCGACCGCGCCGGCTGGCGGTGCCAGTTACAGCGGGGCGGACCCGCAGACGTATGCCTACAACGGCGCCGCCTCCGCCAATCTGCTGGATATGCTCGTCAACGGGTATGACGGGCCATCGGCCAACGAGATGCGGGCGCTCCTCAGCCGCGATCTGCGCGCGTCGCTGTTGTTGCTGAGTGGCTCTGGCGAAGCCCCGGCGGGCGGGCGGACCGGCGAACATGGCTGGGACGACACGATTTATGCCTGTGCCTTTGCGAAAATGGCCGGGGAGGTCAGCCGTCAGGGCAATACGCGGCTGGCGGGTGAATTCCGGCATGCCGCCCGGCTCCTGCTCCAGAGTCACGCCCGCTTTCAGCAGGAGAGCGGCCTGTTTTCCATAACGAAAAACTTCTACCCGCCCGCTTGGAAAAATCATTACGCCAGTTGGAGCGGAGTCGCCAACTATGAAGGTTTCGATCTGGCCTGCTTGGCCGAGGCGGTGCTGGCCGATCGCTCCGGGGTGGCGGAGCAACCGGTGCCCTCCGAAATCGGCGGCTATGTGGTGGTCCTTGATCCCTCGTTCGCCAACGTATTTCTGGATGCCGGCGGCCTGCAGGCGCAGCTCTGCACCCGGGGCGAGACGGATAACTACGGACTGGTGCAATGGCACACGCTGGGCATCACGCGTTTCAGCCGGGTGGGCTGGGACGGACGGCTGGGACCGGGAGCCGGCGGCGTGAATAGCGATTTCAGTGACGGGGTCAGCTTTGCCCCCGTCTTTTTTGAAAACGGAAAATGGACGCCGGTATATCTGGAACCGAAACGATTTGAGGGCCGCTTCCAGCCGGAGTTTGTGCATCCGCTGTTGGTCCGCGGCACGTATACGATCGCACCGGTGGCGGGTCAGTCGGGGCCGTCGTTTGCCCTGCACCTGGCCTTGACGCCGGATGGAGCCATCGTGGATACCGAGCGGGTTTGGGGCACGAATTGCTTTGGCGTGGTGTGGCCGTTGCTGCGCTTTGACGGCCAGACCGTCTTGAACCAAAGGATCGGTGATGCCGTCGCTTCCACGGCCTATCCGCTCAGGGCCGGCCGGCCGCAGACGCTGCCAGTGACTGCGGCCAGGTTGGTTGGCGGTGCAGCTTTGGTGAATGAGGGCCCAGGGCAGGGCGATGCGCGTTTCATCAGCTTGTCAGCCCGTGGCGCCGGAGTGCAGTGGACCAATGTGCCCGGCGGCCCCGGCGGGCCGGCAACCATTGGTTTCCACTACGTCCTGGTTTCCAAGACCAACGCAACGCAACGGGCGAAACTCACCGTCAACGGCTTCGCCCAACCGGACGTGATTTTCCTTAGTACCGGGGAGAACGGATTTTCGCACGTCCTCAACGTGCCCGTGACGCTGGCTGCGGGTGGCGGAAATACCATGCGGCTCGAGTGCGCTGACGCCGGTGGTGTCAGGGTGGAGGAACTGCGTGTGTATCCGGCCGAGGGCGCGGAGCCGGTGCCGGACCAGGAGAATTTCATCGCCCTCAAGACCACACATCATCTGGAGGCATCCGGTTCGCCGGTCCGAGGTGGGTACGGGGATTTTCTCCCGATCCGGGTCACGGATGACGCTGGCGGCCGGGTGGAAACCTTGGTCTATCCCCGGGGCGTGGGTGATCCGCCGGCTGAGATGGTGCGCGCCAGCTTTCGCTGTAGCGGGCCGGATTTCTCATCAATCCTCGGCTGGGTACGGGGAACCCTTTACGCGGGACGCACCTCGGCCGGCGGTGTGGGACGGGAAATTGACTTGGCCGGCGATGGCCGGAATGTGGTGCGCTTCAACGAGTCCTGCGCCTTTATTCTCCAACTCAGCGAACGGCGCGTCATCGCTGTGGAGGCGGACCGGCCCGTCACGGCGACCATTGCGGGGCGGACCATCCCCTTGGCGGCCTACGAGCCGGTGCGGTTCAAATGACCGGCCACCGGCCCGGCCTGTTTTTCCGGGAGCGCGTGGTCCAATAGCCCGTTCCCGCGAAACCAGTCGGCTGAAATTGAGCGAAAACGCGCTTATAGCCCACAACAAAAGCGTCTGCTAGATTCGCAAAATCGGTGGAATCATCCGGTTGGGGATTTGCGAATATTGGCGGGTCATTTTTGATCGCCCATGTCGGCTCAACACTGTGAAATCTCGGATGAAGGTCAGGCCATCGGCCTGATCCTTCAGCACCTTGAAAAGCAGTTTCCGAAGGTTTGTGCCACCTGTGATCGACGCTTTCACACGCCCCGCGACTTTTTGGATCATACCGTGCCCGTCGGCGAATTGGTTTGCTACGACTTGAACGGCACCGACGCCATCGCGGACAAACCGCTCGGCGCCGTGGCCCTGTCCAATTGCCGGTGTGGCTCCACTCTGGCACTGACCTCCACCGGCATGCCCCTGGCCCACTTTCAGACGCTGTTTCAGTGGGTCCAGAGTGAAAGCGCCCGCCGGTCCGTTTCGGTGGATGATTTTCTGCAATATATCCGCCGCCAAATCCGCCGGGAGATCCTGCGGCGGTCGGATTTATCGGGGCGCCGCGAATCAACGTCTCTGTTCCGCCGCGGCTCCTCGATGCAGGCAGAGCCGTAGCGCGCCCGGTCCGCGCCCGTCCTCGGGCGCTGAGACGCGATTTTGGACCAGCCG
>CAYTJG010000022.1:0-7879 GCA_964437865.1 uncultured Bifidobacteriaceae bacterium | reverse complement strand
GCGCGCCCGGTCCGCGCCCGTCCTCGGGCGCTGAGACGCGATTTTGGACCAGCCGCCACCCAACCGTTTACCCCGCAACGAACGGCCGCCTCATCTCGCGCCGCTCGATTTCAAACGGCCGCAACGCCCGCACGTCTCAGCGGCCGAGACGGCCGCGCGCCGGTCCGCGCCCGTCCTCGGGCGCTGAGACGCGATTTTGGACCAGCCGCCACCCAACCGTTTACCCCGCAACGAACGGCCGCCTCATCTCGCGCCGCTCGATTTCAAACGGCCGCAACGCCCGCACGTCTCAGCGACCGAGACGGCCGCGCGCCGGTCCGCGCCCATCCTCGGGCATCAAAGGGGCGCTACTTGATTTCCTGGATCGCGGTGGATTTCAACAGCACCGGTCCCAACAGACCGGATTCGAGCAGATGCGAATCTTTTTTCCAATGATGCCACGTGGTAAAGGTAAACCGGCCCGTGGGACTGGGCTTGCCGTCCAGCAGCCATTGCGGCCATTCCTTGAGCCGGTCGCCATCCCACACCCGATCGTCCGGCAATTGCTCGTCGCCGATGATTCGGTTGGGCCAGAGATTGGTGACCTTGATGGCCAGTTTATTGGCGCCAGGATGGGCCGCGGTCGTGACGTTCACGCGGAAGGGCGGCTTCCAAAGCACGCCCAGGTCCTGCCCATTTAAGGAGACGGCGGCAAAGTTTTTCACGGTCCCCAAGTCGAGCCAGAGTTGGCGTCCCGCGGCCAGTTCCTCCGGTGTCACGTCGATTTCCTTTTCGTAGGTGGCGGTGCCCGAGAAATAGCGCACGCCATTATCCGGATGGTCGGTCCAGGAAATCAGTTTATCCAGCGTGATTGCCGCCGGGGCACCCCAGTTCGGCGGGAAGCTCACGTTCCAGGCGCCGGAAACTTCCCGGGGCGCGGGCACGTCGGTGGATTCCGCGCGCAACGTCTGGCCGCTCGCGGTGGTCAAGGCCACTTGGCCGTTGCTCCACGCGGTCAGCGTGCGTGCACCGTCCGGGGCAACGTTGATTTCGTACTGCGGCGCCGGCCCGATGGCCAGGTTGACGGGCAACGTCAGCGTGTCGTTTTCGTGCACGGTGGCGTGACCGGGCTGTCCGTCGAGCGTGTAGTCCACGCGCAGATCTTTCGGATGGAGGGAAGCCGGATCGCCGCCAAACACGTCGTTGCGGGCGGCGACTTCCAGTTGTCCGCCGCGGGCCATTTCCGCCAGTTTGGCGGTCACGTCCACTTCGCCGGCGCCGTCGGTGGCCCCGTAGACCGCATGCTGGATTTCCAGCTTCTGCCCGGCCGCCGATTCCGTGTCATAAGTGCCGCTGGCCGCCACCAAATGGTCGGCGGTGGCCGGCTGGCGGAAGATGACGAAGACCGAGCCGGCCGGGTCCAAATCCAAATGCACCGTGGTGCGGCCGGCGTCCGCCTGCCAGAGCGGCGCGATTTCCCTGCGGCCCGTGTCCGGATGCCATAGCTCGGGGAGCCGGCCGTCCACGCGGAACGTGCAGTCGGCTGAATCAAACTGCCGGCGCTGGTTGGAAACGAAGTAGATATCCGTATCGCCCGCGCGGCGGTGGGCATAGTTCAGTCGCGAACGGCTGCCGGTGCCGGCCACTTCAAAATCAGGCTTTAAATTCTGCGCCGCGAAAACGTCGGCCAGGGATTTGCCCCACACGATGCGGCCCTTGCCGTCGGTATTTTCGAGCACCTGCTGGCCGTCGCAGGGGCCCCAGAGTTCGCCGGCCAGTTTCTTCACCTGCGCATCGCAGCGTGGGAAATCCGTGAGGCTGGGGGAATGCTCGGGGCGCGGGCCGATGACGGTGGCGCCGTCGCGCACCAGGGTGCGCAGGCGTCGGAGCACCGGCGGCGTCAGGTTGGCATCGTGGGGCGGCAGGATCAGCGCCGCATAGCTGGCGCCGCTGGCGAGCGTGAGTCGGCCCTGCTTGATCTTGGCGCCATGCAGCAGCACATCCGCGTTGACCGCATCGTAATCGTAACCGGGGGGCAGGGCGGGGTCGCCCTCGCGCATTTCCACCGGGGCGCTTTCGCCCGTGAAATAGGCGGCATCGGCCACGGCGCGGCCCTGCTGCAGCAGGAACTGGCACCGGGAAATGTAGTCGATCCAGGCCTTGCCGGGCTGCCACCAGGTTTCGGTGCGCTCGAAGTGAAAACCCCAGGGCCCCATGGTCATGCCCGGCCAGCGGTTGGTCCAGGGCTGCATGGCGTAGCGGTGAAACACGTAGCGGTTCAGCCCCTGGCAATACATCAGGTCGCCGAGCGTTTTCAGCGAGTAGGGGTCGTTTTGCCACCGGCCGGCATCGGCCGCGGCGGTAAAAGATTCGGCGCCCACAAAGGTCTTGCCGTAAATGTGTGCGATGGAGGCGGCCAGTTTCACCGAGGAATTGCCCTGGCTGCCGGTCCAGAACTCGCCCATCACCACGTCGGCGGGCGCGCCGCATTGCAGTGATTCGAAAGGCCCCGTATACGGTTCCACGGCATTCTGCAAGCCGTGCTCGCGGCAGAGCTTGGCAAAATGGGCGTAGTAATTTTCCGCAAACAGATCCGCAATGGTGCGGCGCATGTCCCACAGAAAACGCTCGGTCACCGCCGGATCGTCCACGATGCGCCCGGTGTACGTGAGCAGGAACTTCAGCGGATCGTAGCCGCGCCGTTGCTTGAATTCCTGGCGGAAATTCTCCGTCCAATCCTGGCCGCCGACTTCGTAGCTGTCGATCAGCGAAGAGTTGAGCGATTTCCCGGCCAGCGGGCCCAGGTCATCCAGCACCTTCTGCATGAAGCCGTTCCAGTGTGCGTCCAGCGCCGCCTTGCTGAATTTGTCGCATTCCAGGCCCTCGCCTTCCTTGGGAGCGGGATGATTATTCACGCCGGTCGGCGTGTGGCCCAGGCGCAGAATGACCCAGTCGCCCGCCGGCACGTCCCACACGAGCCGCCCGTCTGCCGTCAGCCGGGATGTAAGGTCCAGCACGTCGTTGTGCGAGATAGTGGCGCCCGGCGCCACGGCTCCCAGTTCCTGGTGCACAAAGGTTTGGTCCGCTGAAGTTTTTTTGCGGTCGTGCGCCGCGGCCAGTTCGGCGCCGTTGGCCGGCAATGGCAGGATGTCGTTTTCGTCGGCTGTGAGGGTGTCGGGCTTGCCGTCCACCGTCAATTCCACGCGCAATTGTTTCACCTCGCCGGAGGCCGGATCACCGCCCATCTTATCGTTGCTCGCGGCCACCGATTTCTCGCCGGCCCGCATCAGGGCGATGATTTTAGCGGTGACGTCCACGGAGCCGCCACCGCCCTTGGCTTCGTAAACGGCGTGCTTGATTTCGATCTTGCCCGGGGCGGCGGCCGGAGCGGCGGTCACCGCCGGCGGCGGCACTTTGAAGGCCAGCACGGCGATATCCCGGTAAAAGCCGAGCGTGACCGGCGGTTGCGCCAGGACGGCGTTGAACGCGGCCGGACCGTGGACGCTGGTCTCGCTGGAGGTCAGGCGCTGCATTGCGTTGGTCGTCGTGTTCCAAGGCCCGCCGCTGCTGGACCAGCCGGCGCAATTCTCCACGCAGAGTTCCAGACCCAGACGGTGGGCTTCCTGGGCGGCAAAT
This sequence comes from uncultured Bifidobacteriaceae bacterium, assembly GCA_964437865.1. Taxonomy (GTDB): domain Bacteria; phylum Verrucomicrobiota; class Verrucomicrobiia; order Limisphaerales; family UBA11358; genus UBA11358. The sequence goes on along the minus strand of CAYTJG010000022.1, from coordinate 4,264 downwards.
TTGAAATCATCGCGCCACGCGGGGCTCATGAAGGGCACCGGGCCGCGCGGAATATCGCAATCCACGTTCACGATGGTGGCACCGCCCAGGCCGATTTGCTTCATGGCCTCCAGGTCGGCAGTGAGCCCTTCCTTGGTGATATTGCCGTTCATCCAATGCCACCAGGTTTGCGGTTTGGCGGAGTCCGGCGGCTGTTGGAAACCGGCCTCGAGCGGGTCGGCCCATCCGGCTGGAGCTGTCAGCACAGCTCCCAGACAAATCACTCCGAAGAGGCAACAGGAAGTTTTCATAAATTTGGATGCAAATAAAAGGTCGCGGCTTTTGTTGGGCGCATGATAAAGGCAAAGTCGCGCGCGCGTAAATCACCGAAACGGGTGAAACGCCCCGGGGCGCCGGGTTTTCCTCGGCGCACGTTCAGTCGTCCCGGCGATTTTCATTGGGCGGCGCAAGGACCGTCTTTTCTGATTCAGCACCCCGATACGACTTCGCCTGGGCCTGCCATGGTGCTGGCGGGAATAATCAGATTGTCATTTGCGGGAAAGCGCGATATTAACCAAATGTTGTACCGCTTGGAAATCCAGCTTAAGCCCATGCGATGGTTGCCGTTTTGGCACGGAGCCATGGCTTTGCTTGTGGCCTTGGCCCTGTTTTCGGAGGGTGCCTACGGTGCCGAGGGGCGCGCCACCAATGCCACGGTGGTCACGGTCTCCGAATCCTACGTTACGCTGACCAACTGGATGGGCCCATGGATTTGGGCGAGCAACACCTTCGACTTCCAGACCTGCCAACTCTGGCGCACCTTTGAGGTGCCGGGCGGCAGTGCCGTGGCCTACGGCCGGCTGGTGATCACAGCCGATGACATGTTTACGCTCTTTCTGGACGGCCGGGAATTGGGCCGCGGCGTGGACTGGCATGAGCTGTTTGTGTTTGATCTCACGCCCATTCTCACGCCGGGCCGGCATGTGCTCACCATTCGCGCCTTTAACGCCGCCTTTGAAGCCGGGGTCACCATGGGCTTGCGGGTGCGGATGATGGATGGGCGCGAGATCGATGTGAAATCGGACGAGAGCTGGCGCGTGGTGCCCAACACGGTGAAACGTTGGCAGACCCGAACGCAGCCGGGAGTCGATTGGCCGTCCGCCACGATTGCGGGGCAACTGGCCGCCAACCCCCGGTCGAACTGGCCGGAAAACGTGGTGGGCATGTCGATCCTGCAACCGGTCAATCTGGCGTTTTGGCAGACCGGCTGGTTTCAATTCACGCTCCTTTCCGTTTGCGCGCTGGCCACGCTGGTCAGCCTCCGGCTCATGGCGCAGTTGGCGCTGCAACGCAAGGAGCGCTGGCTCCTCCAGCAGGAGCGCACCCGCATTGCCCGCGAGATCCACGACGACATTGGCTCGCGGATGACCCAGTTGGTGCTGCACGGCGAGGTGGCCCAATGCGAATTGCCCGAAGGCTCCAAGCCGCGGCAGCGGTTGATTCAGATTTGCGAGGATGCGCGCAAGCTGCTCGCCACCATGGACGAGATCCTGTGGGCGGTGAATCCGCAGCGGGATACCCTGCGGGATTTCACCTCTTACGTCTGCAAATACGCGGAGGAGTTCCTCAAGCCCACGCCCATCCAATGCCGGTTCGACGTGGCGGCGGAGGCGTCGCCGGCCATTTTTAACCTGCCCCTGCGTCGCAGCTTGTTCATGGCCATCAAGGAAGCGCTCAACAACGCCGTCAAGTATTCGGAGGCCACCGAGTTACACTTGCAGATCCAGTGGCACGACCAGCGACTGTTGTTGGTGGTGCAGGACAATGGCAAGGGCTTCAACCCCGCCACGGTCAACCCCGAGCGCCACGGCCTGACCAACCTCCAGCAGCGCATGGAGGAATTGGGCGGCACCTGCCAGGTGACCAGTGCGCCCGGCCAGGGCTGCCGTGTGGAATTCAATGTGCCGGTGGAACAGCCGCGGAGTACCTTGCCCGCCTGGCTCCGGTGGGTCTGGCCATTCGGTCGGTCCACCGATAAGATGATCCCCTGAAACTATGACGCCACAGAAACCAGTGAACCCCGGCGGCACCGTCGCCCCCAAACCCGCCAAGAGCACCGCGCCCGCCGATACCGCACCCAAGCGCCGGCTCAAGGTGGCCTTGGTGGAAGACCAGCCCAAGGTCCGCGAAAGCTGGATCACCCTCATCAATTCCTTCCCGGACTTTGTCTGCCAATGCGCCTGCGCCACCGGCGAGGAAGCCTTGCGCATGCTGCCGGCCGAACGGCCGGATGTGGTGCTCATGGATATCTTCCTGCCGCGCATGTCGGGCATCGAATGCACGGCGCGGCTCAAGGTTTTATTGCCGCAGACGCAAATCGTCATTCTCACCGCCATGGATGACCAGGAACTGGTGTTTCTCGCGCTCGAAGCCGGCGCCGACGGCTACCTGCTGAAGCGCACCAAGCCGGCGGACCTGCGCATCGCGCTGCTGGATGTCCTCGGCGGCGGCGCGCCCATGACCAGTCAGATCGCCCGCCGGGTCATCGAGTCGTTCCGCCAGAAGACCAAGGTGCAGGATGAGTCCATGCACCTCACGGCCCGGGAAGAACAGATTCTGCTGCTCTTGTCGCAGGGCTATCCCAACAAGACCATCGCCGAAAAGCTCGAACTGAGCGTGGATACCGTGTGCAGCCACCTGAAACATGTTTTTAGCAAGCTGCATGTCAGTTCGCGCACCGAGGCGGTGGTCCGCTACATCGCCGCCAAGACCCCGCCCGCCAAGCGGCCCTGAGCCGATCAACCACCGGCCGGAGCCTCCAAAGCTGGAGCCTTGCCTTGGACATTGATGAGGCGCGATTCCTATCCATTTGGCCAGGTTGGCCGTTTTTTGTTCAGGGCAAACTTGGCTGCTCGCCGAAGCCGCAGAGCGGCGTCCGATAATAGCCCGCATTTTCAAATGCGGGTGCCCGTCGCCCGGCGCAGTTCCGTCCCGGCGGGACGGTTGAAATCCCCCGCTGCGACTCTCTGGAAGGCATTCGTCTAAGGGGCCAGGGAAACAGGAAAATAGGGGTTTGACTTGGCGATGGGGTTGGGCTGGAATGCTCACGTATGGCGCGGCATTTGCATATCGTGTATCGCCGAGCCAGGCAGTGCGGCCAATTTCGTGACTGACTGTCCAGTCACGGCGGGAGCAGAACATCGGGTGGCACCGGCGGGTAAGCGCGCGCCTGGGCTGGGGCTACTTACGGCCACGCGGGCCGCGGACCGTGCCACCGGAGAACGCGCAACTATGAAGCTGGCTCGGTTAAAGCGGGAGTCTGCACTCTAAAATATGGGTGAATACGAAAATTTTAGGACCCCTTTATGGATGTACTTGTCAATTCTGCAGGCGCCGGGCCGGAAAACGAAAGAGCGGCAGAAGTGTCGATAGTCAGGCCCCCTTTACAAACGGTTGGGTTGGAACGACGCGTTGCTGAAGCAAAGGCGCAAAGGCGATCGGGCCAAGGTGGCCTTGGCAAAAGAATTGCGCGCCGCAGCGACGATGCCGCTGAGTTGGGTCGCCGGGCGCTTGGGCGTGGGCAGCCGGGGGTATCTGGCTTGGCTGTTAAGCCGGCGAGAGCCGCGCGCTCGCGCCAAATCGACATGACCAAGCCTGCAGACAATATATTAATCTAATTAACTGACCCCTTTACAATGCTAAAATTGTTATGAAAATTGCCAACAGTTGGCGCATAGGTTTCGGCGCGGTGTTAGTGATAGGCATTATTGCAATAATTTCGGTGACGCCCTGCTGGCCATTCCGTCCTGGGATTAATTCGGTTCATGGTGTGTTTCTAGATTGTCCAGAACTTCGTGGAACGGAATTTATAGGAGCTCTGGAAAAGGTCCTTGCGGAGGAAAATGTGCGATATATGAGATGGGGTAATATGGTTTATGTAACCTATGATGTCTGGGAGGATAGAGACCTTGTGTCGGAGTATTCATTTAAGGCGATAGCTGAAGCTCGACGTGAATCTCAGGGTTATCATGTTCCTGTGCAAATAATGTATTTATGTCGGGATGTCTTCACTGATGGGCGCGAACCCACTAACATTTTTGAAAATATTGGACCCAACGCGCGATCCATAGCACCTGAAAAACGGCTCACTCATTAGAGCACTGGCCAAAGGAAGTTCTAGGAAAACTGAACCCTACGCGCCAACCATAGCACGCACGGTAAAGGGGGCAGTTAATGATAACCTAAGATTACCTTGACTTCCTTTGGTGATGGCATTTATGGTTTG
>CAYTJG010000021.1:0-38222 GCA_964437865.1 uncultured Bifidobacteriaceae bacterium | reverse complement strand
CCTGGATGCTGGCCGCCGCCGAAAAGAATCTGCCCATCGTCGTGCCCGGCTGGGAGGACTCCACTTTGGGCAACATGTACGCCGCCGCAGTGATTCGGGGCGACGTAAAACAGGTCCACACCGTCCGCACCGGCATCGAGTACATGACCTGGCTGGCGGATTTCTACACCCGCACCACCCGGAAGAGCCCTTTGGGTATGTTCCAAATTGGCGGCGGTATTGCCGGCGATTTTCCCATCTGCGTGGTGCCCATGCTGCACCAGGATCTGCAGCGCACTGGCGTCCCGTTATGGGGTTATTTTTGCCAGGTCAGCGACTCCACTACGAGTTATGGCAGCTATAGCGGCGCCGTGCCGAATGAAAAAATCACCTGGGGCAAGCTCGGCGTCAAAACCCCCAAGTATATCATCGAATCCGATGCCACCATTGTGGCGCCGCTGATCTTTGCGCACGTTTTAGGCTGGTAGATTGAAATGATGAAACCCAATGACTTTTCCGACGCCCGGGTCCTCGTCACCGGCGGCGCCGGCTTTATCGGCAGCGCGCTGGTTTGGGCGCTCAACCGTCGCGGGTGCGACAACGCGGTGGTCTGTGACATTCTGGGCACCACCGAAAAATGGCGCAACCTGACCCCGCTCCGCTTTGCCGATTATGTGGAGGCCGCGGATCTACTGCCCCGCCTGCAAACGGGCAGCTTGGGCAAATTCGACCTGGTGCTGCACATGGGCGCCTGTTCGGCCACCACCGAGCGCGATGCCACGTATCTGGCCAAGAACAATTTCGAGTTCACCAAGGACCTAGCCCATTGGGCGCTCGCGAACAAGGTCCGCTTCGTCTATGCCTCCTCCGCCGCCACCTATGGGGACGGCTCCGCCGGCATGGAGGACGACGAATCCAAGCTCGATACCTTGCGTCCGCTCAACATGTACGGCTATTCCAAACACCTGTTCGACCTGCACGCCAAGCGCGGCGGGTTTCTGAACCGGATGGTGGGCCTGAAATTTTTCAACGTCTTTGGGCCCAACGAGGATCACAAAGGCGACATGCGCTCGCTGGTGCACAAGAGTTTTGCCCAGGTGCAAGCCAAGGGCATCATCCAGTTGTTCGAAAGCTACCGCAAAGAATACAAGGACGGCGAGCAGAAGCGCGATTTCCTGTACGTGAAGGATTGCGTGGCGATGACACTGCACCTGGCCGCCACGCCGCGGGCCAACGGCCTGTTCAACATCGGCTCCGGTCAGGCGCGCACGTGGATCGATCTCTCCCAAGCTGTGTTCACGGCGCTTAAGAAAAAACCGGTGATCAAATTCATCGAAATGCCGCCGGCCATCCGGGACAAGTACCAGTATTTTACGCAAGCCAACCTGCTGCGCTTGCGCGGCACCGGCTACGCCGCTCCCGTGACGTCGCTCGAAAACGCCGTTCACGACTACGTGCGCAAATACCTCGTGCCTGACAAGCGGCTGGATCCCTCCGTGGAATAGCCCCTCGCCGCCGCACCGGGAACGTGGCCGCAGTCTGGGGGCCAAAGGCGCCAGCGATACCAGTCTGGGGCTGCCCCCAAAACTTGATTCCGCGGGCGGGTGCCAGACCCACCGGCTCAAAAATAGCCCGCCTTTTTCCGGTCCTCCATCGCCGCCTCGCTGGCCTTGTCATCGGCCCGGGTGCCGCGCTCGGTCACCCGCGCGGCGCTGACCTCGGCAATAATGTCGTCCACGCTGTCGGCCGGCGACTCGATCATGCCGGTACTGATCATGTCGGCAATGGTCCGCACCCGCACCACGAGCCGCTTGATCGGCTCGTTCGCCTTGGGCCGGGCACCCGCAAAAGCGTCCGGCTTGGGCGGGATCGCCGCCGGCGGCACCGGCAGCCACTGGCCACCGCGCCGGAAACATTCCCGCTGGTGGCTGAAATAAATCGACGGCACCCCGAGCTTCTCCCGCTTTACGTATTGCCAGACGTCCATTTCCGTCCAGTTGGAAAGCGGAAACACCCGCATGTTCTCGCCGGGATTCACCCGCGCGTTGTAGAGATTCCAAATCTCGGGCCGCTGGTTCTTGGGGTCCCACTGGCCAAAGGAATCGCGATAGCTGAAAAAACGTTCCTTGGCGCGGGACTTTTCCTCGTCGCGTCGCGCGCCGCCAATGCAGCAGTCGAACTGAAATTCCTCGATGGCGCCCAGCAGCACGGGCGTCTGCAGCTTGTTGCGGCTGATCTCGCCCGGCGTAGCCTGCGTCAGCCCCTTGGCAATGGCCTCGTCCACGGTGCGCACAATCAGTTTGGCGCCCAGCTCGCGGGCGCGGAAGTCGCGAAACTGGATCAGCTCCGGAAACTCGTGGCCGGTCTCGATGTTCAAGAACGGCATCGGGATTTCCGACGGCCGGAAGGCCTTTTCCGCCAGGCGCAGGATACAGATCGAATCCTTGCCACCGGAGAATAGCAGCGCCGGCCGTTCAAACTCCGCGGCCACTTCCCGCATGACGTGGATGGCCTCGGTTTCGAGGTATTGCAGATGGTCCAGATGATAACTGCTCATTTTGAATATTTAACCACAGATGGGGCCGGATCGAAAGCTGATTGATCAGCCCGCGGCCGGGGGCTTTCGACCGCGCCGTCGTCAAATGCCCGCCCCGCCCGACATCGCCGCCCCGCCCCAACTGGCGTGCAACCCGCATTCGCGCTTTTCATCCGCCTTGGCGGGATCAAAATAGTCCCATTCGTTGGGCAAATTGTTCTTCCCCAGGTACTGTTCCAGGTCGGCATCGCTCCAATAAAACAGCGGACTCACCTTCAGGGTGTGAAAATTCCTGTCCTCGCTCAAAATATCCAGGCCGGCCCGGTTGGGGTTTTGCACTTTGCGCAGGGCGGTGAACCATACCACCGGCGCCAGCTCGTGCATGCCGCGTTGGAAGGGTTCCAATTTCATCACGGCGCTGAACGCCTTGAGGCGTTCCTCGTTGGCCGGCACCGGCTCCGGCACGCCGCCGTGGATCGTGTCGTAATGTGCCGTTGTGTACCGGGGCAGAAACGCCTTGAGGTTGAGCCCGAGCATTTTCTTGAGCAACTCGGCGTGGTGGTAGGTGGCGGGCCGGTTGTAGCCGTGGTCCACCCACAAGACCGGGATCTCCGGCTGCACCTGCGTGACCAGGTGCAAAATCACGGCTTCGTAGGGCCGGAAATTCGTGGATACGATGGCCCGGCCGCCCGCCTGGGCGGTGGCCCAGCGGATGATCTCCAGCGGCGGCTGGAAACGCAGTTCAGCATTGGCGGCGGCAATTTGGTCGGCTGTCATCATGATAGGGTGAGGTGTTCGCCGCGGGCGGCTGGCTGGATTCGGGCGCCGATTAATCGATCGGCAACCCCGGCCATCGCCAGCCCGGCGGAATTGTGAAAAGTGCCCGCAATACTCAATTCCCGTCCTTGAACAACACGCGCTGACACCAGTCGCCGAAGCGCTCGTGGCCATTCCGCTCCTTGGCAAAGCGCTCGAAAACCGGGCGGAATTCGGTTTCCAAATTGGCTTCCACCATCTGGTCCTTCCAGACCCGGTTGACGCGCGTGCCCGCCGCATCGCCGCCGAGCCAGACCTGGTAACGGCCCGGGGCCTTGCCGACAAACGCGATTTCCGCCATGTAAGGCCGCACACACCCGTTGGGACAGCCGGTGGAGCGGATAATGATCTCCTCGTCCGGCAACCCCACTTCGGTCAGCAGTTTTTCCAGGCGGCTGAGGAGTCCCGGCAACACGCGTTCGCTCTCGGCCAGCGCCAGCCCGCACGTCGGCAAGGCCGGACAGGCCAGGGACGCTGCCTGCAACGGACTGGCCTGCTTCTCTGTCCGCACGCCGTAAGCCGACAACAGCATGTTGACGGCGTGGACGTCGGCGTGGCTGATATTGGCCAGGATCAAATTCTGGTTGGCCGTGAGACGAAACTCCACGTACGGAAAGGTATCCGCCACGTGGCGCAGGGCCGTCCTCAGTTTGTACCCGCCGGCGTCCTTGATCCGGCCCGCCGCCACGAACAAACCAAGAAAGGAGCTGCCGTCCGCCGCCCGGTGCCAGCCCAGCAGATCCGCCGTGGTCGTAAAATGGTACGGTTTGGCTGGCGCCAGTGTGAGCTGGGCACGCGTCTCCAACTCCGCCTTCGCCCAAGCCACGCCGCGCTCGGCAATGACATACTTGAGCCGCGCGTGCCGGCGGTCGGTGCGATCGCCGAAATCGCGGTGAATGGTCAACACCGCCCGGGCCACCGCCACCACTTGGTCGGCGGGGATAAAGCCGAGGACGTCCGCCATCCGGGGATACGTGGCGGTGTTGCCATGGCTGCGGCCCATGCCGCCGCCCACGCAAACGTTGTACCCCAACAGCTTGTCATGTTCCACAATGGCAATGAAGCCCAGACAGTTGGTGAAAACGTCCAGGTCGTTGACCGGCGGAATCACGAACGCCACCTTGAATTTCCGCGGCAGGTACGCCTGGCCGTACAGCGGATCCACGAAGTCCCGGTTTTCCTCCGAGTTCAGGTCGAGCTGCTGGCCGTCAATCCAGATGGCGTGATAGGCCTTGGTTTGCGGTGCCAGCGCCAGGGCCACCTGCTGCGCGTGCGCATACACTTCGTCCCGCGCCGGCGTGTAGGCGGGCGTGGGCGGCGCCAGCACGTTCCGGTTCACGTCGCCACAGGCCGCCAGCGTGGACAGCAACGATTCGTTGATGCCCTTGATGACCGCTCGCAAATTGTCTTTGACCACGCCATGAAACTGGATGGTCTGGCGCGCCGTAATGCGCAGAGTATTATTGCCTTCGGTAGAAGCCAGTTGGTCGAAAATAGCGTACTGCTTGCCGGTCAGCACCCCGCCCGGCACCCGGCTGCGCACCATCATGATGTATTTCTTACCCGTCTTGCGCAAATCGCGGTCATCCTGCTGGTAACTGCCGTGGAATTTCAGGAATTGATTGTCGTCCTCCGTAAAATGGTCAATCTTCGGATCCGCCAGGGTGGCCGCGATGTTGCCAGCCAGCGTGGGTATGGCGGCTTTGATCTCTTCGTTGTGTGTCAGTTTGGCGGTCGTTTCAGGACTCATAAAAGGGTGAATAAGATAACCTGCCGTCACGGTGGGTTCAAGTGCAGCTTACAAAACCGTGAGGTTATGTGCCTCACCCGGTCTGTTTCTGATAGCCAAGTCTGAAGTCATCATCATCGCGAATATGCCCAAAATCAACTGCGTTTATTGCGGCCGGGAGATCGAAACCACCCGTTTTGCCGTCGGCCAGCCCGTAAAATGCCCGGAATGTGGCTCGGACAATACGGTGGCCGCCAACCGCGCCCAAGGGGCGCGCCGGCCCCAAATCCGCCCGGCCGCCGACCGTGAACCCGCCGATTCCCTCGTGGCACCCGTCGCCGGCCGCATCGTGGACAACATCGAGAAAGTCATTGTCGGCAAACATAATGAGATCATTTTGACGGTCATGGCCTATTTTGCCGGCGGGCATGTCCTACTCGAGGACGTACCCGGCGTGGCCAAGACGGTGCTGGCCAGGGCTTTCGCCCGCACCATCGGCGGCAGCTTCAAACGCATCCAATGCACCCCCGACCTTCTGCCCAACGACATCACCGGCAGCTCCATTTTTAACCCCAAAACGACGGATTTCGAATTCCGCCCCGGACCGCTCTTCGCCCAGATTGTTTTGGCCGACGAAATCAACCGGGCCACGCCCCGGTCCCAGGCGGCGCTGCTCGAAGCCATGGCGGAACGGGCCGTGACCGTCGACGGCAACCGTTACGAGCTGCCGCCCCCTTTTTTCCTGGTGGCCACCCAGAACCCCATTGATCACGAAGGCACCTTTCCCTTGCCCGAGGCGCAATTGGACCGCTTCCTGGTGCGGCTGAGCCTCGGTTATCCCGGGCTGGAGCAGGAGGTGGCCATGTTGCAGCGCTTCGAAATCCAGGATCCACTCGAAACCCTGGAAACCGCCGCCTCGGCCGAGGAAGTTTTGGCCTGCCAGCAGGCTGTGCGACAGGTGCATGTGGATGAAAAGGTCTCCCGCTACGTGGTGGAGATCATGCGGGCCACCCGGGAACACTTTGATGTCATGCTCGGCGGCAGCCCGCGCGCCTCCATGGCCCTGTCCCGTTGCGCCCAAGCCTTCGCCGCCATCAACGGCTACGGTTTCGTGCTCCCGGACGACGTCAAGCAGGTGCTGCCGTTCGTTTTGGGGCATCGCGTAATCCTGCGCCCGGAAAGCCGGCTGCGAAAAAAGACAGTCCCCGCCATTCTCGAGGAGATCCTGGATTCCGTCCCGGTGCCCACGGTAGCCGCCGAAGTCCGCTAACTTGAATGAAATGGATCCTCGCCATTACGGTTCTGTTGGTGCTGGGGCTGGTGTTTCACTTAAGCCTGCTCGTCTACGCCATGTATGTGCTGGGCGGCACACTCGGGCTGGGCCGCTTGCTGGCCTGGACCTGGGCCGGCAACCTGGCTGCCAGCCGCACGGCGATAAACCGGGTCTGCGAGATCGGTGAGACCATTCAGATGGAAGTGCAGGTGGAAAATCGCGGCCGACTCACCGTGCCCTGGGTGCTCCTGGAGGATTCGCTGCCAGACCGGGGCCGACGCCACATTCGGCCGCGCGTGGAAGTGGATGGACCGTGGGTGGCCCTCACCCGGCTGAAGCCCGGGGAACAAGAGTCGGTTTTCAACTACGAGGTGAAGTTTCTCCAGCGCGGCTATTACCAGTTTGGCCCGCTGCTAGTGGAGACCGGCGATGTTTTCGGGCTACACAGGCGGTATCACCTGCTCACCGAACCGCAATTCGTGCTGGTGCTGCCGAAAGTGCTGCCGCTGCAAGGCTATAACCTGGCCTCGCGCCGGCCCATCGGCGAAATCCGGGTGGCGCACCGGCTCTTCGAAGACCCCACCCGGCTGGCCGGGGTGCGCTTGTTCCAGCAGGGCGACCCGTTGAACCGCATCCACTGGCGTGCCACCGCCCGCACGGGTCTCCTGCACAGCCGCGTGTTCGAGAATTCCCGCGTGGCCGGGGCCACCCTGCTGCTCGACTTCCATCAAGCCGCTTACCCTGGCGTCATCGGCGAAAACTCGGCCGAACTGGCCATCGAAACGGTGGCGGCGCTGGCCAATGCGGTGTTTCTGCAAGGCCAGCAGATCGGCTTCATCACCAACGGCCGCGATGCCGCCGACCGCATCCGCGAGGAAGGCTGGCAGGGCGAATTTCTCAACCGCACCCTGGCCCGCGAACGCGCCACGGTAGCGGCCGAAAACACCCGGCTCCAACCCGTCGTGGTGCCCACCCGCAAAAGCCCGGATAATTTCCTGCGCATCCTCGAAACCCTCGCCCGGCTGGAACCGACGGATGGCTTGGATTTCCCGGCTCTTATTCGCGAAGCCGCGGTGCGGATTCCCCGCGATGCCACCGCCGTGGCCGTGTTGAGCCGGGTGACACCCGAAATGGCGCTTTCGCTGGGCGAACTGGTTCGCCAAGGTTTTCTGGTCACCGCCATCGTGGCCATTTGTGGCACCGAGGCCCTGCCGGATTGGGCCAAACCTCCGGAGTGGGCGGAAATCCTGCTCGCCCAAGGCGTCAATTTTCACCTCGTCAATTCCGAGGAAAGCGTCACAAACCTATGCGCCCAAGCGGTGATCAGATAAACGCCATGCTCCAACGGAAACAAATACTGCCAGTGACCTGGTTCGGCTTGTGCCTCGGCCTCGTGGCCCCATTTAGCCTCCGGCAATTTGCGGGCACCCGATAATATGGAAATTCGCCGTCCCACCAAGACGCCGGCCGACTACTTGGTCATCGCCCTCAGCCCGGCCTTGCTCATAATTCTGGTACACAGTGTCTGCTTCTTCCTTTTGGAAGTCTTTTATCGGAGCAAGGCCGTCACGGGCGTGCGTTGGGTGATGTTCTGGTTTGTGCTGGCGGTGGTGCTCATCACCCGTATCGGCATTGAACAAGGCGATACCCAGGCCGTGGTTTACGGCCTGCTGCTGGCGCTGGCCACCTGGCTTTACCTCACCGTGGTGCAGCACAGCGTGTTCCTGGGAGCCGTGTTGCTCGGCCTGGTCTGGTTCACTGCCCACAAGCTCACGGTGAACTGCACCTTGGTGGATGACGATGCCGACGCCTCCGGTCAGGGGCTGTTGGCCACCCTTGGAAAACTCCCCAAGTGGCTGGAGAAACAAGCACGCGGCAATCCACCCACGGCCGTCCCCGCCACCACCGCTGCCTCGCCTGCCAATCCACCGGCATCGCCAGCTGGCCGGAGTCTGCCCCTGGCGGCCCGCCGCCCCGCTTCCCCTACCCCGCCGGAAAAAAAGAAACGAAAATCCAGCGCGCAGGTCCCGGGCATCTGGCTCATCTATTTTTCGCTGGCGGCGCTGCCGGCCTTTGGCGTGGGCCAGATGCTGCTGCCAGCAGGCAATCTGGCGGCACGCCACCAGGGTTTTGTTTATCTCTTTTGCTATCTGGCCGCCGCCTTGGGACTGCTCGTGACCACCAGTTTCCTGGGACTGCGCCGTTATTTGCGCCAGCGCTACGTGGCCATGCCAGGCAAGATCGCCCTCGGCTGGATTCAGTTCGGAGCGGCCGGCATCCTGGTGGTCCTGTGCGCGTCGTTGTTGTTGCCCCGACCGGGCGCGGGCGAGGCCTGGGGTACCCTGCGCTATCAAGTGGATTATCAATTGCGCCGCGCCAGCCAATACGCCGCCCGTTTCAATCCCAATGGCCAGGGTTCCGGACGGGCGGGCGATCAGGCATCGCCAAACGCCCAGCCGGAGAATCCGCCCTCCTCATCCGGTCAAAGCCCCGCTCAAAACCCCAAGGAAAACTCCGGGGCACCGGGCGACCAGCCTGCCGGCACACCACCATCCGCTGGCGCTCCGGCTGGCGGCGGAGGCCAAACGGAGGGACCCCAGCCTGCAACGTTGCCCGCCACCGGCCCCGCATATGCCTTGTTCAAGACGCTGTTTTATCTGGCCGCCTTCGCCGGGGTCGGTTGGCTGTTTTATCGCTATCGGGAGATGATTTTGACGATGTTGAGGGGCCTGTGGGCGGCCATTCGCAATTTGATCGCGTCCCTGTTTGGCGGATACCATCCCCGGCCCGCGGCGACGGCGGCCCGAAAAACGCCAGTGCCCCCTTTCAGAACCTTCAAAAACCCATTCCAGACTGGGGCTAATCAAATTTGGCCACCGGAACAGTTGATTGCCTACACCTATGCCGCCTTGCAAAGCTGGGCGTTGGACGAGGACGTGCCGCATTCGCCCCAAACACCGCGCGAATTCTGCCGGCAACTGGCCGCGCAAATTCCGGATGCCGCGGGCCCCTTGGAACATCTGGCGTTTCTCTATGGACACGTGGCCTACGGCGCCTCGGTGCCCGGCAAGTATCATCCGGAACATCTGCGTTTGCTATGGGATTACCTGGCCCTGCCCCGGCCCAAACTGCCGCCGACTCCGGAAGCGGTGGCAGAGGGGAATCCGTAGCGGAAACGCGAGCGAGGCAAGCTCCCAGAGCATCTCAGCCTTTTCCCAGTTCCTGGACCGCCTGCACGCAACGGCCGCACAGCGTGGGATGCTCGGCGCTCCGGCCAATATCCGATTCCCAATGCCAGCAACGCTCGCATTTCTGGCCGTCCGCCTTGGATACGGTGGCCGAGACCGTTTCCCCGCCGGATGCGTCCAGCGTCACCTGGGAGACATTCAATAGTTCGCGCAGCGAATCCGGATGCAGTTTGGCGCCAGCCAAAGCCGCGCTGCCGCCCTGCAACGTCAGCCGGGCCTCCAGCGACTTGCCAATCAGCTTGGCTTGCCGCGCCTTTTCCAGTTCCGGCAACGCCGCATCGCGCAAGGCAAACAGGCCCTGCCATTCGTTGGCCTCCGCCTCGGGCCGCGTGAAAACCACCGGCTGCCAGACGGCCTCATGCACCGACGCCGTCCGGTGGCCCGGCACAAATTCCCAGGCTTCATCGGCCGTAAAGACCAGGATCGGCGACAACATCTGGCACAGGCCCGTCACCAGCCGATGCAACACCGTCTGGGTGGAGCGCCGGCGCGGCGAATTCGCCGGGTCGGTGTACAGCCGATCCTTGATCACGTCGTGGTAGATCGCCGAAAGTTCCACCGCCACAAACTGGCTGACCTTTTGATACACCACATGAAACTCGTAGCGGTCGTAGGCGGCCACGACTTCCGCTTCGAGTTGCGCATAATGGTCGAGAATCCAGCGGTCCAAGCCGGTCAATTGGCCGTCAGCCACGGCGTGTTTCGCCGGGTCGAAATCGTACAGATTTGAGAGCTCGTACCGCAGGGCATTGCGAATGGCCCGATAGGTCTCGCCCACTTTATTCACGCGCTCCTCGCTCACGACGATGTCGTTGCGGAAGTCCTGCGACGCCACCCACAGGCGGACCACGTCGGCGCCCCATTTCTTGACGTACGCCTCGGCCGTTTGCGGCTTTTCATAGCCGCCCTGCTTGCTCTTGGAAATTTTCTCCCGGTCGGCATCCACCATGAAGCCATGCGTGAGCACCGTCCGGAACGGCGCCGCCCCATTGCCCGCCAACGAAAGCAACAGCGAAGACTGGAACCAGCCGCGATGCTGGTCGCTGCCTTCCAAATACATGTCGGCTTGAAACGCGCGCCCCTGGCCCGCAATCTCCGGCCGCCGCGCAATCACCGCGCGCGAGGAGGAGCCGGAATCAATCCACACATCCAGCGTGTCGTTGGATTTGGCCACCGCCTCGGGGCCCGTCCAGCCGACCGGCTTCACCAAGGCCCAAATCTCCGCCGCGGATTTCTCAAACCACACGTTGGAGCCGTGCTGCTCGATCAAATCCGCCACCTGGCGAACCAACCGGGCATCGAGGATCGCCCCGCCCTGGGCATCATAAAACGCCGGCAGCGGCACGCCCCAACTGCGCTGGCGGCTGATGCACCAGTCCGGCCGCGATTGCACCGCGCCTTTGATGCGGTTCACGCCCCAATCGGGAATCCACGCGACCCGGTCGATCTCCGCCACGGCCGCCTGCCGAAACGTCACCGGCCCGGCCGCGCCGGCCACCATGTGGTCGATCTTGATAAACCATTGGTCCATCGCCCGGAAAATGATGGGCGTCTTGCTGCGCCAGCAGTGCGGATAGCTGTGCCGGTAATCCTCTTGGTGCAACAGCACCTGGCGCGCGCGCAACTCTTGCAAAACCACTTCGTTGGCCTCGCTCTTGCCATGCTTCTCCAAAATGGATTTGCCCACCATCGTGGCGGGCATTTGCTGCTCCACCGGCAAATCCGTCGTAAGCGCCAGCCGGCCGTCGTCATCCACCGGCGAATAAATCGGCAAGCCCTGGGCGCGGCCCAGATTATAGTCGTCCTGACCGTGGCCGGGAGCGATGTGCACGAAGCCTGTGCCCGTGTCGGCGGTCACAAAATCCGCCGCCCAAGCGCGGCCTTTACGCGCCGGAATAAAGGGATGCACATATTCCAGGGTGGCCAGCTCCGCCGCGGGGAACGGCGTTTCGGTGTAACCGATCCAGCCGCATTTTTCGGCCACGGTGGGCAGAAGGCCGCGAAACACGATGTATTTCTCGTCGCCCACCTGGGCGGTCACATATTGGAATTCACGGTTGTACGCCACCGCCAAGTTCGCCGGCAAGGTCCAGGGCGTGGTGGTCCAGATCACCACATAGGTCTTTTCGCGCCCTACCACGGGGAATTTCACGTAAACGCTCTGGCTCACGTGGTCCTGATATTCCACTTCCGCCTCGGCCAGAGCCGTGCGGCAGGGAATGCTCCAGTAAACCGGCTTTTTTCCCCGGTAAACAAAGCCCTTTTCGACAATATCGGCAAATAGCCGCAGCTCATCGGCCTCGTATTCCTTGTTGAGGGTGAGGTACGGATTCTCCCAATCACCCAACACCCCCAGGCGCTTAAACTGGGTGCGCTGCAGGGCAATGTACTTGCGGGCGTACGCGTCGCACGCCTTGCGCACGGTCGCCGGCTCGGCGGAAAGATCGGCCTGACCGGCCGCCGCCTGCTTGCGCATTTCCTGCGAAACCTTGAACTCGATGGGCAGACCGTGGCAATCCCAGCCGGGAACGTACGGGGCGCTGAAGCCGCGCTGCGTCTTGTACTTGATGATGATATCCTTGAGGATCTTGTTCAGCGCGGTGCCAATGTGCACGTCACCATTGGCAAAGGGCGGCCCGTCATGCAGCACAAACTTCTGGCGGCCCGCCCGCTGCCGCTGGATTTGCGTGTACAGTTGGGCGGTTTCCCATTGTTTAAGGCGGGCCGGTTCCCGCGTCACCAAGTCGGCCTTCATCGCGAAGTCCGTGCGCGGAAGGTTCAATGTATCTTTGTATTCCATTGCAAATTGAACGGAAACGGTAACAGCGGGTGAAAACCCTGTCAACGCGCCGGGAACCGGGTTCGGTGGGGGGTGAACGACCCGCCGCGAAAAACAAGCTGCCGGCGCAGCGCCAAGACCCCCCGGAAAAGAAAAAACCGGCTTAGTCAGCCAGGGGATGGCCGAAAAAGCCGGGGAATTCAGAATGAGTACAACGTAAGATTACGGAGAACTCGCGCTCCGTCTGCACTCTGCCGGAGCCGAAAATTATTTTAAATTCAAAGATCAAACGATCATCAATCGATCGGTTGCCAGTCGCTGTCCAGCGCACCTGCAACTGCGCATAATTAATCATACTCCCTTATTGTTGTCAAACCGGTTTTACAAGTAGAAGCAACTGTAATGACTCCGGCGTCCGCCATAAGCCGCCAATTCCAGCAGGTCTCCCGCCCCGCCGACCGCCAGCAATGGGGCCGGGGCCGTGAGCGATGCCATCGCGTCCCTCCGGCCGTCGGTACCGGATTGGCTCGCACTCAAAATCGGGCCATTTCACGGCCTTTTTTAACGTTGTGAATAACTTGGGAACAAAAGTTAATATGTTGTCCTCGTATCTCGACCCCCAATGAAATAAAAACATCCTCACCGATTGCTTCCAGAAAGAGCAATTGTCTGAATTCCGCTTGGAATCTGCGGAAACCACAGGCAATAAAAACGCAAAGCGTTGATAGTCAATATATTGGTATTTCACCATTTTAAACCAAATGGTCGCCGGCTATAAACAGCTTGTGTTTTGTCTTGAAAATCATGGTAAGTCGCGGTTCACTTGTAGCCCGAGTCCATGGGTGATTGCCGGCGAAAAGGTAGAGTGAATAAAACGTAAAAAAGTCGGGAATTGGTGGTAAAAACATGCAAATTTCGGCAGAAAAAATTTGGAACACGGCACAGGAGCATCTCCGCGTCAAACTGAGCAGGGACACGTTCAACATGTGGTTCGCCCCGTTGCGCCCATGTATGGTGGACAGCCAGCATTTGACGATGGAAGTACCCAACGAATTCTGTGAAGTCTGGCTCAAGGACAATTACCTTAGCCTCCTCCAGGATGCGGTGGCCGTGGCAGCCGGCAGCCGGCTGCAGATCAAATTCCGCGTCCCCGAAGTCACCCCGGCCCCTCCCGTGGCTTCCACCACCGCCCCCGGGGCAGCCGGTCCAACCCTGCCCGCGCTCGCGGCGCTCCACCCCGCCACTGCGATTTCGCCGCGGACCAAGCCCTCCGAAAGCTCGGCGGAACGCAACAATGGCCACGGCGAAGTGCCGTTCAACCCCAAGAACACGTTCGATTCGTTCGTGGTGGGCACCAACAACAATTTTTCCTTTGCCGCCGCCAAAGCCGTCGCCGAGGCGCCAGGTAAATCGTACAATCCCCTTTTCCTCTACGGCGGCGTCGGCTTGGGCAAAACCCATTTGCTCCACGCCATCGGCCAGCATGTCACGGGCAGCAGAAAGGGTGCCCGGGTCGCCTATGTCTCGTCGGAAAAATTCACCAACGAGTACATTGACGCCATCCAAAACAACAAGCTCGTAACGTTCCGCAAGAAATACCGCCAGACCGATGTGTTGCTCATCGACGACATCCAGTTTCTGGCCGGCAAAGAGCGGATCCAAGAGGAGTTCTTTCATACGTTCAATGCCCTGCACGAGTCGCACAAGCAGATCGTGCTCACCTGTGACCGGCCGGCCAGCGAAATCCAGGGGCTCGAAAGCCGCTTGGTTTCCCGGTTCGAGTGGGGTCTGGTCACCGATTTGCAACCGCCGGACATTGAAATGCGCCTGGCTATTCTCAAGAAGAAGGCGCAAGTAATGAACGTCACCCTGCCCGAGGACATCATTAATTTCCTCGCCACGCGCATCCGGACCAACATCCGCCGCTTGGAAGGGGCCTTGATCCGCGTTGCCTCCTACGCTTCTTTGACCGGCAAGAAGCTGACCATTGAGGTTGTGGAAAACCTTCTGCGTGAGATTCTGCACGAGGAAGGCCGTCAAACCATCAGCATCGAGGTCATCCAAAAACGGGTGGCTGAACATTTCGACATCCGCTTGGCCGACATGACCAGCAAGCGCCGCCCGGAAAACATTGCGTTTCCGCGCCAGATCGCCATGTACCTGTCGCGCCAGATGACTGAAAGCTCCCTCAACACCATTGGGGAAGCCTTCGGCGGACGCGATCACGGCACCGTACTACATGCCTGCCGCCTGGTGAAGGACCGCATGGAAGTGGATTCCAACGTCCGCCAGGTGGTGCATTACCTCGAAAAGCAATTGATTCGTTAGCCGGCCGCCAGGGGGCAGATGATCTGAATTCATCTGAAAGGATTTTCCCTTTGGCCGTCTTTGGTGCATGTTGGCCGCCGCTATGCCGGTCATCGAGGTCCACAACCTGACCAAAGCCTTCCGCACCTATAAAAAGCGCCCGGGTTTCTCGGGCGCCGTGCGTGGCTTGTTCCACCGGCAATACGAGCAAACCCTCGCGGTCAACGACGTCAGCTTCCAAATCGAGCCGGGCGAGTTGGTCGGTTTCCTGGGGCCCAATGGGGCCGGCAAGACTACCACCCTGAAAATGCTCGCCGGGCTGCTCTACCCCACCAGCGGCTCGGCCCGGGTGCTCGGCCACACGCCTTGGGAACGCCACGATGACTACCGGCGCCAGTTCGCCCTGCTGCTCGGCCAGAAAAACCAGCTTTGGTGGGACCTGCCGGCGCGTGAGTCGCTTGAGCTCAACGCCAAAATCTACGGCATCCCCGCCGACCGCTTCCACCGCACGGTCGCCGAATTGTCCGAGTTGCTCAATGTCCGGGAAAAACTGGACGTCAACGTCCGCGAACTCTCCCTCGGCGAACGCATGAAGCTGGAGCTCATCGCCTCGCTCCTCCACCAGCCCAAGGTGCTGCTGCTGGATGAACCCACCATCGGCTTGGACGTGGTCTCGCAAAAGATCGTCCGGGAATTCATTCGCCAGCACAACGCCACGCAAAAGACCACCATCATCCTCACCAGCCATTATATGGCGGACATCCAGGCGCTGTGCCAACGCGTGATCATCATCGACCACGGAAAACTCTTTTTCGACGGCCGGCTGGACGAGATCGTGGACCGCTTCGCCGATTTCAAGCTCATCACCATCCAGTGCGAAAACGCCGGTGGCCACCCGCGCGAGCACTTGTCCCGCTATGGCGAGGTGACCGAGCAATCCGCCACCGCCATCACGCTCAAGGTCAAACGTGACCGCGTCATTGCCGCCTGCAAATCCTTGCTCGATGACCTGCCGGTGACGGACATCGACATTCAGGAAGTGCCCATCGAGGACGTGATTCGGCAGATTTTTGCGCGGTAGCGGCCGCTCACCAGAACAGGTAATTGGGATCCGGCGGCGTGCCCTCGTTGGCGCTGAGGTCCGAGGGAAACTGGAAAAACTCGCTATGGCCGTCGCCGAACAGGATCGCTTCCGAGCGATTTCCCCGGAAATTGTGCCACACGCTGGCAGGCAGCGATGGATCGCGGTTGCCCTGCCAGGGCCAGTCGCCCAGCAGGATCTTAGAGGATGGCCGCACGCTCACACGCGCAGCCTTGATGGACTGGCTCGCGGCAGCGTATTTTCCCTTGCTCCCCGTCACCTTGGCCACCCGGAAATCATCGGCGTTCCATTCCACCAAGTAGCTGTTACCCCAAGCATCCCAGCAACTGGACACCCCGACATTCAGGGAATCCCCCTTGTCGGCCGGACAGTGAAAGATATTTACGGTGCCGCCAAAGGCATTCAGAGGCCGATTCGTTTCGGATTCCTGCCCGCCGTAGCTGGCGGCATAGCCCGTGACCACGGCATTGGTCGGCCGCTGCCCGCCCACAGCCGCCCAACCATCGTGGATCGGATACCAGTCGTTGTAATCCGTGACGTACAATTGGAAGCAAATGGCCATCTGATGCTGGTTATTCACGCAATAGGTTTGCTTGGCCTTTGCCTTGGCCCGCGCAAGCGCAGGCAGCAGCAACGCCGCCAGAATGGCGATGATGGCTATGACCACCAATAACTCGATCAGGGTAAAGGCCGGCGGTCGGCCCCCGGCCGATTCCCGCCCGGAAATGGCCGGCACGGACCGGGAAACTGGTTCCCGGTCCGCCTCAGTTTTCTGGGGGCAGGCGCTCAATACAGGATCCGGTAGAATTGTTTGGCCGCCGTGGTTGGGATCGGCACGCCGTTGGTCACCCCCACGGCCATCACCCAGGGCCCCGTGACGTCCACCGCCTGCTGCAAGGCCGCCCCGGCGGGCCAGATGAGCGCGAGGCCGGCCGGGGAATTCGAGCAGGCCAGCGGTGTGGGCACCACACAAGTGGCCAGGCGGAATTCATTGCCGCCAATGTTGCTCTCGTTCACGGCCGGATTCTGCTCCACTTCCATCAAAAAGTACTGGCCGCTGATTTGATTCGTTAACACGTAAGCCTCCAGCACCGCCGCATTCAGGTCCGCGATGGCTACCGTCGTATCTGGCGCTGTCCCCGGATCACTGGCGCTAAACGGCGTCGTCTGGCTCGCCCATAGACTAAGAGACGTGATTTTGTCGACCGCGTCACCCGGCTGACTATTGCGCTGGGCGTACAGGATGGCGCTGGCACGGTATACCTGATCCACCTGGAACGCCACGAACGCCGGCGGATACGAATTGGCGGCCCCGTTATCCGCCCAGTCATTGCCCGTCAACTGGGTACCAAGCTGAACGCCCGTCAAATCCACATCGAACAGGTTGGTAGCCTCATAACCTCCGCCCGGGTAGGTGCTGCTGGCGCTCACGCCCGTGTAAATGGCACCCGAAGGGCCGATGGGCAACACCACGTAGCTGGGCACCGTCACACTGAAGACCGCGCTGGTGACCGTGTTGACCTCGTTCGTGACCACCACAAAATAATTTCCGGCGGTGGCCACGGTGGCGTTCGTGACCGTCAACGAACCATTCGTCGCCCCCGTCAGCGCCGTGCCGGCCCGGTACCATTGGTAGGCCGGACTCAGCCCGCTCACTTGCACGGAGAGCGTGAACGGCCGGCTCTGGAAGACCGTCAGGTTGGTGGCACTCTGGCTAAGTATTTCCAGGCTGGGCACCAGCCCCGTACCGGCCGCATAGATCGCATCAATCTCCGCGGCGGACAAGGCCCGGTCAAAAAACGCCACATCGTCAATGGACCCGTTGAACGTCCGGGAGGATTCGCCCACGTCGGTGTCCAAGCCGATCATCATGGACGCCGCAAACGTCTGGCCCGGCTGCGCGTAATTATCCACCGCCGACAGCACGATGCCGTTGGTGGTGCCGCAATACAACGTCGTGAAGTTGGTGGTGTACACCAGGGCCACCAGCGTCCACTGATTGACCGGCAGCACCAGACCGGAGTCGAACGAATAGCGAACCCCGCCCCATTGATACCCCAGTTCCGTGCCATCCGCGGAACAAATGAGACCGGCAATCGTGCCGGCGCCGCGACAGAACACGATGCCGGTATAGGGCTGCTGCGCCCCTGTTGAATCATCCGGGTAGATCCAGGCCAGGAGGGTCACGTCATTGGTCGGGCTGATATTCATGGCCGGCACGGTGACGGCGGAATTGATATCGAACGCGTACGTGGCCACCGCCGTATTGGTGGCCGAAAAGCCGGGAAACGCAGGCGATACCGGCCCGGCCACACTGAGGCCCGAATCACTGCCATAGGTGCCGTCGTGGGTACCCTCCAAGTCGTGGGCAATGGTCGCCCCCACCGGTTCGTTGAACTGCCAGAAGGCCAGCGGGTCCAGCCCGATCACCGCCGCCTCCGCCGCGTTCGTCGGCGGCGTCAAAACGGTGAGCGTGGCCGCGGCGCTGACCGTGCCCCAAGCATTGGAGAGCGTCAGCGTATAAACCCCGGCATCCGTTGGGGCCACGTCCGCAATGGTCAGGCTGCCGGTCTGCGCGCCGGAGATCCGCGCATTATTGCTCAGTGTACCGCCGGCAAACGACCAGGTGTAAACCGGGGTCGTACCGCTGCTGGCGCTGGCCAGCGTGGCCGTCCCGCCGGCATAAACACTCTTGCTTACCGGCGCAGCAATCAACGTCGGCGGCAGCCCGAGCTGCGCCCCGAGCCGAAGCTGCTTGCCGCCCGGGTTGCCACCCACCGACGTCTGTTGCAGTTTAACCAGAAAGTATTGGCCGGAAACCAGGTTGGTCAGGATGTACTCACACCATTCGCCGCCCGTCGTATTGGTCACCGCCACCACCGAAGCCGGCACCGTCCCCGGATCAGCCGCCGTAAACGGCGTGGTCGCGCTGGCCCAAATACTCAGCAGGCCGATCTTATCCAACGCCGGGTTGTCTCCGGCCCGTTGCGCGTAAAAGACGGACCCCACATTCGTGTACGCCGTGTCCAGTTGAAACGCCACGTAACAATCGCCCACGCCGTTCCGGGCATATTCGTTGCCCGAAAGGATGGTCCCCAGGGCCACCCCCGTTACATCCTGGGCAAACAAGTTCGCCGAGGTGTAGGAACTGTTGTAGGAACTATTGTCGGAAATCCCCGTGTAGTTCACCCCCGTGGGGTCGATCACATCAAGGGCATGGAGGTTCAGGGCGAACAGGGCGGGAACCAGGGTGAGCCAGGCGCACGCCCGGTACCGCGGAGGCTGACGTTTGCTTTTCATATGCTTGCTGGGAGAACCAGGCGGGTTGATGGTTGCATTGGGAAAAACGGGAACTGGCGCAGTTTGAGCCGTCTTGGACCGGCTCTGACGGCGGCCGGCCGCACCCGGGCCGGGCGGGTGGGCCCGGTGGCCACAGTGACGCACCTTCGAAGGAATGGACCGGCGTTCATGGTTTATTGTTTATACATATATACATTACAACCAACAAGGCAAGCTTTTTTTATCGCCACCCCGGCGTGAGCCACCGGCAACGAGGAGGAGGCTCCCGCCGGAAGGCGGGCAAACCGGGCCGTTTTGCTTCCCGCCGGCTGCCCCGCCCGGCCAATCAGGCAGCCTCGTCGGGGACACCCTGACAGCGGAGGTTCGATTAATTGTTCCTTTGCCAAAGAAACAGGATTCTGTAAACATTTGATCAAATGTTGAAATTGGATCATGACAGCCCGATCCCGTTGCGCGCCCAGGTCGAGCAGTTACTGCGGGAACTCATCCAAAAACCGGAATACCAGCAGGGCAGCCTGCTGCCCGACGAGGGCACACTGGCCCTGCAATTGGGAGTCAGTCGGGGCACCATCCGGTCCGGCATCAGCAAGCTGGTGTTTGAGGGGCTCCTGCAACGCAAAGCCGGCGTGGGCACCCGCGTGGCCAGCACGCACCTGGAATCCGGCATTTCCGCCTGGCGCAGCTTCACCCGTGAAATGGCCGCCAAGGGCATTACCGTGGAAAACTACCGTTTGAAGTATGAGTTAACCCCCGTCACCAAACCGGCCGCGCAGGGCCTGCAATTGGACCGCGACACCTACGCCTGGCGGCTGGAACGCGTGCGCGGCTGGAACCACCTGCCCATGCTCTACTCCGTCTCCTGGTTCCATCCCCGGCTCAATTTGAAAGGCAACGAAGACTTCAACAACCCGTTGTACGAAACCCTCGAGTCCACCACCGGCGTGCGCCCCAGTCGCGCCCGCGAAGAATTCACCGCCGTCACCTCGGACGCCCACCTTTCCAAGCTCCTCCAGACCCCCCGTAAGGCCTCCCTGCTGCTCCGCCGCCACCAGGTCTTCGACGTCGGTAGCCAACCCATTGAGTTTACCGAAGTCTATTACGTCAGTTCCCGCTTCACCCTCACCCTCGATCTCCGCCAAGGCTAGTCAAATCCCCAATCCAGAATGTAAGCTGTAGGTTACGACGGCTACGTCCCGGGAGACGGACGCGGCAAGTTTCCACCCCGCCTTGTTTCCATTTCCCAGTTACCGATCCCTTGGGCGTTGAAGGTTGAGCGTTGAATATTTTCGTCAGCGACGTTCCAAGTGCCGCTCCATATCCTCCAGGCTGATCCCTTTGGTCTCCGGCAGGAATTTGGCCACCAGGAAAAACTGGGCCACCATCATCAGGGCAAAAAAGCCAAATACGAGCGCGCCCGAGGCCCGGGCGACCACCGGGAATCCCCAGCCCACCGCGGCACACAACGCCCAGACCCAAAAACACGCCAAAGCCGATCCGGAGGCGCGCACGGCGTTGGGCAACAGCTCGTTGATGATCACCCAAACGACCGCGCCCTGCGAAAAAGCATGCGACCCCACCACCCCCATCATCGCCGCAATCACCAACCAGCCGGGCGTGTGGGTGGCAAAGACCCAGGCCGCGAGCACATGCGACAAGACCAAGGTCACTGACCCCACCAGCAACAAGGGCTTCCGCCCCACGCGGTCGATCAAAACCATGCCCACCAGCGTCATCACCAGGTTCGCCAGCCCCACAATCACCGACTCCATCAGCGCGCCGGCGCGGTCGGCTCCCGCCATGCGGAAGATATCCGTGGTGTAATAAATCACGGCGTTGATGCCATCGAGCTGGTTGAAGGTGGCCACCATGCCCACCAGCAGCAGCGGCTTGAGATATTTGCGCTGAAACAGCCGGTCGCCACCCACCCGCTTTTCAGAGGCCAATGACGCCTCAATCTCGCGGGTGGCCGCCGCCGGGTTGTCATGACCCAAACGACGCAGCACGGCTTCGGCGTCCGCCGGCCGCGCGCGCTTGACCAGCCAGCGGGGACTTTCCGGGACCGCCAGCACCGACAGCAAAAACAACAGCGACGGCGCGGCCATCACCCCAAACATCCAACGCCACGCCGCCGGATCGTCGGCGCCGAGAAAATGGGCAATGAGATAATTCGATCCGTAGGCCAGCAGGATGCCGCCCACTATATTCAACTGGCTCACGCACACCAGGAAACCGCGTCGCCGGGCCGGGGCAATCTCGGAGATGTACATCGGGCACACCACCGACGCCGCGCCGATCGCCACGCCGCCGAGAAAGCGGAAGCACACCAGCGCATACCAATTCCACGCCAGGGCGCAGCCCGTGGCTGACACCAGAAAAAAGACCGCCAGCAGGGACAGGAGCGGTTTACGTCCCCACCAATCCGCCGGCCGGCCGGCGCCCAAGGCGCCCACCATGGTGCCAAACAAGGCGCTCGAAACCGTAAAGCCCAGCAGGTTGTCATTGAGCCCAAACGCCTGGCGCAACGCCTCGGTGATGCCCGAGATCACCGCCGTATCAAAGCCGAACAGCAGCGAGCCGAGCGCCGCCACCAGCGCGCTCAACAGCAGGCGTCCGCCCGCGGAACGGGAATCAACGACGCGCTCCGGCGCCGGCGCGGCCAGGGGGGTGTGCATGATGAGACTCTTTTTAAGGGAGTCCGCCCCCCGGAGGCAAGCACTTTGTATATTTGTTTATAAGAAGCAGCCAAGTCGGGTTTGCCGCGGGCCGTAAGCCACACCGATACCGTCGCGTCTTTGGTCATATTTGCCATCCAATGTAAACATTCGCACACGGACAAATCTCCGACAGGCCGTTTGTTTCGCCGGCGGTTGACCGTCAGGGCGGCTCTGAACATCTGCGCCAGCCATTGGCTTCAGTGAATAGGCGGTTTGCGGAGGCCCGATCCCTCGTAGAAATCGCCGTCGTCCTCGTAGCCGCTATAGTGTATGCACGTAATTTCGCTGAATTTTTTGAAGACGAAAACGAGCGCCGTCTTGGTCCCAACGGGACAGCCTGAAACTAGCCCGGCATTTCAATGCCGGGAACTGGTTTGCTATCGCCCGAAGTCCCGCAGGGACGGCTGAGTCGGGCGCTCGAATGGACGTGCCACCGCGAAATCCATTGGCCGCCGGTTCAGCCGTCCCGGCGGGACGGGGGCCGCAGTTGGTGATTTCCCGGCATTGAAATGCCGGGCTATTCTCGGGCGGTCCCGTGGGGACCAAGATACCGGCGACCCGCAGGCCGCCGGCACCCGGAGAACGGAACGCCGCCATCCTTACTGGCTCAGCGCGCGGGACGTATTGCGAAAGTGAAGGCCGAAGACGGACAGCGTCACGGCCAGCGGAAACAGCCGCGGGCGATGGAAGAACGTCCACGCCAGCAGACGCCAATATTGAATGCGTCCGCTGCCAAAAACGCCGAGCCGGAGATTGGCGCGGAGGAACGCCACGAAATAGCACCAATTGACCGGGCTGGAAACCTTGGGCCGCTTGTATTCGCGCAGAAAGGTCCGAATCCGCTGGTAATACGGGCCGGGCGCATAAATGTGCGACATGAGGTTCTGGTAGCCTTCGCGCAATTTTTCCCGGTTCATCCGCGGCACAAAGTTGGTGGTGCCGTCGAGATTGTTGCCCGAGGTCTGCCCCAACAGGCGCCCCTGGGCCTTTAGCCGCCTGTGCAGCTTGGTGCCGGGAATGGCCTGCAACATGCCCACCATGGCCGTGACAATGCCGCTCTTTTGGATGAAATCCCGCTGCTGGGCAAAAATGGTGGGCGTGTCGCTGTCGAACCCCACAATGAAGCCGCCTTGCACCTCCAAGCCGGCGCGCTGGATGCGTTTCACATCGGCCACCAGGTCACGTTGCTGGTTCTGGCGCTTGTTGCACTCGGCCAAGCCCGCCGCCTCCGGCGTCTCGATGCCCACAAATACCTGGTTGAAACCCGCCTCGACCATCATCCGCATCAATTCCGCATCGTCGGCCAAATTGATGGACGCCTCGGTGAACAGCGGCATGCCCCGCCGGCCTTGCTGCCAACGAACCAGCGCGGGGAGCAGCTCGGTCTTGAGCACGTGCTTGTTGCCGATAAAATTGTCGTCCACAAAAAAGACCGCCCCGCGCCAGCCCGCTGCATACAGGCCGTCCAGCTCGGCGATGATTTGCGCCGTGGACTTGATGCGCGGCCGGTGCCCAAACATGGCGGTGATGTTGCAGAACTCGCAGTCGAACGGGCAGCCGCGCGAGTATTGCACACTCATCGAGGCGTAATGTTTCAATTCCGCCAGCTCCCACAACGGCGCCGGCGTCTGGCGCAGGTCGGGAAATTCGGATGACTCATACAGCCGCCGCGCGGCGTGACCCTCGAAATCCCGCAAAAATTCCGGCAGGGTCACCTCCGCCTCATTCAACACAAAATGGTCCACCAGGGGAAATTGTTCATGGCCCAGCGTGAACAGCGGCCCGCCCGCCACAATCGTCTTGCCCGCCGCATGGCACCGGGCGATGAGTTCGTGCGCCGACTCCTGCTGGGCAATCATGGCGCTGATGAAGACCACGTCCGCCCACGCCAAGTCCTTTTCGCGTAGCTTCCGGACATTCACGTCCACGAGGCGTTTCGACCATTCGGTGGGCACCATCGCCGCCACAGTCAACAGACCCAGCGGTGGCAGCGACGCTTTTTTCCCGATGAATTTTAAGGCGTGTTTGAAACTCCAAAACGTATCCGGAAATTCCGGATACAACAACAAGACGTTCATATTATGGTCCAATCCAGAGATTGGAGGGGTAGTCTATCAGAGTTTGGGCTTTTCAATAACTCAAATTGATCCGCCCCGACGGTCAACCGCCAACGGAGGCCATGGACCGATTCGGCTCTTCCAGTCCGGCCTCAATCATCCGGGCCGGCAGTTCGGGTTTGCGCGTCAAAGTCCGCCGGCGAAACGGACTGACCAGCAGGGCGAGGAGGTCGGCCGTCTTCATGTGGCCGCCAAAATCGCGCAGGAGTCGCCAGGTGCGGATCGGGCGCTTAATAATCCGGTGAAGGAATAGTAGACCGTAGCCCTTGGCCCGCAGCCGGTTCACCTGGGCGCTGGGCAGCGTGGTAGGATCGATGTCCGAGCACTTGAACCATTTGTGCCAATCCCGCCCGTCGTCGATGATTCCGCGCGTCTCATATTCCCGCCAGAGCGGCGTGCCACGATAGGCGCACAGGCGGTTGAAGCAGAACGTGTCCAGTTCCAACCGGGCCGCGAAGCGGAAACTTTCCAGGATGTCCGCCTCGGTTTCATCCGGTGAGCCCACGACAAAAAACCCGTGAACCCGGGCGATCCCCTGCCGCTTGGCTTCGCGAACCGCGTTCTCCACCTGGGCGGGGGTCTGCCGCTTGTTGAGCCGCTTCAGCACCTTTTGCGAACCCGCCTCTATGCCAAAGGCGAGGAAACTGCAGCCGGCCTCGCGCATGAGCGGCAGTTGGTCAATACCCACTGAATCCACCCGCCCTTCGCAACCCCAGCGCAGCTTCAATTTCCGGTCGATCATCCCCCGGCAGATCTCGCCAATGCGCTTCTGGTTGATCAGAAAATGGTCGTCCGTCAGGTAAATGGAGCGATAGCCCTGGTCGTTGAGTTCCTGCAACTCGCCCAGGACATGCGCGGGCGATCGGCTGCGCCATTTCCCCTCCCCCAGTGCCGGAATGCCGCAATAGATGCAGGAGTAGGGACAGCCGCGCGAGGTCTGCACGGTGCAGAATTTATCCAGCGAAAGCACCGCCGGCAAATCCAGCGGGAGCGACTCGATGTAATCAATGGGCAGACTGGTCCGGTCAGGATACGGATACCGGTCCAAGTCTTGCAGCAGCGGCCGTGCGGCATTCCGGATCGTTTTCCCGGCCTGACGCCACACCAGCCCCGCCACCGAACCGGGATCGCCGAGGTGGTCCAAATAATCGGGCAGCAGTTCTTCGCCCTCACCCACCGCCACGCTATCGATGTCCGGGCAATCTGCCACCATGCGGTCCGCGTTCAGGGTGGCGAAGGCCCCGCCCACGATGATCGGTATTTGCGGAGCCTCTGCCTTCAGCCGCCGCGCCATGTCCTTGGCGTTGGGATAAGTGGTGGTGGAGAGAAAGGAAAGGCCGATGACGTCGGGATGCTCCCGGGCCACCGCTTGGGCGATGTGTTCCGCTTTCATCTCCGGGTGGGCCGTGTCAAACATCCGGACCTGATGCCCGTGCTGGCGCAGGACCGGTGCCAGCGTCTGGATTCCCAAGGGCGGAAACGCCATCACTTTGATTCGTCCTTCAGTGGACTTGGTCCGGTCCAGTTCCTTGGGCAGTACCCGGCAGAAATTGTCGTCGCCCACATGAACGAGAAACACATTCATCGCTTTACCCTCGTTTGACTGCGTTATTGTGCCCGCTCGAACTCGAGCTGCCAGCTCCGAATTCTCGCGAGTGGTCTGTTTATCATTAGAAGCATAAACCCGGCGCGTTGGGCGCGCCATGGGGTGTTCACCCCATATCCAAGGGGGAGGCGCAAATGGCGGCCCCGGGACCATCGCGAGCAGCGGGCGGCTGACCATCCTGTAGCGCCCTGCTTCGCCGCGCTTTACAGCCCCCGTCATACCGTTTTAACATTCGGGAGCTCACAACTTATGTCCAAAGCCTTCGCCATCCCGTTTCTCCTCGTGCTCGGTCTGTTTGCCGCCGGAGCCAACCTCGGGGCCGCCGATGCCGCCCCCCAACACACTTTCGCCATCGGCCCCACGGATTTCCTGCTCGATGGCAACCGCTTCCAGATTCGTTGCGGCGAGATCCACGCCGCCCGCGTGCCCCAGGAATACTGGCGTCACCGGCTGCAAATGGCCAAGGCCATGGGCCTGAACACCGTCTGCGCCTATCTCTTTTGGAACCAGATCGAGCCGCGCGCTGGCCAGTTCGACTGGAGCGGACAGGCCGATGTCGCCCAGTTCTGCCGCCTCGCGCAGGCCGAGGGCTTGTATGTCATCCTGCGGCCCGGACCTTATGCCTGCGCCGAATGGGAAATGGGCGGCACGCCCTGGTGGCTCTTGAAAAACGACGGCATCCAGTTGCGCAGCCGTGATCCGCGCTATTTAGGCCCCGCCCAAAAATATCTGCAGGAGGTCGGCCGCGTGCTCGGCCCGCTCCAAATCACCCACGGCGGCCCCATCATCATGGTCCAGGTGGAAAACGAATACGGCTTCTTCGGCAAGGACACGCAATACGTGGACAGCGTTCGCCAAGCCCTCGTGGACGCCGGCTTCGACGTGCCCCTGTTCCAATGCAATCCCCCGGACGAAATGCAAAACGGGTTGCTCACCAATCTCTTTCAAGCGGGCAATTTCGGCAGCGACCCGGAAAAGAATTTCGCCAAGGTCAGAAAATTCCAGCCGACCGGTCCGCTGATTTGCAGCGAATTCTATCCCGGCTGGTTCGACACCTGGGGCCAGCCGCATCACCTCGGCAACGCCCCGCAATACCTGGCCGACCTCGACTACATGCTCGCGCACGACGCGTCTTTCAGCGTCTACATGGTCCATGGCGGCACCACCTTCGGCCTGTGGTCGGGCTGCGACCGGCCCTTCAAACCAGACACGTCCAGCTACGATTACGATGCCCCGATCAGCGAAGCTGGCTGGGCCACACCCAAGTTCTTTCAAACCCGCGAACTGTTCGCCAAGTATCTTCTCCCGGGCGAAAAACTGCCGCCCGTGCCCGCCGCCAACCCCGTCGCGTCTTTTGCTGCCGTCACGTTGAAGGAAGCAGCGCCACTGTGGGCCAACTTGCCTGCCGCCCGGCCGGATGATTCCCCGCGCTCCATGGAGGCGTACGACCAGGGCTACGGCTGCATTTTGTACCGCACCCAATTGCCGGCGGGACCGGCGGCGCTGCTCACCGCGGCAGCCATCCATGATTTCGGCTACATCTTCCTCGACGGCCAGCGCATCGGCATCCTCGATCGCCGCGCCGCCGGCGCCAAACTCACGGTCCCCGACCGCACCCAAGCCGCCCAACTCGATATCCTGGTGGAACCCATGGGCCGCGTGAATTTCGGACCTGAAATGGCCGATCACAAAGGCCTCATCGCCCCGGTGGCTTTCGGCGGCCAACCGCTGTCCGGTTGGCAAATCTACAACCTGCCGCTCGATAACCCAATGCTGGCCGGGCTGAAGTTCTCCGCGCCAGCCCCTGCCACCAACACGCCCGCGTTTTGGCGCGGCACCTTCCACTTGGACAAGGCGGCCGACACCTTCCTGGACCTGCACCATTGGGGCAAAGGCGATTTGTGGGTCAACGGCCATTGCCTCGGCCGCTTCTGGAACATCGGCCCCACCCAGACCGCCTACACCCCCGGCTGCTGGCTGCACGCCGGCGACAACGAAGTCCTCCTCCTCGATGTGCTGGGGCCGGACACCCCTGAAATCGCCGGCTTGGAAAAACCGGTCCTTGATGAGTTGCATCCGGAAAAGGACTTTGCGCAAACGCACCGCCCGCCGGTCACCCTGCACTTGGATTCAGTCACCCCGGCCCTGTCCGCCCAATTCGCCGCGGGCGCCGACACGCAGGTAATCAAATTCCCGACCCCGGCCACCGGACGCTACTTCTGCCTGGAATCACTCTCCGCCTGGGACGGCAAGCCCTACGCGGCCGTGGCTGAACTGGATTTGCTGGATACCGAAGGCAAACCGATCAGCCACGACGGTTGGACGGTCGCCTACGTGGACAGTGAAGAACGCACCGCCGAGGACGGCACCGCCGAGAATGCCATCGACGGCCAGACGGCCAACTACTGGCATACCGAGTGGAAGGCCGCCTCGCCCAATCATCCCCACCAGCTCATCCTCGACTTGGGCAAAGCGCAAACCCTGTCCGGCTTCCGCTATGTGCCGCGCCAAGGCAAGGAAACCGGCCGCATCAAGGACTATCGCATCCTGGTGGGCGACGGCCTGATCACCCGGTAAAAGCCGGCACAGTCAAACGACTGCTTCTGATCATTGTTAGCCGGTCAAATATCTTTGCCTGGTGGCCAAAAAATGTTTGGCATCAGGCAATTTCTGTCTGATTGTATTGCCTGTTATGGATGTGCTCACCCTTTCGCGGATACAGTTCGGCGCCACGATTGCCTTCCACTATATCTATCCCCCGTTGAGCATCGGGCTGGGGCTGTTGCTGGTGATCATGGAGGGGCTCTGGCTCAAGACCGGCAATAACCTGTACCACCAGATGGCGCGGTTTTGGACGCGGGTCTTTGCGCTCACCTTCGCCATCGGCGTGGCCACGGGCATTGTGATGGAGTTTGAGTTCGGCACCAACTGGGCCACGTATTCGCGCTTTGTGGGCGACGTTTTCGGCAGCGCGCTGGCGGCCGAGGGCATCTTCGCCTTTTTCCTGGAATCGGGATTTCTGGCCGTGCTGCTGTTCGGCTGGGAGAAGGTCGGCCGCAAAACCCACTATTTCTCCACCTGCATGGTGTGCCTGGGCGCCCATTTCAGCGCCGTGTGGATCGTGGTGGCCAACTCCTGGATGCAGACGCCGGCAGGCTATCACCTCGTCACCCACGGCCTGCAGACGCGGGCGGAGATCACGGATTTCTGGCAACTGGTCTTCAACCCGTCCACGCTGCAGCGGCTCGGCCACACCGTTTGCGGCGCGTGGTGCGCGGGCGCGTTCCTGGTGATCAGCGTCAGCGCCTGGTACCTGCTTCGCGGCCGGCACGTGGAGTTCGCGCGCCAATCGCTCAAGTTCGGCCTGCTCGTGGCCCTGGGCGCCTCGCTGTTGCAGGCCGTCACCGGGCATATCAGCGCCCAGGGCGTGGCCAAAAATCAGCCGGCCAAACTAGCGGCGTTTGAAGCGCTTTACAACACCACGTCCAACGCGCCCCTGGTCATCCTCGGATACGTGGATGAAAAAAATCAGCGGGTGGTCGGACTCGCCGCGCCGGAAATGCTGAGCTTCCTGGCCCACAATGATCTTCACGCCCCGGTTATCGGCCTGAATGATTTCAAGCCGGAAGACCGCCCACCTGTGACCCCGTGCTTCCTGTTCTTTCACGGGATGGTGGGCCTGGGAATGGCCATGATCGGCATCGCCGGGCTGGGTTTCCTGTACTTCCACCACGGCTCGCTGCCGCAGCGCCGCTGGCTGCTGTGGCTGCTCGTGTTTTCCGTGCTGCTGCCGCAAATGGCCAACCAATTGGGCTGGTTCGCGGCCGAGGTGGGCCGCCAACCGTGGATCGTCTATGGCGTCATGCGCACGCCCGAAGGCCTTTCCGCCGTGGTTCAGGCCCATACCGTGGTGGCCTCCCTGATCCTGTTCACCCTCATTTATTTCCTGCTCTTCGCCGTCTTTCTCTATCTGCTCAATGACAAGATCCAGCACGGCCCCCATGCGGACGACCTGATTCCGGCCGGCAAGCTGGCGCTGCCCATCTCCCAGCCACCCACGCACGAAAGCAAATGAACGCGTTTCACCTAGACCTGAATTCCATCTGGTTCCTGCTCGTCGGCGTCCTGTTCACCGGCTACGCCATGCTCGACGGTTTTGACCTCGGCATCGGCGCGCTCCATTTATTCACCAATAAGGACGACGAGCGGCGCCTCCTGATCAACTCCATCGGGCCGGTCTGGGACGGCAACGAAGTCTGGCTGGTGACCGGCGGCGGCGCGCTGTTTGCCGCCTTTCCGGACGTTTATGCCACGGTCTTCTCTGGCTTTTATCTCGCCCTGATCCTGCTCTTGGCGGCCTTGATTTTCCGGGCGGTGGCGATCGAGTTTCGCAGCAAGCAGCCCATGCGCTGGTGGCGGCAAATGTGGGACGTCAGCTTTGCTGGCGGCAGCGTCCTGGCCGCCCTGCTCATCGGCGTGGCCCTGGGCAACATCGCCTGGGGCGTGCCGCTGGATGAACACGGTGAGTTCGCCGGTACGTTTTTGGGCCTGCTCACGCCTTATCCGCTGCTGGTGGGGCTCACCACCGTGGCGCTGTTCATGATGCATGGCGCGATCTACGGCGTCATGAAAACCGAGGGCGAGCTGCACGATAAACTGCGCGAATGGACCCGGCGCTGCACCATCTTCTTCGTCATTTGCGCCGTGACCCTCACCATGGCCACGTTGTTGTATGTGCCGCACATGGCGGCCCGGCTACGCGCCAATCCCTGGTTGTTCAGCGTGGCACTGTTGAACATGCTTGCCATCGCCAACATCCCCCGCGAGTTTCACCACGGCCGCGACCGCCAGGCCTTTCTCTCATCTTGCGGCGCCATCGTCACGCTCATGGCCCTCTTCTCGATCAATATTTTTCCGTATCTGGTTTTCAGTCCGCAAGCTCCGGAACACAGCCTCACCATATACAACGCCGCCTCCTCCACCCGCACCCTGGGCATCATGCTGGTGATCGCCGGCATCGGCGTGCCGGCCGTCCTGGCCTACACCGTGTGCATCTATTGGATCTTCCGCGGCAAGGTGAAACTCGACCGGTTGAGCTACTGATTGACAGCCCGCATGGCCCGGGTAATAGTGGGGACGAACCAGCGCCGGTCGAACCTCCGGCCCACTACCAGCCGCCATTTCAATGACGTTCCCCGCCTCGAATCAATCATGAGTCTGCCCTACGAAGAAATCCTGGAAGGCGCCACGTTGCCGCGCTCCGCGCCCGGTGACCGCCACGAACAAATCTGCCGCCGCCTCCACCGTGAGATGGCCGCCGGTATCCACGGTCTCACCACCACCCAATTGCTCGCCCCCCGCACCCGCGTACAAGTTTCCCGGACCACCGCCCTGGCGCCGGATCTCGCCCTGGTCACCGCCGCGAGCGGCCGCCTCTTCCTGGCCGTCGAGATCATCAGCCGCGACGACCATCAGAACGACACCGTAACCAAAAAGGAGATCTACGAACAAATCCGCGTCCCCCGCCTTTGGATGGTGGACCCGCGCTACGACAACGTGGAGGTCTATCACAGCTTCGAATTCGGCCTCAAACTGCATGGCATCCTCGCCGGGCGCGAGCTCCTCGCCGACCGGCTCATTCCCCAGTTCCAGCTCGCCGTGGCCGATTTGTTCGCGGCCGCTTAATGGTGTTTAAGGAACAGAATACCGTCAGCAAGTTTTACTTCGCCGGCGTGACTTTCGGGCTGAAACCGTATTCCTTCAAAAACTCCTCCCGGGGCGCCCGGATATCCACACGCCGTCGCGTGTACGGATTCTCAAACGCCAGCCCCACCGCCCGCAACCCAAGCTCCACACCTCTCTCGTAGCGTCCATAAACGTCGTCCCCCACGATGGGTAAATTGCACGCCGCCAGGTGGACGCGAATCTGGTGCGTCCGGCCGGTCGAAGGCTTGGCTTCAATCAGAGCCCACTTACCCCGCCGCTCCAGCACCTTGAAATCCGTGTCCGCACTCTTGCCGTTATGATTATCCACGCGCATGCGGGCGACGCGCTGGGGATCGGGGCTGAGTTTGAACCGGCACGTCCATTCGGTCCCGGTCGGTTCGCCCTCCACGACCGCCAGGTAAGTCTTCTCTACGAGCCGCCCCTCGAACAATTCGGACATCACCTTCACCGCGCCTGCGCTCTTGGCAAACAGCAGCACGCCGCTGGTATCCGCATCCAACCGGTGAACGTACCGGAGAAATTTCAACCCGCGCGACTTCGCCCAGTAATCGCCGCCCGCAATCGAGGACAGGATGGCCGCCTGGAGATTATACGAGGTCTTCTGCCATTCGGTGGGCACCAGCATCCAGCCGCGGGGCTTGTCAATGGCCAGCACCGAGCGATCCTCGAACAGGATCGGTATCGGCTCGCAGCCGGGGAGTTCAATAAAGTTAGGTTTGGACATTTTAAATCAAGGTTGCGCGTAATACTCGCCCGACTGCCGGTCAAACGACGGCATAGACAAGGCGTAGGAACCCGCCCCCGCGGGCACCGCCACTTGGGTGCTCAAAATGGAACCCCAGGCCGGCAGCAGGCAGGCGCCCAGCCAATACCAACGGCCTGCGGCGCCACCACGGCGTCCTCTGATTATTTCGAGCAAAGTCATGCGCAGGCCAAATGTACGCGAAATTTTGGATTCGGCAGGCCTTTTTCTGGCGCGATGGCCAGTCGCGCGGCGAACGCGCCAGCGTCGTCGGAGTGCGGTGGCCCTCCACCGCTTTGGCACACGTCCCCAATTCCAACCCAAGCAACCATGGTTCGTTCGCTCATACCGCCTCTTTGCGCGAGCCGTGAGACGCCCGCCAATAGCTGGGCCCGGGGCAAATCCATTCACTCGCTGGTTAGCAATACCCGTGCTGGGCCACAGCGCCGGAGGGACGGGCGCACTCCAGGACGCTGGGGCGCTTTACGAGCGCCCCTTGAGTCACGTCGCGCTGAGACGTGCGGGCGTGGCGGAAGCGGCCTTTCGTCTTGGAGCGTACGGTGAGGTGAAGGTTGGCTCAAAATCACGTCTCAGCGGCCGAGGACGGCCGCGGACCGGCTGCGCACTTCCCAACCGGTCACCTGCCCTGCGCCACCTCCGGAATTCCCCTTGCACTCGTCCGGCAGCGATTTAGCATCGTATAACCATGAAAACAACCCACGCCGTGGCTGCAAAAAACGACCGAAGCGGGCCAGTCTCTGGCACTCACGCTTTCGCCCGGCGTGGGGTAATGCGGCCTTTCGCTGCGAAGCGTTTCGGCCAGATGACATTCGATTCAAAATCACACCTCAGCGGCCGGGACGGCTGCGGACCGGGCCTTGAAGGCACGCCCCGGCGCCGCTGCCGCCTAGCCGGCCCGCTCGGACTGTTAATTCTGCTCCTCGCCCTGCCCTGCTCCGCGTTGGAACGATGGTTTTACGTCTCGCAGAATCTGGCGGTCAATGAAAACGTCACCAATCTCCTGAACCTGATGCAGCTAGCTTCCCAAGCCGGCTACACCCACATGCTGCTCAGCGATTCCAAGTTCAGCCACCTTTCCATCGAGCCCGCATCGTATTCTCAAAACATCAACACCATCAAACAGGCCGCCACCAACCTGAACCTGGAAATCGTCCCGGCGGTGTTCTCCATCGGCTACGCCAACGATCTCCTGTTCAACAATCCCAATCTGATCGAGGGCCAGCCCGTCACCAATACGTTGCTCGTGGTTTCCAACGGTGTGGCGGTCATCCAACCCGATCCGCCCGTGGCCTTGCCCGCCGCCGGCTTTACCAATCTTTCGGCGTGGACCTGGCACGACACCACCGTGGTGGCCACCAACGGCACCGCGCTCGTCCAAAACCCCAACGGCGCCAACGCCCGCGTGGTCAAGCAACTCACCGTCAGCCCGTTTCGCGATTATCATATCACCGTCCAAATCCAAACCGCCAATTTCCCCGTGACACCCAATGTCGAGGTGCTCGCCAACGGGCAGTCACTGAACTATACCACCCTGTCCGTCCAGCCCACCCAGGGCTGGACTGCCTACGACGTGGTGTTCAATTCCCAATCCAATACCGTCGTCGATGTTTACTTCGGCGTGTGGGGCGGCACCACCGGCTCGCTCTGGTGGGCCAACCCCACCATCGAGGAAGTCGCTTTCTTGAACCTCATTCGGCGGCCCGGCGCCCCTTTGAATATCCAAACCGAAGCCGGCGTCACCTTGACCGAAGGCACGGATTTCGCGGCGCTGATCGATCCCCTGATGGGCAACGTTCCCTATGCCGGCAATTACGATATTTACCACACGCCGCCCCAACTCCGGGTTCTCAACACGAGTCTCACCAACGGCACCCGCCTGCGCGCGTCCTGGTATCACGCGGTCACCGTTTACGGCGGCCAGGCCGCCCTCTGCCTCTCGGAACCGGCCTCGCAGGCCCTCCTCATCAGCCAGGCCCAACAGATGGTCGCCGCCTGGGGCACGCGCGCCTATTTCATGTCCCACGACGAAATCCGCGTCATGAATTGGTGCGCCGCCTGCCAGGCCCGCCACCTCGACGCCGGCCCGCTCCTCGCCAGCAACGTCCAGTGGTGCGCCAACCTCCTGCGCCAGGTGAATCCCGGCGGCCGCATCTACGTCTGGAGCGATATGTTCGACCCCAACCACAACGCACACGCCAATTATTACCTCGTCAATGGCGACCTCACCGGCTCCTGGCGCGGACTGGATAGCGACATCATCGTCGTGCCCTGGGACTACGACATTCGTGCCGCCTCCCTCAAATTCTTCGCCGGCCTCGGCAACCGCCAGCTCATCGCCGGTTATTACGACGCCGATCCCACCCTCGTCACCAACTGGCTGAACGCCGCCACTCCTTACCCCTGGATCACCGGCGTCATGTACACCA
The DNA here is from genome assembly GCA_964437865.1 of uncultured Bifidobacteriaceae bacterium. Classification (GTDB taxonomy): domain Bacteria; phylum Verrucomicrobiota; class Verrucomicrobiia; order Limisphaerales; family UBA11358; genus UBA11358. Next base: position 3,800 of record CAYTJG010000021.1, on the reverse strand, counting down.
CCTGGGTGCCCAGCTACGCCAATCTCGTCCCCTTCATCCAAGCCGTCACGAACTACCCGGCCCCGGCCATCTGGTACACGCCGCGCCTGCTCGCCAACGCCGCCACGCCCGGCCAATGTCAACTCACCGTGGAAGGCCAGCGCGGCTGCCAATACTCCCTCGCCCGCAGCCCGGACTTGAAACTGTGGACCACGTGGACCAACCTCATCGCTCCCGACGCCACCCTGAACTTCTCCGTACCCACGAGCAACAGTAACGCCGTGTTTTTCCGTGCCGCTTACGTACCCTGACTCGCTCGCGCGCTCTCCGGCTCCCTACTGGTGATCGCCTTTTCGGGCCCCTGCCGCGTGACTTCCACGCCTGATGCGTGAATTTCACGCACCCAGCCACCCAATCTTGCTCAAAAACCAAGGAAATCCGCTTGGCATTGGCAATGCTAAATACTCAGCCGAGCGGCCGAGCAATCTCAATCGGCCTGCCGGGAATCGAATGAAGACTGAATTGTTTCGGGATCGCTCATAGTGCATTGGGGTTAGCAAGTAGGGACGGGGAAGGCGGCCGGGGTGTATCGGCCGCCTTCCCTCATTTCCCACGTGGTATTACGGGCTCACCCTGCCCTTGAATTGCCGATTTCGTGAAATTCGTGTCTCCCGTCCGTTGTGCTGGCAGGAAAAAAAAGTGGTGCACCCGGCAGGATTTGAACCTGCAACAACTTGATCCGAAGTCAAGTACTCTATCCAATTGAGCTACGGGTGCGCTCCGGTGAGAAGCCTAATCCATTCCCCCGAAATGTCGAGCCGCGGGCTCAGATTCGCGAAACGACGGGTAAAGGGAAGTGTCGCGAAGCGACCAAGGAAAGTAGCCAGACACGCCAGTGTCTGGTCCCGCGCCCAACAAAGTCATGCGTCCTGCAAGGACGCCGGATTTCCCCTGTCCTTTCAAGACGTTTTCATTCTTTCCACCAGCGCGGCCCCGCCGCCACCGTCAACCAAAACGCATCGCCATCCGCAGCGCTCGCGCCAACGCGCCAGCGTCGTGGAGTGCGCCCGGCCCTCCGGCGCTGTGGCCCAAAGCCAAGATTGCCAACCGACGAGTAATTGGACTTTCCCTGGGCGTGGCTATTGGCGAACGTCGCACGGCTCGCGCAATGACACGGCCCGAGCGAACAAGCCATCGTTGCTTGGGTTAGCAGGCGGGGACTCATTCCAAAACGGTGCCGTGTCACCGTACTCCAAGACGCTCGCGCGCGATTTGCCAGTCCCGCGATGCGCCTACTCTCCCGCTGGCAGGTTATACTGTTTGGCAGGGTAGAACACCCCATGGAAAATCTAACGTGACTGTGGGAAGCTCCATTGTCCGGTGGCACGTGTATTTCCACTGGAGGCTCTCCTCCAACCTCCTTGGCGCTGTCACCGGACGCCACAATGGCCAAATCCGCATAAAACTAATCGGTTCTGGTCCTTCGCCGTTTGTAATGGCTAAAGGGAAGTGTCGCGAAGCGACCGAGGAAAGTAGCCAGACACGCCAGTGTCTGGTCCCGCGCCAAACGAAGTCATGCGGCCTGCAAGGACGCCGGATTTCCCCTGTCCTTTCAAGACGTTTTCATTCTTTCCACCAGCGCGGCCCCGCCGCCACCGTCAACCAAAACGCATCGCCATCCGCAGCGCTCGCGCCAACGCGCCAGCGTCCTGGAGTGCGCCCGGCCCTCCGGCGCTGTGGCCCAATGCGAAGATTGCCAACCAGCGAGTGATTCACTTTTCAGGCTTTTCGCCTGTTGTAGTGAGGCGTCGCGGAGCGACGCAGGAAAGTAGCCAGACACGCCAGTGTCTGGTCTCGCGCCAAACGAATTCATGCGTCCTGAAGGGACGCCGGATTTCCCCTGTCAACTCAGGGTGTTTTCATTTTTGCCGCCGCCACCGCTGCTTTAATCGGTGAAAGCCACTGTTGGCAAATCCTCTGCCGGCCCAGACGGGGAGCCGGGGATCGAAATGGCTGGTTTTCATTCGACGCGACCTAGCTGGTTTTGAGCGTCCGCTGACAGTCAGCGATCTTTGGAAAACTTCACTTTGACTCTCTCCAACGTCTCTGAGATCACGAATAAATCGAGCAAACCACAACTGCCGCAAACCCGTAATCGGATATCTCGTGAAGCAAAGATGCCGACAGGAATCAACTCGCCCGCTTCACCCATCAACGATACGTCCTTCGTATAGAACTCGCCGCCCCCGCAATTACGGCAAACTTGGTTTGGATTGGTCATAAAGTGTGATGCGCCACCGCCGACCATGACATGAGTCACGTCGGACTTGCGAAGTCAATCGCGAAGACGGAATCCACGAAAGCAACCGCCGATGCCTCCAAAAAATGCTTGGCCGACGGATCATCGTGTCTCGCTCCATGTGCGCAGTAAATCTGTCGCTCTGGTCTCAGCCGCCGGCGCTAGCGTACCTGCAAGCGGCAGCGGCGAACCGCTCGGGCAAATGTTTGAATGCATCGCCAACCCAACACAATCAATTCGCGGTTTTGATGGCATACGCATAAACAAAGACTGGCATCTGAAGCGCGACCCCGGCAATTAGATACATCCAGCGTGGTGCTTTTGCAATCCCACACTTGACAAGGATGTCTCCTCGCATTCCCTTGAAAAGCAGCATCAGACCACAGACTGAACAAACTACCACAAAAATAATTGGAGCGGCACCATGTGCGCTCTCTCCGCCAGGTAATTGGATGGTGAAGGCTGTCATCGCACTCATGCTGCCTAAAGACTCCAGAACCGAGCCGAGCCGGAACAGCGAGTCTCGGCAATTTGCATCAGCTCGATGAATTCAGGTGATCGTCCGGCGGCAAACTGGTTGGACGGATTCATCTCAAGACACTCTCCGTTGGTGAAATCAATAAACTTTCAGTAAGCGGAACGAACGCTCGAATGCCTGCGTCATCAATCGAGTCGACAATTCGAATTTCCTGTCCGGACTTGGCATCCCAAAAGAACTGAATCTCGACTTCATATTTCGCGCCGCCCTTGGTGCAAATCTCAAAACTCTCAACGTGCCCAGACTCAACAAGCGGCACAAGCTCGGCATAGCTGCCAAAGCGAGCTAACTGCTCTGCGAGAATCTTACGAGCTTCCGATTTGTCCATAAACGCGAACTGCCTAACGGCACCAGCCAAATCAGCGACTCACGCCAACCTGCATCACCTCGATGAACTCAGGCGGCTGTCCGGCGGCGGCTCCGGCGATTTTGTTAGGCATCATGGTCATTCTTCTGTCTCAATTCTGGCCGAGTAAACGCCAAATAGAATGCTCTGCCAACAAAGAAAACCGCCGCTAGACCAGCCACGCTTCCGACAACAAGGCACAGAATTGAAACCAAGGAAAGAATCTGACCAGAAAACAACGAAAGGCTCTCTCCTGGATTGTCGTGTCCGGTGCCGTCGTATATAATGTAAAAAATCAACGCGAGCAACCCCACCAACACGGCGTATCCGGCGCTCATAAATGCTCGTTTCTTATCCATGCGCGTAATAACTCCTAACGACCATGCAGTGAGCCAAAGCCGACTTGAGTCGTTGACCGCGTAGCGGAAGCGGAAGTGCCGTCGGCGGACGGCTCCAGAAATTGGTTAGGCAGCTTGTGGCTGTGCATCTGGAATCCTCACCTCGGATGTGACAACCGTGCTTGCGATGAAATCATGCAATGCACGTCGCCGCTTGTTAAACAACATCACTATCACCTCACTCCAAATCCAGATCAGGCTTGCTGTCCCAGTCCAAGCAAGCCATGAAGGCTCAAGAGC
>CAYTJG010000020.1:0-38544 GCA_964437865.1 uncultured Bifidobacteriaceae bacterium | reverse complement strand
TAGCGAACCTCCAAATCGAATGGGAGCCGGGCATAGACGCCGCACGCGGAGTTGAATTGGGTCAAAAAGTGGAGCTGGTCGTTGACTTCAGCGGCCACGCGCCCCGCCAGGCCTTCCTGGGCGAGCGGGGCGGAACGTTTGTTGAGGTTTTCCGTGAGCGTTTCCATGAAGTCCTTGCTGCGCGGATATTCGGCCACGGTGTAATTGGCGAGTTTCGCCCGTTGGGCCGCCTCCGCGATGGCCGCGTCCAGTCCGCCGAGTTCGTCCACGAGCCCGATCTTCTTCGCGGCGGCGCCCGACCATACGCGGCCCTGGCCGAGTTCATCCACGCGGTTGGTGGTCAGGTTGCGGCCGGCGGAAACCCGGGCCAGGAAATCGGCGTAGAAGCTGTCCACCAGATCCTGCATCTGCCCCATTTCCTCGTCGGACCACGGGCGGGAGATGGTGCTCGAATCAGCGAAGCGCGCCGTTTTCACCGTGTCAAAAGTAATGCCGTGATCGTTGGCGAGTTTCTGCAAATTCAGGTGCAGGCCAAAGACCCCGATGGAGCCGGTAATGGTGTCCGGCTCGGCGAAGATGTGGTCGGATGCGGTGGAGATAAAGTAGCCGCCGCTGGCGGCGACCGTGCCCATGGAGACCACCACGGGCCGCGTCTTGTGCAAGTTGCGCAATTCGTCCAGGATCACTTCCGAGGCGGTGACGCTGCCGCCGGGACTGTTCACGCGCAGGACCACGGCCTTGACGTGGTCGTCCTTCTGCACCTCGCGCAACATTTTGGCGAAGCGGTCCCCATAAATCCCCTCGCCGCCGCTCTTGCCGTAGCCGTCCGCGATTTCGCCTTCGGCATAGATGACGGCGATGGTGTCCCCTTTCAGCAGGCCTTTCGCCTGCGACCGGCGCGCTTCGGGCGCGTACTCTTCGGGGGAAATTTGGGCGAGCCGGTCATACTTGCCGGTCTTGCCTGCGATGGTGCGAAGCCGGGCGAGAACCTGCGCTTCGTAGGCCGAACCGGTGATCAACCCGGCGGCTTTGGCCTTATCCACGCGCAGAATGGCCTGACTGTCGGCGAGCGCCTGGAGGGCGTCAGGCTTGAGTTGGCGGGCGTCGGCGACGCTATTGATGACTTCGGTCCAGACGTCGGTAAAGAGCGCGCCGAGCTGTTCCTTGTTTTCCGGGCTGAAATCCGATCGGAGAAACGGCTCGACCGCCCCCTTGTATTTGCCGTGGCGCACGGGTTGGAACTCAAGGCCGTATTTGTCGCCGGCATTCTTGAAAAAGGTGCCGGTGGCGGCGAGGCCGTTGAACTCCACCGTGCCAATGGGGTTCATCAGAATTTCATCGGCGGCCGAGGTGAGATAGACGTCGCGCTTGCCGGCGTCGACCAGGTAGGCGACGACGGGCTTGCCGCTGTGACGGAATTCGAGGATGGCTTCGCGCACTTCCTTCAACGCGGCGAAGCCGGATTCGTAACCCATGGGCGCAATGCTCCCATGCAGATAAACCGCGGCGATGCGCGGATCCTTGGCGCCGAGCCGGAGGCTGTCGGTCACGGCGCGGAGCGAGACGGTGTGATTGCCGTCGCCGAGCAGGTCTGCGAGGATGCTGGCAGCGTTCTGATCGGCCGGTTTGTCGGTGATGGCAGTGCCGAGGTCGAGCACGAGCACGGATTTATTCTCCACGACCTGCCGCTTCCCGCCGCCGCCCACGAGGACGGCAAACAGAATGAGGGCCAACAAGGCCAGCAAGGCCAGACAGCCGGCACCGGTGATGAGGCACAACCATTTCAGGCCGCCCGCGAGGAAGTGGAACAGGTTTTTCATAAAAGTTGAATGAATAGACAGCGGCGCGACGGTTTTGTTTTATTATTTGCCGTGATTATCGCAGAAAGGCGGCCTGAAGTCCGTGTCTAGCCGCCCGGTGAACGACCAGGAACGTGAATGGTCATGTCCTCCGGTTTGGGTTTCGTCCGGCCGAGCAATGCTCGGCGCCCCGGGTGGGCCAAGCGAATGCGGAATGAGCGGCGGGCAGGCGCGGGGGCGGTAGGGCGCGTCTCTCCGAGCGCGCCGCGAGCGTAGCGGCGCGGTTCGCAAACCTGGGCGCTAACGAAGTAAAAGGCGGTGCTGCTGACGCGGAGCGGATCAGCCAGAGCGTGATTTCAGGACGGCGCGTTGGGTTGGTTTGAACGCGTCAGTTAGCAGACGTGGCGCGCTCGGAGAGACGCGCTATGGAGCGGCGCATGTTGTAGCGCAAGCATTCCTGCTTGCGGGTTCACGGGACTTTCCGGTCCCGTGTTCCCGGGCAGGCTTTACCGAAACATGGAACTGGCGACTGGAAAGTCGCCTTTACCCGCCGACAAGAATATCGGCGCTACGGGCGTGCCAGGCGACGTTAGGGCGCGTCTCCGATCCGCCGCTCCCATTTTAAGAACGTTTTTTAGAGACGAGCAGGATTAGGTGTCACACCCGGTCAGTCGACGCCCAGTTTTTTCTCCCAGGCGGCGACTTTTTTCAACAAATCGGGCAGATGTTGCATGGAGATCAACATCCGTTTGGCCTGTCGATCCGGCAGGGCGGGAATGCCCAGCCAGGTGCTCTTGTCCGGGATGTTGTTCATGACGCCGGACTTGGAACCGATGGTGACCTGATGGCCAAGTTTCAGATGTCCGGCAATGCCCACCTGGCCTGCGAGCACACAGTAACTGCCCAGCTTGGTGCTGCCGGCGATGCCCACCTGCGCGCACAGAATCGAGTGCGCGCCGATTTCCACGTTGTGGGCCACCTGGACCAGATTGTCGATTTTCGTGCCCGGGCCGATGATCGTGGAGCCCAGGGCGCCGCGGTCCACCGTGCTGTTGGACCCGATCTCGACGTCGTCACCAATGATCACGTTGCCGATCTGCGGCACTTTGCGTTGAAATCCGCCATCGAACACGTAGCCGAAGCCGTCCGACCCGATGACCACGCCGGCGTGGAGGCGCACGCGGCGGCCGATTTGCGATTTGGGGTAAATGGTCACGTTGGGGAACAGGCGCGTGCCCTCGCCGAGCACAGCATCGTCCCCGATGAAATCACCGGCCTGGAGCACGCACCGGGCGCCGATCTGGACACGTTCGCCCACTGTGCAATGCGGTCCGATATGGGCGGTGGGATCCACTTGGGCGCTGGCGGCGATGACGGCGGAGGGATGGATGCCCGGCGCGGGGACGGGCTCCGGAAAAAAGGCTTCCATGGCACGGGCAAACGCCACGCGGGAGTTGGCCACCCGGATGACGATCTTGGTGGCCGAGGTGAACTCCCGCCCCGCAATGACGGCCGTGGCCGCGCTGTGTTCGACGGCGGCAAAGTACTCCGCGGTTTCGGCAAACGTCAGGTCGCCGCTCCGGGCGTGGTCGGCCAGGGCAAAGCCGGTAAGGATGGCCGTGGCATCGCCCAGAACTTCGCCGTCGAGGCGTTTCGCAATCTCTGCAGTGGTAAAGCGCATTGAATTGACTTGAATGTCACGCCTACTATATAAAGCGAAAGGAATTCAGTCCAATCTCAACTTTTATGGCCAAGACCTTTCGCGTGGGACTCATCGGGTACAAATTCATGGGGCGGGCGCATTCCAATGCGTGGCGGCAGGCGCCCAAGTTCTTCCCCCTCAAGGCCAACGTCGAACTGCATACGATCTGCGGCCGGGACGCCGCGGCGGTGCAGGCCGCGCGCGGCCGGCTCGGCTGGCAGTTTTGCGCCACGGATTGGCGCGAGGTGGTGGAGTCGCCGCTGATCGATATCGTGGATATCGCCACGCCCACGTTCACGCATGCGGAAATCGCCATCGCCGCGCTGAAGAACGGCAAGCACGTGCTTTGCGAGAAGCCGATGGGACGCGACCTGAAGGAGTGCCAGGCCATTTTTGCCGCCGCCCAAAAGGCCAAAGTCCTGCACATGGTCTGCCACAATTATCGCCGCATCCCCGCGATTGCCCTGGCCCGACGCATGGTGGAGGAGGGCGCGCTGGGGCGCCTCTACCATTTCCGGGCGCGCTACGCCCAGGACCGGCTGGCCGATCCGGAGTTTCCGGTCGATTGGCGACTGAAAAAGGAAACCAGCGGCAGCGGCGTGCACAGTGACATCAATTCGCACATCGTCGACCTGGCCCGCTACCTGGTCGGCGAGTTCGTGAGCGTCTGCGGCTTGGTGCATACGTTTGTGCCGGAACGTCCGCGGGCGGATTTGCTGGCAAAGGGCACGCGCAAACTGGGGCCGGTGGACGTGCCGGATTCCGCGGCGTTCCTCGGCTGGCTGGAGGGCGGCGTGATGGCCAACCTGGAAGCCACGCGCTACGCCTTGGGGCGGCGCAACCACATCGACATCGAAATCAACGGCAGCAAGGGGTCGATCTGTTTTGATTTTGAGGACATGAACCGGCTCAAGTTCTACGATGGCAACGACCCGAAGGACCGTCAGGGTTTCCGCGATATTTTGGTGACGCAGCGCGATGGCGTGCAGCCGTATGTGGCCAATTGGTGGCCGCCCGGACACGGCATTGGCTACGAACACACCTTTGTACACACCGTGGTGGATTTCGTGAATGCCTGCGCCGAGGGCAAGCCGGTACACCCGACCTTTGAAGACGGGCTGAAGAACCAGCGCGTGCTCACGGCGGTTGAGGAATCTTCCGCCAAGGGCAAGTGGGTGAAGTTGTAACGGCGAGCCGGGGCCGAAATCCCGCTCCGGGAGACAAGGCCGGGGCGACCTGCTAAGCTCCTCCAGGCATGGAACTCCGTGAATTTGCCGAGCGGATTTTGTATGGCACGACGCTGGCCGAGAAGCTGGCGGCGCCCGGGGCCATCACGGATGAACGGCCCGGGCCGGCGATCGTCACGCCGGCCGCTCCGGGGCGGCCGCCCACGTTGCGGTTCAAGCCGGCGGGCATCGGCAAGAGCGACTTTCCGGGCCTGCACCGGCTCGAACAGGTTTCCGAACGCGGCAAGCTGCTGCATTTTTTTGGCAATCATGAGCTGCTGGCCACCGAGCTCATGGCGCTGGTGCTGCTGAAATTCCCCGACGCACCCGCCGCTTTCCGCAAGGGCGTCCTGCAGACGCTGCAGGACGAGCAGGAGCACACCCGGCTCTACGTGGAACGGATGCGGAGCTGCGGCCTCGAGTTTGGCGACCTGCCGGTGAGCGGCTATTTCTGGCGCTGCGTGGCGCCGATGGAGCATCCGATTGATTACGTGGCGGGGCTTTGTCTCACCTTCGAGCAGGCCAACCTCGATTTTGCGGGCCACTACGGGCGCAGCTTCGCCACGGTGGGCGACGCCGATTCGGCCAAACTGCTCGAGAAAATCTATCGCGACGAAATCGGCCACGTCGCCTATGGCTTGAAATGGTTTCGGCGCTGGAAGAATCCCGCGGAATCCGATTGGGACGCCTTCTGCCGGACACTGAAATTCCCGCTCTCGCCGCAGCGCGCCAAGGGTTTTGCGCTGAATATTGCCGGTCGTCGCGCCGCCGGGCTGGATCCGGAGTTCATTGCGCAACTGAACGTCTATTCGCAATCCAAAGGGCGCACGCCGGGCGTCTTCGTGTTCAATCCATTCACGGAAGGCCGGTTGGGCGAAGGCAAGCGGTTTAACCCCACGAAATCCCAGGCGCAACTGGCCCGCGATCTGGAGCATTTGCCGCAGTTCCTTTGCCGTCAGGATGACCTGGTGCTGACGAGCCGCAAACCGTCCGTGGCCTTCCTGAGTCGGATCAAGGAGGCGGGTTTTTCGTTGCCGGAATTTGTGGAGTGTGGCGGCGGGGCGGGTTTTCAGACCGCGGTGCCCGGTGGCGGGTCCGCTTTGCGTCAACTGGCGGCGCGCAAATTGGGGACGCTGCGCCCGTGGGCGTGGGGGCCGGATAGTTGGGAACTGTTGCAGCCGCTGTTTGCCAGCGTCACCGGCGAACAACGCGCCGACGACGCCCGTTTCAACGAGGGCCTTGCGCCGTTGTACGCGAAGAGCTGGAGCGCCAATTTTTTGCGCCAGTTGCTTGCCGCCGGCGGCGAGCCAGCGGGCGTTGGCGATCCCGGTTGGCCGGCGGACTGGCTATGCACGGAGCGTGAAGTGGGTGTGCCGGTGCGGTCGCGGGCGGAGGCGCTGGCGGCCATCGCGGCCATTCGGGCGCGCGGCCAGCACCGGGTGGTGGTGAAGCAGTCGTTCGGGGTGGCGGGCAGCAACGCCCTGCGCTTATTCGAACCGGAGCTGTTGCCGGGGCAGGTGCGCTGGCTGGAGAACCTCCTGGCGCGAGGCCAGGAACTGGTGGTGGAACCGTGGCTGGAACGGTTGCAGGATTTTTCCGTGCAACTGGAAATGACCGGACACGAACTGAAATTGTGCGGCTTTACGGGCCTGTTAAACGATCTGCGCGGCCAGTTCGTGGCCAACTTTGCCGAATCCCATCATCACAAGCGAGTGCCCGAGGCGGTCGTCTCGCAATTCATCCAGCAGCCGGACATTGCCGGTCGCTTATTGCGATTCTATGCGGTGATTTTCGACCGGTTGGAGGCGGCGTTGCGCGCCGTGGAATTCATCGGCCCGCTGGGGGTGGACGCCTTTGTGTATCGGCACCACGACGGCAGCGTGCGGTTGAAACCGGTGGTGGAAATCAATCCGCGTTACACCATGGGGCGGGTGTTGGTGGAATTGATGCGTCAGACCAGCCAGAACAGTGCGGGCGTACTTCGCCTGGTGAACGCGGCGCAACTGCGGGCGGAGGGATTTGAAAGCTTTACCGGCTATGCCCGGGCGCTGGAGGAGAAATGCCCGCTACAATTTGACGAGGAACCCGTTCGGCGCATCCGGGAAGGCGCCTTGTGTCTTAACGATCCGGTCGAGGTGACCTCATGTCTGGCGGTCCTCCGGGTGGGACGCCGGCTCGATCAACTGCTTTCGCTCCGGGGGCGGAGCTGACAGGGGTTGGGAGTTGTCTTATTTGGTCTGGCTGAACAGCATGAACACCCGCGGGCCGCGCGGTGTTTGCAGCGCATGTTGCTTCTCCTCCTCCGTTTGCGGCACCGCCAGGCCGTCCGAGTTCTTGTCAGAAGTCGGCTGTCCGTTGACCAGCAGCATGTAGTTATGGGTGCGGTTGCCCGGGATGTTCTCCAAGGTGAGCGTCCAAACACGGCTGGCGCCGTCATATTTGAGCGGGGCCTTTTGCCAGGCGTTGAAGGAGCCGGCGATTTCCACCTTCACCGGCAGCGGGGCGGCGGGATCCGGCGCCTGCCAGCGGAAGACTTTGCTGAAAAATAAGGGGCGTTTGGCCACAGCCGCGTGTCTGTTCATTTGGGGAGGATACGATATAGGTGTCATAGTTTAAATGCGAGAACCCCGCGGGCTTTTTGCCCGCTTATAATAAATCTCAATTCAATTACCAGCACTCCTTCTTCAACCTTGCCTTTCAAGTCTCCAGCCGGGCATCCAAGGTGATCTTGGCGTTCAGCAGCCGTGAAATCGGACAGCCCGCCTTGGCGCCGTTCGCAATCGCCGTGAACTTGGCCCCATCGATCCCGGGGATTTTTGCCGTGAGATCCAAGTCCGATTCCGTGACCGTCCAGCCGGCTTCGCTCTTTTCCAAGGTGACCGTGGCCGTGGCGTGAATGGAATCGGGCGTGAAGCCGGCCTTGCCGAGTTCGGCCGAAAAAGCCATGGCGAAGCAGCCTGCATGGGCCGCGGCGATGAGTTCCTCGGGATTGGTGCCACTGCCATTCTCGAAACGGGTGCCGAACGAATACTGCGTGTTTTTCAGCACGCCGCTCGCGGTTGACAGGTCTCCCTTGCCACTTTTTAAATCGCCGTGCCAGACGGCGGAAGCTTTACGTTGCATATACGACTGCGGTCTAAAAAACCGGGGAGCGATAAAACGTGCCCCCGGTACTTCAAATTAAACCACCTGCATCGAAACCTCAAGTGCCGGTATGGTGAATGTGCATTTTTGTGGTATTGATGGGCATTTCCGCGGCATGAATAGGCCGGTCAAACACAAATGGACTCAGATGGACGCGGAAAAAGCCGACTGGTCGGCAAGATTCGTTTTGGGCCAAAGCTCCAGAGGACTGGACTCTCCGGGACGCTGGCGCGTTCCCTGGTCGCCCCTTCAGTGGCATCGCGCTGAGACGCGTCAGCGTTGTGGCGGCTGCCACGCCGGGTGGCGTTCAGCCGCACGGCGGTTCGTTGCAGAGCGCATGGAGGGCGGCCGGCTCGGAATCGCTTCTCAGCGCCCGTCCCGGGAACGCATCAAACCACGGCGGCGATGGCATCGCCCATCGCCCGGGTGCCCACGCGGCGCACGTTCGGTTCGGCGGCGCTCAGGATGTCGCCCGTGCGATAGCCGGCATCGATGGCATGTTCCACGGCGCTTTCGATGGCGGCGGCCGGCTCGTTCAAGCCGAAGCTGTACCGCAGCATGAGCGCGGCGGACAGGATTTGCGCGATCGGGTTTGCCAGGTCCTTGCCGGCAATATCCGGCGCGGTGCCGCCGGCCGGCTCATAAAAGCCAAAAGTCTGGCCGCCACTGGTGGCGCCCAGGCTGGCGCTCGGGAGCATGCCCAGCGAACCGCCCAGGGCCGCCGCTTCATCGCTCAGAATGTCGCCGAACATGTTTTCGCACAGCAACACGTCAAATTGGGTGGGCTTGAGCACGAGTTGCATTGCGCCATTATCCACAAACATATGCTCGAGCTTGATGTCGGGATATTCTTTGCCGACGCGGGTGACCACTGCCCGCCACAGGATGCCGTTTTCCAGGACGTTCGCCTTGTCCACGCTGGTCAACCGCTTGCGCCGCAGTTGTGCGGCCTTGAACGCCACGTGCGCAATGCGTTCTATTTCCGGCGTGGTATAAACCATGGTGTCGATGGCACGCTGGTGGCCGCCGTCGAGCTCCTCGGTCATTTTGGGCTGGCCGAAATACATGCCGCCGGTCAATTCGCGCACCACGAGGATGTCGATGCCGTCGCCCTGGCGTTCCCGGGCCAGCGGGCAGGCGTGGGCCAGCGCTTTCGGCAGGTGGACCGGGCGCAGGTTGGCGAACAGCCCGAATTCCTTGCGCAGGCGCAGCAGCGCCGCACGCTCCGGCCGCTCTTCCTTGGGAATTGTCGCGTCACGGTCCGGCAACCCCACCGAGCCGAACAGGATGGAATCGGACCGCCGGCAGATATCCAGCGTCACGTCCGGCAGCGCCTTCTTGGCGAAATCGATACCGGCCCAGCCCACGGGGGCATCGGTGATCACCAGCTTGAATCCAAACCGCTTTTCCGTGGCGCGGAGCACCTTGATGGCCTCACGCATGACTTCCGGCCCGATGCCGTCGCCGGCCAACGCTGCAATATTGTACGTCTTCATATAAAAAGAGTGGGATAGTTTATTTTTTTGCCGCCGCCTGACAATGGAATTCTGGGGGTGCGGGGGGCCGACGGTGCGCCATCACCGCCCAGGGCGGCGCGGAAAGCGACGCCGGCTGGGGGGTGATTTACGGGATGGAACTGAAACCTCAATGAAATCAACCGACGATACGGCCGCCCTCGTTCAGGAAGATGCCCTTGAAATTCATCTCGAGCGCCTGCGGGTTGCTGGCCTTGGTCAGCGCGTCCTTTTCGGTGACGCGGCCGGCCTTGACCAGGTTGAACAGCGATTGGTTGAACGTGCACATGCCGTCGTCCGAGCCGGTTTCGATGGCCACCGTCAGTTTATCGAGCCGGTTTTCCTCGAGCATCTTCCGGATGAGCGGGGAGTTGATCATGATTTCCAGCGCCGGGGTCATTTTGCCATCGACGGTGGGCACCATCCGCTGGCAGATCACAGCGCGCAGCGTGCCGGCCAACTGGCGGCGCACCTGCTCGCGCTCGTCGGCCTTGAAGAAGTCCAGGATGCGCGTGATGGACTGCGCCGCGGTGGTGGTGTGCAGGGTGGAGAGCACCAAGTGGCCCGTATCCGCCGCACTCATCGCCGCGCTGAAACTGGTGTCGTCACGCATTTCGCCGACCATGATGATATCCGGGTCCTGGCGCAGGACGTATTTCAGCGCATGCTGGAAGGACGCGGTGTCCAGGCCCACCTCGCGTTGCTCGACCACGGACTGGTTGTCCTCAAAAACGAATTCGATGGGGTCTTCGAGCGTGATGATGTGTTTCTTGAGATTGGCGTTGATGTGCTCGATCATGGCGGCGAGCGTGGTGGACTTGCCGCAGCCGGTGGAACCGGCCACCAGCACGATCCCGCGGGGCGCTTCGGCAATGGACTTGATGTGTTCCAGCAAGCCCAGTTCCTGGAAGCTGGCCACGTGGCTGCGGACATAGCGCATGGCCAGGGCCCACTGACCGCGCTGCTGAAAGAGGTTCGTACGGAATCGGCCCACGCCCTCTGCATAATACGAAAAATCCACCTCACGGTCTTCTTCCAACCGCTTCTTGAGATGGGGGGGGCAAAGCTTATCCACCACGTTGTTCATCCATTGCTCCGTGGGCATGGGGCATTCGATGGAAACGAGTTCGCGGTTGATGCGGAAAATGACCGGTGAGCCAATCTTTATATGTACGTCGGAGGCGCCGCCATCGACGGCGGTCTTAAGAATTTTCTTGAACAGTTCCATCCCGTCAGCATAAACATTTCACCGCCATGTCCAAATATAAAATCGGCGTCATCGGCGGCAGCGGGCTGTATCACATCGAAGGCTTTGCCAATCAGAAATGGGTCCGCGTGAAAACGCCGTTTGGCGCGCCATCGGACGACCTGCTCACCGGCACGTTGGCGGGGCGCGACGTGGTGTTTCTGCCGCGGCATGGGCGGGGCCATCGCCTCCTGCCCAGCGAATTGAATCACCGCGCCAACCTATGGGCGCTAAAGAAGTTAGGCGTGGCCTGGGTGGTCAGCGTGAGCGCCGTCGGCTCGCTGCAGCGACAGTACCGGCCCTGCGACATCGTGCTGCCGGACCAGTTCCTGGACCGCACCAAGCGCGATTTTGAGCATACGTTTTTTGGCCGGGGCATTGTGGGCCACGTGGCCTTTGCCGACCCGGTCAGCGCCGAGCTGCGTGCGATTCTCTTTCAGGCCGGCCGGGCGGAGTTGAAGGCGGCCCAAGCCGGTGGCCGCCGCAGCGTCATCCACAACGGCGGCACCTATGTGAACATGGAAGGCCCCGCCTTCAGCACCCGGGCCGAGTCGCTCACCAATCACCGGCAGGGCTATGATGTCATCGGCATGACCAATTTGGGCGAGGCCAAGTGTGCCCGCGAGGCGGAGATTGCCTATGCCACCATGGCCATGATCACCGATTACGATTGCTGGAAGGTGGATGAGGCGCACGTGACCGTGGACATGATCATTGCCAACCTGATGAAGAACGCCGCCACGGCCAAGGCCATCGTCGCGCGGGCGATCCCGCAGATACCGGCCCAGCCGGACTGGCCGTGTCACGACGCCCTCAAGAACGCCATCATGACGGAGCGCAAGCTCTGGCCCCGGAAAGTGGTGGCCGATCTCCGGCCGATTCTGGCGAAATATCTGTAAGGGGTGGGCCGGCCGCCAGCGACGCACTCGACAAACCAGTGGCAAATCGCCATGCTCCAAACATGGCATTTGAACTGGAATCAGCCTCGCCGCTGGACAATCTCTGGCAGGAATATTCCCTGGTTTTCCGCAGTTGGGACGATCTGACCCTGGCTCGTTGGCTGGCGCAAACGCTGGGCCAGCTCGAGGGCCGCGCCTGGCGGCTATCCCACCCCTTGGTGGGCACCTATCGGCTGGCGGCCAAGATAGCGCACGACCGGCAGGTCTGGCTCCAGCGGCTGGCCACGCCGCCGGCCGCTTATGCCGAGTCCCCGTGCTGTCGCGCGCCCTTTCTCCCGCTCCTCACCCGCGACGTGCGGGCCGAGGGCCTGATTTGCCAGCATTGCAACGAGATCCTGGTGCCGTTTGAAGAGTTGCCCGCCGAGCAGCGGGACGCCATCGGCGCCTGGGCGCAGCAATACGAGCCGGTGCATGCCGTGGCGCATTGGGATGATCGCCAGCGCCGTCGCGTGGCCAGTTACGACGAAGCCTTCGAGGCGGCCGCCAAGCACGCCGAACAACTGCTGGCCCAGGCTGGCCGCGAACTCGCGCCCAAGCTGCTGGATGCCTACGCCACCGTCGTCTGGGAGGATCAGGACGAATGTCTGGAAGTGCGGCCGGAAGACGTGGTGCTCTGACGGCGACGCTCAGTTCACGCGGGCCACGTAATACCCTTGAAAATCCGGCGGCACGTCGCTGCTGAGGAAGTCCCCGTGCACCGTAAACTGGGAGATGAGCGTGGCGTGGTAAGCCTGCAGCCACTGGTCCACTGACTCGCCCGCGGCGTGCAGGGCGGCGCTGTGGGCCACCAGATACCGAGCGCCCAGTGCTTGCAGTCGCGCGGGCGGGTCGCCCGGCAGGGCCAGTTCCACGCGGCGCCCGCCGCAGGGCAGCCACAAGCCGGGTTCATCGCTGTTGTTCAGCTTTGGAAAATAACCCACCACTGGAGCGTCCGCGGGCACGGCCTGCCGCAGGCAGGCGCGGCGCGTTTCAATATCCCAACGCACACCCGCCGCATATTCCACGCCTTCCAGCATGATCACTTCGTTCGCCGGGAATTGATGATGCAGAAACGTGAACAGGGCCGACGCCGGGAACAGCGGACGGAGCGGCAGCGTGATGACCAGAAAACCGGTGAGCCACATCGTCGCCAGCCCGCAGCTTTGCCACCAGTGCCGCCGCACGAGGGCACTCTGGCCCGCGCCGGCCAGCAACGCCAGGAACAGCAGCGGGTAATAGGGCGCCAGTTGACGCGCGTTTTCGTAACTGCCCACTTTGGCCATGAAACAGATCAAGGCTGCCCAGGGCGCCGCCCGGACCGCGCGCAGAAACCGGTCCGACTTCGGTTTGGGTTCCCGCCCGCGAAGCCACCACGCGCCAGCCAGCGAGAGGGCCAGCAGCAGGCAGACCGCCAGTCCCACGCCGGCGTTCGCCTCCGACACGCCGTGCTCATGCACCGCACTCAAACCGCCGAAGGATTCGAACGAAGCAAAGTGCGAGCCGAACGGCGTCTGCACGAACCGGGCCATGAGGTCGTTCCATTCCAGCACCAGGGTGCCATAGTAAGGGGGAAACCAATGATACAGCGGCGGAACCAGATTTTGCACCGGCAGGCAAAAAATATTGCCGAGGACGCCCCAGAAGGGGTCCAGGTGGAACCGGCCGAGGCTGGCAACGCCTGGAGTCTCCACCGGCAGCCAGGTGCCCGCGTGCCACCAGTTCAGCAAGCTGATGGGCACCACGGAGACCAGCGCCGCGGCGCCGGCGGTGGCCAGCAGCGGAAACTTATCGCGGACGGCCAGCCGCCAGCACGGCCAGACCGCCACCAGCCAGGGCAGGACCAGCGGAAGGTTTGTTTGTTTGACACCGGTGGCCAGGGCAATCGCCAATAGCGACCACCGGAGCGGCGCGCCGTCCCGGGCGGTGCGCGCCCGCAGGGCAAAATCCACGGCGGCCAGGGCGTACGCCGTGCCCAGGCTGTCGTTGGCCACCGAGCTGGCCTGAAAGGCAAAACACCAACCCGCCGAGAGCAGCCACATCCACCACCACGCCACGCGCGGACGAATCCCGCAGCGGGTGAAGACGCTGAAGATCAAGCCCGGCAGCAGCAAATAGGGAATCCAGTTGATCAGGAAGAGCAGGCGGTCGGTGTGGTTAAACAGGATCAGCGGCGAGGCCAGCCACTCGAAGTTGCAACCCGCGATATTCATGCGCGCATCGGCGGTGTGGATCCAATGCCATTGTCCCAAGCCCAGCCAGTGCAAGACCCGGGGCAGGCGATAGGCGTTGGTGTCCCAGTTCAGGGCCGGATACAGGCTGCCGGACAGGAGGGATAAGGCGGCCAACACGAGAAACAGCTTTGGGGCGGGGCGTTTAAAGCGCCGGCGCAGCGTGCCGTCGGCCCGTTGGCGGGCGACGGCGTTCGGCCACGCGTGCCGGCCCCAGGGCCAGACGGACAGGGCGGCCAGCAGCAGAAAAACGGCGTAACCGACGGGGTTCAGTTGCCGGCACGCGGACAGGAGCCAGCCGGCCGCGACCAGCAGCGCTGACCCTAAAATCCACGCCTGTGTAAGAAATTGCATGGCCGGTACGCGAGCAGTGCCGGGGAGATGATCCGTGCTGAGGGAGGGAAGTCAATGCTTTGGTTTCCGGTTGTGGTTCCGCGGGCTGCACCTTATAAGAAAGGCATGAAGTGGTTGTTGAAATGGGCGTTGCGACTGGTCTTGCTGGTGATCGTGCTGGCCGTGATCTTTTTTCTGTCGCTGGATTCCATCCTGCGGCTGGTCGCGGAACACAGCATCCGCCAGCAATCCGGCTTGGAAGTGGAAATGGGCAAGTTTCACCTGGGGCTCACGGAGCCCGTGATCGAGATCAAGAACCTCCAACTCTACAACACCAAACAATTTGGCGGCACACCGTTCCTGAGCATCCCGGAAATCCATGCGGAATACGACCGGGAGGCGCTGAGCCGGGGCCTGATCCACGTCAACCTCCTGCGCTTCAACCTCGGCGAATTGGACGTGGTGAGGAGCCTGGACGGCCAGACCAATATCTTTTCCCTGGGAGTTGATTCGGCGGCGGTGGCGGCCGCGCGCAAGGGCGGCGACCCGTGGGCGGAATTTACAAAGAAAACCAAATTGAAATTTCAAAGCATCGATTGTCTGAATATCTCCGTGGGTGAGTTCAAGTATCTGGACCTCCAGAATCAAAAGAACAACCGTGAACAGAAGATCGGCATTGATAATTGCATCATCACCAATGTGACGTCCGAGGCCGACCTCATGGGGTTGGCATTGGTGGTGGGATTGCGTAGCGGTGACGTCTTCAAGCCGCTGGTGGCCCCCGGCCAATCCGGTCTGTCCGTGCAGGATCTGCTAAAAAAGCTGGGGCATTAATTTGGCCCGGCGGGAGTGCGACGATAATTTACGCCCAGTTTATCGAACCGCTGATATTGGGCTTGCAGGCGGCGCACGAAATCGGTGAAGGAACGTCCGGATGCGGGCGACCAGTCAATTTCCGCCAGCGCCGTCTCGCGCGGGAAGATCATGTATTCCGCGTATTTCAAGTTGGGAATATATTCGGTCCACAAGTTGCCCTGTCCGCCGAGCACGTAGGGCTCATATTGCGCAGGCAGGTTGGTGGGGACCGGATCAAAGGAATAAGTTTGAGCCAGCGGAATATAGCCGCCAATGGCATAGGGTTCGGCGGCGCGGTTGGTGGATTGGTATTGGTCGAGGTAGCAAAAATCCGTGGGCGTCATGATCACATTGTGGCCGGTGCCGGCGGCTTCCGCCCCACCACCGATCCAGTCCATGACCGCCGCGTTGTGCGCGAGGCCGCCCTGCAGGATTTCGCTCCAGCCGATCATCGCGCGGTCGTGTGCGCTGATGAATTTCTCGATGCGGCGGACGAACCAGCTTTGCAATTCCTCCTCGCTTTTCAAGCCTTCCCGTTTCATGAGCGCCTGGCAGTCCGGACTGTTTTTCCAGGTGTCTTTGGGCACTTCATCGCCCCCGATGTGCACGTATTTGCCGGGAAAGAGTTGAAACACCTCGGTCAGCACATCCTCCAGAAAGTCGAAGGTCGCTTCATTGGCCGGATTATAGATGCCCTTGAACACCCCGCCCTGGAGTGCGACCTCGAATGGTCCGCCGGTGCAACTGTATTGCGGATAGGCCGCGAGCGCCGCCGAGGCGTGGCCGGGCATTTCGATTTCGGGGACGATGGTGATGTGGCGCGCGGCCGCATAGTTCACGACTTCGCGAATGTCGTCTTGCGTGTAAAACCCGCCGTAACGCCCATCCGGGCCGTAGGCCGTCGTGGCATGGGGATCCAGGTTGAAGCCGACTCCCGCACGCCAAGCGCCGACTTGGGTGAGTTTGGGATATTTTTTGATCTCGATCCGCCAGCCGTGATCATCCGTCAAATGCCAATGAAATGTGTTCAGCTTGTGCAACGCCATCGTGTCGAGAATGGTTTCGACTTCGGCCTTGTTATAAAAATGGCGGCTGACATCGAGCATCAATCCGCGCCACGGGAAGCGCGGCCAGTCCTCAATGCGGACGCACGACATTTGCCAATCCACGTTCGTGGCCGGGTTGGTGGAAAAAATCTCCGGCGGCAGCAACTGGAGCAAAGTCTGCGCGCCGTAAAACAAGCCGGCCTCCGTGGACGCGCGAATGACCACGGCTTCGGGGGCGACGGTGAGTTCGTAACCTTCCGCGCCCAGGTTGGTGCTGGCGCCGGACAGGGTCAAGAGGATGCAGTTGGTGCGGCTGTGGGCAGCGGCCAGCCGTTCAATCTTGAGCGCATAGCCGGTGGACTGGCGAAGCGTGGCGGCCATTTGCTCCGCCGTCGGCAACGATTTCAAGCCCGCGACGATTTTCGTATCGGCGGCCAGCCTGAAAGTGCCGGCGCGCAGCTCCATTTTTTGCGGCTGGGGAATGATCGACGGGGCGCTGCTTTCAACGGCCAAGGCCGAGGTGGCGGCCAGGGTTAGACCGAGGAGAATTCCAGCGAGGGGCAATTTTATTTTCATGCGGGGATCAAGTCTGATTCTACAAATGATGAAATTTGGCCACGGCTTGGGAGCGGGAACGGACGTGGAGCTTTTCATAAATGCGCTCAATGTGGGTGCGGACCGTGGCATAACTGACAGCGAGGTGATCGGCAATTTCCTTATAAACGAATCCCTTGGTCAGACAGTTGAGGATCTCCAATTCCCGCGGCGAAAGTTCCGCCGCCACATGATCCGCCGGAAGTGATTGTTTGAAGGATTGGACGACCTTGCGCGCGATATTGCTCGTCATGGGGGATCCGCCCGCAAAGACGTCACGCACCGCCGCGATCAAGTCGGTGGCGCGGACGGGTTTGAGCAGATAGCCACTGGCCCCGGCCTCCAGCGAGTTGAAAATGGCGTTGGTATCGTCATGGACGGTTAACATGATGATCTGAGTCTGGGGGGCCAGGCGGGCCAATTGGCGGACACAGGCCACGCCATCCATGCCGGGGAGGTTGATATCCATCAGCACGATCTCGGGGGCCAGCCGGGGGATTTCTTCGATGGCCGTTTCCGCATGGGCATAGCTGCCGACGCACTTGATGCCCGGCGCACGCTGGAGAATGCCGGCCAGGCTCCTCCGCACGGACGCGTCGTCATCAACAATGGCAATGGTCTTGGTCATCTCGTGGGCGGCAGCCACTTGGTCAGCCATCAAGATCATATCGTTGGCTTTGCTCATTGCCAAATATTTTAGCCCGGCCCGGCCGTCCGCCTAGTCGGTAATCCTTCCGACCCCTGCCGTGGCGTGGGTATTTTTTTATCCGCGCGGACTTGGCGAAAACCGCCCACTTGGCCGGCGATCAGGCCGGATTTTTCAGGAGCGGTTTCAGGGGCAAGGACAGGAGGACGACGGTTCCATGGCCGGGCTGGCTGGTCAATTCGCAGCGCCCCCCCACCGATTTGAGCCGGTGCTGCATATTGCCCAGGCCATGACCGCCACCCACGCCGACCGGAGTCGGCGCCAAGGACGGCTCAGTTGGGATGACGAAGCCGCGCCCATTGTCGATGATGATGACCGTGAGCCATCCCTTTTCGACGTTTACGTGCAACCGCAATTGGACTTCAGTGGCGGCCGCGTGTTTGACGATATTGTGGAGGGCTTCGCGGGTGGCGAGATAGAGATGGTGTCGGACGGATGAGGAGAAGGAGCAAGCCGGCAACAATTCCGGCAGGTCAAGGCGGCATTTGATGCCGCCAATCCGCAAATTGTCCTGGGCCGTCTTGATGATGTAGGCAATGGATGATTCCAACGAATCGTTCTTGGGATCAATGGCCCAGACGATCTCATCCACGGAACGGGCGACCCGGCGCGCCGTGGTGAAGATCTCGTCGATGTGGGACTTGGCCTGCTTTGGCTGGTCGAAATCGGCTTGGGCCAGTTCGCTTAATTGGGCGATGTGCGTCAGGCTGGAGCCCAGGTCATCGTGGATATCCCGGGCGATGCGGATGCGTTCCTTCTCGACGGCATTTTGCATTTCGGTCCATTCCCACCGGCGCTGGAGTTTGCGCCGGTCCTTGAGCACGAAGAATCCCGCAATGCCCAGGGCGAGCACGATGGCGGCCAGGATTTGCACCCAACGTCGTTCCCAGAAACGGGGGATCACCTGGAACTGGATGGGTGCCAGCGCCTCATGCCATTGTCCGTCACGCCCGCCGACCATGAGGCGGAACTTATAATCACGCGGGGGCAGTTGGCTGTAATAAGCCGTGCGTTGATTCCCCGCGTTCACCCAATCCCGGTCCATGCCTTCCAGCTTGTATTGGAAGCGCAGGGCGGGTGACTCCAGCAGGTCAATGGCCGAGTAATGGAATTCAAAGCGCCGCGTGCCGGAAGCACAGCGCAAGGTTTCGCCCGGTGTGAGTTTGACTTCCTTGCCGTCGGCCAGCACGGCTTCCACCAGCACGGTTGGCGCGATGAATTTGGACAAGGCTTGGGCCGGGTCCAACACGCAGATCTGGTCCATATCGGGAAACCAGAGGCGCCCGTCGGCGGTGCGGGTGGCCACGGGCTGTCCCCAACTGGAACAAAGCCGGTTGGCCAGGCCATCGGTCGAGGAAAAGTGCAGCCACAAGAGGGGCAAACTGCGGCCGCGCACATAGCCTTGAAGCGTCTCCGGGGCGATGCCAATGATTCCGTTGTTGGAAAGGAGCCAGAGCCGGCCGCGGTTGTCGGTGCTGAGGTAGGCGATGCGGTCGGAAGGGAGTCCGTCCGCCGAAGTGAAATTGGCAAAAGTGTCGTGGTCGCGCCGGAACAGGCCGCTGCCCCAGCCGCCGACCCAGAGGGTGCCCGCCTGGTCAAAAAGCAGGGCGCGAGCATCAATGGCCCGGAAGTTTTCCACCCGGCTAAGGGTCCGGGAATTGCCCGGCGGCAAGCGGAACAGGCCGCTGCCCATGGTGCCGAGCCAGAGATCGCCCGTTTTATCTTCCGCCAGGCAACGAATATCGACCGCTGGAGCAAAGGCCGTAAATACTCCCTCGCGGCAGGAGAACAGCCCGGTGGCGGTGCCCAACCACAGACAGCCGGCCCGGTCCTCGAAGATTGCCGAAATCCAGTTCGTTGACAATTCCAACGGTTGGGCGACGTGCCGGAAGCGGCCGTCCGCCAGCCGGTATAAACCGCTGGTGGTGCCCGCCCAGAGATTGGACCGGGAGTCGTGAAACAGGCTGAAGATTTGTGGCCGGTCGGCTCCCCAATCGCCGTCCACGGGGGTGAATTGATTTGTCTCAAACCGGAAAACCCCGGCGGTTTCGGTGCCCACCCAAACGGCGCCATCGGCGGTGGCGCAGGCGGTAAAGATTTGCTGGTTGCCGGGCAGCAGTGGCAACATGGCCAGCGGTTGGGGAGTCAACCGATATAAGCCGCTATTGGCTCCCGCCCAAATACTGCCTTGGTGGTCCTCAAACAAGCAGGAGATGGCCACCGTCTGCTCGGCCTGCAAAGTTTGCGGCTTCAGTTCATGCCGCTGCCCCGTCGCATCAAAATAACTCAAACCACCGAAATAGGATCCCACCCATAGATGACCGGCTTGATCTTCGTGCAGGCAGCTTACTTCCACCCAGTAAGGATTATGCATCGGGGGAATCACCAGTGTCGGGGGGTGCCAATGCGCGTTGGCCAGCCGGCGCACCTGCCCGCCGTCCACGGGCCAGGAGCCCTTCGGATCCGCCACCCAAAGCCCGCCCTTGATCGCCGGCGACAGTACCGCCCCGGCGCCTTCAAACTGTTCATCCGGCAGGCTCGGATTCCACCGTTCGTGGTAAAAACAATAAAGTTTGCCGCCCGTTTCAATCCACACCCGCCCTTCGTGGTCGCAGACCATCTGCCGGATGACGCCGGCCGGCAGTCCGGTCGCCGGGGTGAATACCGTCCAATGTCCGGCTTTGAGCCGGGCGATGCCCTTGCGGGTCACCTGCCACCAGATGCTGCCTTCACCGTCGGCAACCAAGTCGGTGTGAAAACCCCAAAGCCAGGAGCCGGGCGGTCGCTTCTTATCGCGGTCGATCGACCACGGCAAGGCGGGCTGTACGGGCTCGAACCGGTCGCCTCTTTTCCGCACCAGGTTCCCGTCCAGCGTGCCCATCCACAGGGTGCCGTCGCGATCCGTCAGCAAATTGCAGATCCGGGCATCCGGTAATTCGGGGTTGGATTCAGTGTTGAAAACCTTGAACTTCCCCCCGTCAAACCTGGCCAGGCCCTTGAAAGTGCCCACCCACAAATAACCATCCGGGGTCTGCGCCACCGCGGTGATCTCCTCGTCGGGCAAGCCATCCTCAATGTGCCAGTTCTGAGCCGAGTATTCCTGGCCGTCCGCCCGGGTGAGCCAAAGGAAAAGCAGCGTGAATAAGATTCCGGCCCGGCCCAACCAAGCCAGACGAAAAATCAAGGGGCTTGAGCAACAACTGAAATTGACCGGGTTCATTTCTACAATCGCCGTGCCGGCTCAAGCAGGGAGTAACATCTTCAGCCAAGGAAACTCGTTTTCGCTCGATCCGTCAAGTCGCTGACCGGATAACCGGTTGTCGGTAGCTTTACCGACTGCCACCTTGGACGACCAGGGATTAAGATAAGGTCCGTTTGAAAACAAAGTACCAAATCAAACGCCCAATCGACCATCCAATCCCATATTTTCCCCGGACCTCCCAACGCCCACTGCTCAACCGTCGCCTTACGGCCAACCGGCAGGCCCGCGTGACCGTGGGTTGACCAATATACCCCGTGAACCTGACACTAAAACAAACTCCCCGCAGTGGCCCGGCAAGGGTTGAGCCAGCGCTCAAATACGGCATGGAAAATTGGGGGTCGATGAACAAAATGATGTCCCGGCAACCAAACGGGCGCCATGGCTTCACCCTGATCGAGCTGCTGGTGGTCATCGCCATCATCGCCATTCTCGCGGCCATGCTGTTGCCGGCGCTGGCGGCAGCCAAAAGCCGGGCAAAAAAGATTGCCTGCGTGAATAACCTCCGCCAAATGGGGGTGGGCCTGACGATTTATGCCGGCGACAACAACGACCTCGTGTTCAAGGGCAACAAGGAAAGCATCCTTTCGATCAGTGCCTCCAACGCCACGGCGACGGCCAGCATAGGCCTGAACGTAGCGCAGACCAACGGGCTTAGCATTTGGGCCTGCCCATCGCTTGGCCCGGCCGGCATGCCGTATTGGGATGGAGTGACCAGTCAGTGGAACATTTCCTATCTTTACATGGGCGGACTCGTGAATTGGGCGAACCCGCTTTATAACGGGCCGGCCTGCAGTCCGGTGAAATTGTCCAATGCGAAGCCGAGTTGGGTCTTGGCTGCGGATGGCGTCGCCCGGTACTTGGGCCCCTGGTTTTCCTGGGGCGGGGCCGCCCCGCATCAACGGTCAAGGACGACGCATGCGGACACTTCCAACGAGGTGATGGCGGATGGTTCGGTGACCTCCTATAAGTGGGAGAAACTGCTGAATCTCCTCGGCAATCCTGCCAACGAGCCGTTTTATTGGTATCAGGATGATTTGCCGTCGGGCATAACGGGTGTCAGCCTGGCCTCGCTGGCCCCGACGCCATGATCTGAATGCAAATGGAGACCAATTCGATTCATGAAGCGCGCACTCCCCAAAACAGGGTGTTGGAGCCCGTGCGCGGCGGTGCTAGCATGAAAATAGAGTGAATTATAAATTCTTAAACGCTAACCACCTTTAACCAAAACCTGTGCGTAAGACTAGCGTCATAAAACCAACCAACATGAAAACTCCAACGTTGACCACCGAATCACAGAATCGCCTGCTGGCCTACACCACTGCCGCCGGTTTGGGGGCCTTCTTTGCGGGCCAGAATGTCGAGGGGCAGGTCGTCGAATCCACAGCCCTGTCGCCCTATCCCCACAACGTGTTTCCCTTGGCCGGCACGGGGCCCTACGGGTTTTACAATTATTTTAGCGTGGATGGGGGAAACACGCAGTTTGACCTCACCATTAACGCTCCGCTCACCTCCCACCCGACCGTTCAATTCCCCAGTCAATTCGTGGACCTGGTGAGCTATGCGACCGGCGACGAGGTCCTTACCCCGACGCTTTCCGCGCCGGACGCCGGCGGGCATACCAACAACGCCTATGCGGTCTGTTTTCTGGGCGGAACAACCATCAATTCCACCAATGCCAGTGCGCCGTGGTATCAGCCGCGCTTGGGGCTGAATTACTTTGCCCCGAACGGTTCCGGCGGTTTTTATAATTACACGGATAATAAGTATCTGACGACCGGAGCGCTGGGTTTCAAGTTTGTCGGCAGCACGGATGGCCTGACGCATTTCGGCTACATGGATGTTCAAGTCAATACCATTTCCAGCAACGGGGTGGCCATTATTCAATCCGTTGTGGTCAAAGACATATATTATAATGCCACCGCCAACGCGGGAATTACGGTTGCGGTCGAGGTGGAAATATCTTCCATCACGGTGGGGGCCGGGAATGCGATCACGATTAACTTTACTTCCAACGACAACGCGGACCCATCCACCTTCACGCTCGAGACCAGCCCGGCCCTGGGGGCTGCGGCCGATTGGACGGTGGATGCCGGAGCCTCGATATCGCTGATCGAGGCCGCCAACCCAGCCGACGGAATCAACCTAGCCACCTACCAAATTGTCACCACCGGTACGGGCGGTGCTGCTCAATTCTATCGGATACAACACTAATGGAGGCAGACGCAGGGAGTAAAAATGGAAACGAAAGGCAAACCGGAAACGATGCGGAAGGTTCGTTTGACTGACGGATTACAGCAAATCCTGTTCGCGCAAACCGGCGATCCGTCCATCACGGTAGGGGTGGTTTCCAATGCCGCGCCCTCTTCGCTCGCCTTGTTGGCGGCGGGAGTGGCGGGCTTGGAAGCCCGCCGGGCCCGTCGCAGTGCGCGCATCCAATTTCTGCAAACCCAGAAAAAAGCCACCTGAAGCCCATACCGCCACCTGCGCGAGTCGTCGGTTGCCACCGGCCTGGCCAAGTGGTATCCCTTCGCAATAATGGTCCGGCGAGACATCGTAAGCGGTGTCGGTTCGGTTCCTTTTTTGTTGCTCGTTTATGATTCACGCACCCGGAAAGAAAGTCCTGCTGATTGGCTGGGATGCGGCGGATTGGGAAATGATTGACCCGCTGCTGCAAAGCGGTCAGATGCCAGCCTTGGCGCAATTGATCAAAGGCGGCTTGCGAGGCAATCTGGCCACGCTCCAGCCCGTGCTCTCGCCGATGCTCTGGACTTCGATCGCCACGGGCAAGCGCGCGGACAAGCATGGCATTTGTGGCTTTACGGAGCCTTTGGTTGACGCGGTTGGCATCGGGCCGGTGCGCAGCACTTCGCGCAGATGCAAGGCCCTGTGGAACCTCCTCACCCAAAATTCCCTGAAATCAAATTTCATCGGCTGGTTCGCCAGCCATCCGGCCGAGCCGATCAACGGGGTCATGGTTTCGGACCAATTCCTGGTACGGCAAACGAGAGAGAAAGTGGATCCCCCGGATGCCAGCATTGCCCGTACGGTGCATCCGACGGAACTAATCAGTTCATTGCTGAATTTACGGGTGGGGACCGAAAGTCTCACCCCGGAAGATTTGTTGCCGTTTATTCCGCGCTTGGCCGAGATTGATTTAAAAACCGACGACCGCCCCTTGAAGCTGGCCCGCCGGCTGGCCAAGGTGGCTTCCGTCCAGAATATCGCCACCTCGCTGATTCAGACCGAGCCTTGGAACGTGATGGGGGTTTATTACGACGGCATCGATCAATTCGGCCACGAGTTCATGCCCTACCACCCGCCCCGAATGGAGGGGGTGAGCGGGCGTGATTTTGAGCTTTATCAAGAGGTCATGCGGGGCTGTTATCGATTCCACGACATGATGCTTCACGTCTTGCTTCAGTATGTGGATGCCGAGACGACCGTCATTCTGATCAGCGATCACGGTTATGAATGTGGCCGCCGGCGGCCGGCGTTCGATCAGGGCAAGAAGGATCCCGAAAGCTGTCATCGTCCGTTTGGAGTTGTTTGTCTCAAGGGGCCCGGACTCAAAAAAGACGACCGGTTGTACGGGGCGTCCATCCTGGATGTGACGCCGACCATACTGACCTTGCTGGGGCTGCCGGTGGGCGTGGACATGGACGGTCGGCCTTGGCTGGAAGCTTTTGAGAAGCCGGTGAAAGCGGAGCGCATTTTTAGCTGGGAAGGCATTGGCAGCGACCGGGCCGGCTTGCCGGCCGGGAACTCGCGCCAAGACCCCGCCGAAGCGGCGCAAGCCATCGATCAATTGGTGGAGCTGGGCTATATCGCCGCGCCCAGCGACGATGTGCGCAAGACCGTCCGCGATACCATCAGTTGCAACAAGGTCAACCTGATTCGCGCGATGCTGGCCACGCCACAGGAAGCCACTGCCATCCCATTGCTTAAGGAGCTGATCGCGGAGAACAGCGCCAATGAATGGGCGGTGCTCACCCTGGCCAACAGCCAAATCCGCCTCGGCCAGTTGACTGAGGCCCGGGCTAGGCTGGAGGACACCCCGCCGGCCACCCAACAGCAGGCACAAATTCAACTCCTGTTCGCCCAGTTGGCCTTCAGTGAGAAAAGGCCGGAAGCAGCCCTGAGCCACCTGCAGGCCGCCGTGCGTTCCAGCCCGGGCCAGCCGCTGATGTTTAACCAGCTGGGTTGGGCTTTTCTTTGTTTGCAGCAGTGGGATGAAGCCGCCAACGCCTTTCAAAAATCGCTGGAGATGGAGCCGGAAAATCCGGCGGCGTTTGATGGGCTGGCCCGTGTCCATCTGGAGCACAATGAGCCGGAGCCGGCGGTGGAAAAGGCGTTGCAAGCCGTGGGCTTGATCCACTATTTCCCGGAGGCGCACTACCATCTGGGAACCGGACTCGAAAAACTGGGCAAGAACCCGGAAGCGATTCTGGCCTACGAAACCGCGCTGGGCATGGGTTACCAGCCGGCTTTGCTCCATCGCCGGCTGGCGCGCCTTTATCGGCCAATCGATGCTCGGAAAGCCGCCGCCCATGTGCGGGCGCTCAACGCCAGCCGACGAATCTACCAGGCCGATATCAAATCCAAGCTGCCACAGATGGGAGCCGGGACATGAATACCTTGCGTGGAATCAACTTCCAGGGAAACTGGGCCATGGCCGACAATTTCATCACGATCGTTTCCGGACTGCCGCGCTCCGGCACCAGCCTGATGATGCAGATGCTGCAGGCAGGAGGCCTGGAGCTGTTGACGGATGGCGTGCGCGGACCGGACGAAAGTAATCCGCGCGGCTACCTTGAGCACGAAGCGGTCAAACATGGCCGCAACGATCTGTCCTGGCTGGAACCGGCCGGCGGCAAGGCCGTGAAGGTGATTCACCTCTTGTTGCTTCAGTTGCCCACGGACCGGAACTATCGCGTGATTTTCATGATGCGAAATCTGGCTGAGGTGATTGCCTCCCAACGCGCCATGTTGAAACAACAGGGCCGGCCGGACGCGAAGTTGACCGACGCGAAGCTGGCCGGGATTTTTGAGGCTCAACTAAACCAGGTGCGACAGTGGTTGGCGGAACGTTCCAGCTTCCAAGTCCTTTATGTCAACCACGGCAGCTTGGTCGAAAATCCCCTCGCGGAAGCCGGGAGAATAAACCAGTTCCTGGGCGGCAACTTGCTGACCGCACAGATGGCCGGCGCGGTGCATCCGGAACTGTATCGACAGCGGAAAGCCGTCTTGAGCGGATCCGCCGCCGGTGACGCAGTCAGCCGGCGGGAATCAGGCTCATGAAATTGTGGGCGATGAATGAGTTTCTTTCCGCAACCCGAAAGCCCGGCCATTCCTCCGCTGGCTGTCAATCGGGCGGAGGTAAATTTGAGCGCGCGCGCGTTTGCACTTGAAGCTGTCAATGATCACCTGGACCGGCTGGCCGTTGGCCGGGGCATGTCCTTGAAAGAGCCAGAGGTTGATGTGCAGCGGCATGGGAGTCTGCGGAATATCTTTTAGGGATTTCAACGGCGCATAGGTCCAGGAATTGAGGACATTGGTGGTAGTCCCCACTGGCTGGAATCCATCCATCAGCCAGAATTGAATGCCGCTGCTGTTCCAGGCAAACCGCGAGGTGGTGTTGGTGCCGGGCGGAGAGAAAGTGAAAGCTTGCTGGCCAATGGTGGTGCCTGAACTTGGATAGATGGTCCACCAGCCATTGCTGTTGCCGGCATTACTCCAGCGGCTATATTCAATATCTATTTCATTGGTGCCGTCCGGCCCGAGATAGGGAAACAGTCCCAAGACCACCCAGGGATCAAAAGCGTTGATCGGAGTTTCAATCTGCCATTGATAAGTCCCGAAGCCCAGGGCGTTGGTGGTGTAAAGTTCCGCGCAATCCCAGCCGTTGGGCGAACTGGCGTCGGCGGTGATCAACAAATGCAGGGACCCATTGGCATCCACAAAACAATTGGTGGGATTCCACTTGTTCGGACCCGGGCCGAGGCCGCTCCCCGACTTTATTTTCCAAGTGAATCCCTGCCAATTTATCGTCTGCGCCTGGACACTGGTGGCGGCAATCCCCGCAAGGATGGCGATGAGCACCAGAAGCTCGATTAGCGCAAAGCCGTTCGGCCTCGGGGAAATAATTTTGGGTGCAGGGGATTGCATAAAATGGCGGCCAATCAGATCGTTAATAATGACACTAAGAAGCAGTTTTGACCATACCCACTTTGGGGGAGACGGTTGAAAAGCATTCGTCAGCGGTTCAATTTCGACTTTTTCGGCGTCGGCGTTTTGCCTAAGCTCAGGGTGTGCATCGTGACTCACTCAAATTGGCCGCCCGTATTGTCGTCAAGCTCGGGACGGGCGTGTTGACGGATAGCCGGAAGTTGATTGACCCGGGGCAACTGGAACAGATTGTGGCGCAGGTGGCGGCCTTGCGGCGCGCCGGCAAGGAAGTGGTGCTGGTGACCAGCGGCGCCGTGGGCGCCGGCATGGGCGCTCTCGGTTACGAATCCCGGCCCACCGATTTGGCGGAGAAGCAAGCCTGCGCCGCCGTCGGCCAGCCGCTGCTGATGGCCGCCTACGAAAAGCTTTTTGGCCTGCGGGGCGTGGTCGTGGCCCAGGTGCTGCTGACCCATGACGACCTGGAACATCACGAGCGGCATCTCAATGCCCGCAACACCCTCGTCACCCTCCTCAGCCGCGGCGTGGTGCCCATCATCAACGAAAACGACGCCGTGTCGTCCACCGAAATCAAATTCGGCGACAACGACAAGCTCTCGGCCCTGGTGGCAGCGCTCTTGCCGGCGGATTTGCTGGTGTTGCTCACCACGGTGGAGGGCGTCATTGAGAATTTTGGCGCCCGGAACGCCCGGCGGCTGCCAGTCATTGAAAAGATCGACGCCACCATCTCAAATCTGGCGCGCGGCACCACCAGCGACACGGCCGTCGGCGGCATGAGCTCCAAGATCGAGGCTGCCAAAATTGCGGTGCGCTCGGGCATTCCGCTGGTCATCGCTTCCGGGCAGAACAAAAATGTGCTGGCGCAGATCCTGGCCGGCGAGGACCAGGGCACGCTGTTCGTGGCCAAGCCCCACCGCCTGCGGGGCCGCAAGCGCTGGATCGCCTTTTTCCATCAACCCAAAGGGTCCCTGGTGGTGGATCAGGGCGCCAAGGTCGCCCTGCGGGAAAAGGGCAAAAGCCTGCTGCCGCCGGGCGTCACCCGGTGCGAGGGGGAGTTCGCCGCCGGCGACGTGGTGCGCATTCGCGACCTGGATGGCCTGGAATTTGCGCGCGGGATCGCGCGGTTTGATTCCGCCGCGGTGCGGGCGCACCAGTTGCCCAAGGAGGAGCTCGTGCATCGGGACGACCTCGTGATACTTTAATGAAAAAGAACTCTGCCATAAACGACCTGCTCCGCGTGATGGCGCGGCTGCGCTCGCCCACGGGCTGCCCCTGGGACCGCGAGCAGGATCACCTGAGCATCCGCCGCCACGCGATTGAGGAGGTGTACGAACTCATCGACGCCATTGAAGCCCGGGATGACGTGGAGATGGCCGAGGAACTGGGCGATCTACTGTTGCAGGTGGTGTTTCACTGCCAGCTCGCCCAGGAACGCGGCGCCTTCGACTTTGAAAACGTCACGCGCCACCTCGTGGACAAGCTCGTCCGCCGCCATCCCCATGTGTTTGGCCAGACCAAAGTGAAGGATGTGGACGAGGTCTGGGCCAACTGGGAGAAGATCAAGAAGGCGGAGAAGCACGGCACCGCGCACGCGCGCCATTCCGTGCTGGACGGCGTGCCCCGGCACCTGCCAGCCCTGATGCGCGTGGAGAAACTCGTCAAGAAGGCGCGCAAGGCCAAACTGCTGGCCGCTGGCCCGGCGCCCGCCCGCAAACCGGCCAAAGGTGCGCTGGCCGCGGAACTGTTCGAGCTGGCCTCCGCCGCCCAGGCCCGGGGCTGGTCGGCCGAACAACTGCTGACGGACGAACTCAAGAAGCGCGAACGCCGGTTGCGGCAAATCGAGAAACAGGTTGGGAAACAGGCTGCGTGAGGTGCATCCCCGGTCGCCCGGCGCCGGGCGGCGATGATTTGGTATTTTGATCCGAGGGCAGGCAACCTGTTGCCAAACGCCTCGGTGTCGGGTTAGTTTGGGGGGCGTTGAACCCCAAGAAGAAAACCCCGCGCGGCGCGGCCACCGTGGCCCGGCCCGGCGGGCGGCTTTGGCTCTTCCGCTTCCTCGCCTTGTGTCTGCCCCTGCTGCTGCTGGCCGGCCTGGAAATCGGCCTGCGCCTGGGCGGCTACGGTTTTGATCCGCATTTCTTCAAGCCGCTCACGATTGCCGGGGAGGACTTCCTGGTGGAGAACGATGATTTCAGCTACAGCTTTTTTCCCCGCGACAACGCGCGCAATCCGGGCGAATTGCGGATGCGGGCGGTGAAGCCGCCGGGCACGGTACGCATCTTTATCTTCGGCGAATCCGCTGCCATGGGCGATCCCGAACCCGCCTACGGCCCGGCCCGGTACCTCGAGGCGCAGTTGCGCTGGAAATACCCGGACACGAAGTTTGAAGTGGTCAATGTGGCCTTCACCGCCATCAATTCCCACGTCATCGTGCCGATCGCCCGCGAATGCGCCCGGCAAGCCGGCGATATCTGGATCGTGTACATGGGCAATAACGAGATGGTGGGCCCCTTCGGCGCGGCCACGGTCTTTGGCCGGCCGGCGCCGCCGCTGCCGTACGTCCGCCTGGCCACGGGCCTCCAGCGGACACGGACCGGGCAATTATTCACCGACTGGACACGCCACCTTCGCGGGCAGTCGACCGGGACCACCTCGTGGGGCGGCATGCAGATGTTTCTCAACCACGAAATCGCTCCGGACAATCCCCTCAAGGAAACAGTCTATCGGAATTTCCAAAAGAACCTGGATGACATTGTGACCGCCGGGATGCGTTCGGGGGCGATGGTGCTGTTGAACACGGTGGCGGTCAATCTCCGGGAGTGTCCGCCGTTCGCCTCCGCCACCAACCTCAACCTGACCCCCGCAGACCGGGCGCAATGCGAGCAGAGTCTGGCCGCCGCGCAACTGGCGGCCGCCGCCGGCGATTTTGCCACGGCCGCACGCGGCTGTGCCGCGGCGGCGCAAGGGGAGCCGGATTCCGCCGCGCTCCAGTATTTTTGGGGCCAAAGCCTGCTGCGACAAAACGATCTGCCCGCCGCCCGCCAACATCTGCAACTGGCCTGCGACGATGATGCGCTGCCTTTCCGCACGGATTCGCGGCTCAACGAGGTCATCCGATCCACCGGCGAAAAGCGGGCGGGGGACCGGCTGGTGCTGTTCGATGCCGCGCTAGCGCTGGCCACCAACGAGCCGGCGGGCTTGTGCGGCCGGGAGACGTTTTACGAGCACGTACACTTTGATTTTGACGGGGCGTATCGGCTCGGCCTGGCCTGGGCGCAACAGGTGGAGCGCCTGCTCCCGGCTGGCGGCGCGGCGGCCGGCCGCCCGTGGGCATCGCCGGAAGACTGCGCGCTCCTACTGGGCTTGACGGAATGGAATCGCGAGTTGATTTTTGCGCACATGGTCAGCCGGTTGCGGGTGCCGCCGCTGAGCGGCCAGCCTGACAATGCCCAGCGCCAGGAGGATTTGCAGGCGCGCATCAGTGGCGCACGGGCGCTGATGACCCCGGCCGCGGCGGCGGCGGCCCGGGAAAACTTTCAGCGCATGATCCAGAAATGGCCGGAGGATTTTCTGCTGACCGAGAATTTTGCGCTGTTCCTGCAGGCGTCTGGCGACGTGCCGCAAGCAATCACCGAATGGAGGCGGGTGCATGAGCTGATGCCGCACGACTATTTGCCGTATTTCCAGATGGGCTGGCTGCTGGGGGCGCAGCAGCAATGGGTCGAGGCGGAGAGCAATCTGCGGATGGCCGTGCAGCTCCGACCCAGCCTCACGGAGGCCTGGTACGAATGGGGGAACATCCTGGCCGCCCAAAGCAAGCTCGAGGCCGCGCTGGCCTGCTACGCCACGGCGCGGGCGCAGCGGCCGCAGGACCCGGTGACCATTCTCCGCATGGGCAAAGTGGAGGCCTTGTTGAACCGCCACGCCGAGGCCGCGGCGAACTATCGGGAAGCGAGCCGGTTGGATCCGGGCAACTGGGAACCGCACTTTGTGCTGGGCGGCGAACTGGACGCCGCCGGCCAGCTGGATCCGGCGCGCGAGGAATTTGCGGCCGCCGCGCGGCTCAATCCCACCAATGCCGTGGCGCATTTTAATTTCGGGGTGCTGCTGGCCAAACAGGGTCGCTACGCCGAGGCGCAGGACCAATTCAACGAGACCCTGCGGCTGGCCCCCGAATACCAGAACGCCCGCGACTCGCTCGCGAAAATCCGCCGGCTGCTGTCCGCCGCGCCAAAAAAGTGATTTACAATTCCCGGCGCAGGCCGAATCCTTGGCCCCAGGAAAACCCATGTGGACGTTGCTTAAAGAGTTTCTGCGCTTCGCGCGCCAGGAAAAGAAATGGTGGCTCATACCCCTCATTGTCCTGCTGCTGTTGCTGGGCGTGGTGCTGATCTTCACCGCCAGTTCGGGCATTGCGTGGGCCTTGTACCCGTTTCTCTGACCTGGAACCATGCCTGCGCCGCGCCATATCCTCGGCCTCTCGGCGTATTACCACGACTCCGCCGCCGCCCTGCTGGTGGACGGCCGCCTCGTGGCCGCCGCCCAGGAAGAACGTTTTACCCGCCGGAAGAATGACGCGGATTTTCCGGTCCAGGCCGCGGCGTTTTGCCTGCGCCAGGGCGGCCTGGACGTGGCGCAGTTGGACGCGGTGGTTTTCTACGACAAGCCGGTGCTGAAATTCACGCGCCTGCTGGAGACTTATCTGGCGGTGGCGCCGCGCGGCCTGCGCACCTTTCCCACCGTGGTCTCCAACTGGCTGGGCGGCAAGCTGGACTTGCGCCAGACCATCCGCGCCCAGCTCCCCGGCTTGCGCCGCGATTGCCTGCTGCTCTTCACCGAACACCATCAAGCGCACGCCGCCAGCGCTTTTTATCCCTCTCCCTTCGACGAGGCGGCGGTGCTGACCATTGACGGCGTGGGTGAATGGGCCACCACCACGGTGGGGCAGGGGCAGGGCAACCGCATTCAACTGCTCCAGGAAATCCGCTTCCCGCATTCGCTGGGGCTGTTGTACTCGGCCTTCACGCACTATTGCGGTTTCCGCATCAACTCCGGCGAATACAAGCTCATGGGGCTGGCGCCGTACGGCGAACCCCGCTTCGCCGCGGCCATCCGCGAGCAGCTCCTGGAGGTGAAGCCCGATGGTTCGTTCCGGCTCAACCTCGACTATTTCGATTTTCTGGGCGGCACCACCATGACGAACGGGCGCTTTCACGCGCTGTTCGGCGGTCCGCCGCGCGGGCCGGACGAGAAGATCGAGCGGCGGCACATGGATGTGGCGCGGTCCATCCAACAGGTGACCGAGGAGGTGCTGGTGCGGCTGGCCCGGCACGCGCGCGCCACCACCGGCTCAAAAAACCTCTGCCTGGCCGGCGGCGTGGCGCTCAACTGCGTGGCGAACGGACTCATCCTGCGCGAAAAAATCTTTGACCGTGTCTGGATTCAGCCGGCGGCCGGTGACGCCGGCGGCGCGCTGGGCGCAGCCCTGGCGGCCTGGCACCAGCATCCAGAGGCTCCGCCGCGGACGGCGGCGCCGGATGACGCCATGCAGTCCGCCTTGCTGGGGCCGGCCTACACGGATGAGGAAATCGAGACCACGCTGCGCGCCAACGGGGCGGTTTTTTGCCGGCTTGAACGATCGGCACTGTTGGATTTCACCGTGGAACTGCTCCAGGCCGAGAAAGTGGTCGGCTGGTTTCAGGGCCGCATGGAGTTTGGGCCCCGGGCGCTGGGCAACCGCTCCATCCTGGGCGACGCGCGTTCGCCCAAAATGCAATCGGTCATGAACCTCAAGGTGAAATTCCGCGAGTCGTTCCGCCCGTTTGCGCCGATTGTCCGCCGCGAGCGCCTGGGCGATTATTTTGATTTGGCGGCCGATTCGCCGTACATGTTGCTGGTGGCCCCGGTGAAACCCGAGTTGCGCCAGCCGCTGCCGGACGGTGTCACCGGCTTGGACTTGCTCAAGGCCCCGCGCTCCACGCTGCCGGCCGTCACGCATGTGGACTACTCGGCGCGCATCCAGACCGTGTCGCGACCGGGTAATCCGCTGCTGTATGATCTTCTGCTCCGCTTTGAGCAGGCCACCGGCTGCGGGGTGCTGGTGAACACCTCGTTCAACGTGCGGGGCGAGCCCATTGTATGTACCCCGGATGATGCCTATCGCTGCTTCATGAACACGGAAATGGACTACCTGATCCTGGGCAGTTTTGTCATCGAGCGCACCGCCCAGGCGAACGTGAGAATTGCTCGGCGCGTCGCGCCGCAGCTCGATTGACATGAAATTGAACCTCAAAGATGAACCGCGGGAATGGCGCAAGTCCGTGTGGCTGGCAGCTTTGGGGCTGGCGTTAATAAGTTCGTTGTTGCGGTGGCGCCATGTTTTATCGAACCGCGGCTGGCTGACGGCGCTGGCCGTGCTGGCGGCGCTGGCGGTGGCTGCCGGGTGGCAGCCGCGTTGGTTCCGCGGTTATCATCGGTTCTCCCAGCGGGCTGGTTTTGCCCTGAGCCAAGTCCTCGGCCGGATCGCCTTGGTTGGCTTCTTTCTCCTGATTGTCACCCCGGTCGGCTTGGCTTTGCGGTTGGCTGGCCAGGATCCGCTCCGGCTCAAGCGCCCTCCCCAGACAACTACTTACTGGCAGTCGGCCAAGGTTCCCGGCCCGCTCGACCGCCTGTTTTAGGGCCTGCCCCGGCCCGCGGCCGTCCCATCCAAAGGCTAAAGGCTGAACGCTAAAGGCTGAAGCAGGGAAGTCCACGCGCAATTGGGCAAAGGCCGCCGCATTCGCACCTCGCGGCGGTTGCCAACGAGCGGGTCCTTCGCTGTTCGCCGGGCGTGGCTATGGGCGAATGTCTCACGGCTCGCGCCACGAGGCGGCATGAGCAAACGAACCATGATTGCTTTGGTTGGCCAGCGGGAACGTGGGCCAAAGATGGAGGGCCACCGCACTCCGAAGACGCTGGCGCGTTCGCCCTGCACGTGACAATGGCGAAGGACCTTGGTCCGCGCCCGTCCCCGGGCGCTGAGACACGATTTTGAGCCAGCCGCCACCCAACCGTACGCCCGCAACGAACGGCCGCTTTCATTGCGCTCTACTCCATGTGCCAACGGCGGTAACGTTTGTCCGAGGGTTTATCAAAACGAATGGCCGCAAGGTCGCGCCTCAGTCGATACGCAGGCGGCCGCAACGTGAGTTCGCCTCAGGGCCTGAGACGGGCCGACGACTCCTCACGTCGTCGCCTACAACGCAAATGCCGCAACGCCCGTCCACCCCCGAGGCGGGCGCGGACCGGACCGGTATTGGAGATATATTATGGGTCACAGGTCCGGCCGGATATCTCCTGACTCGCACAAACATGCGATTGAAGGCTTTCCAGAAGAGGGTATGGTGAGAAAGTTCCCTGCGCTATCGCGATACCAAAAACCATTATGAAAAGAATGTCATCATCTCGACCTCTCAAGCTGGCATCCTGCCTCGGCGCAATTGTTTGCGCTGCCGGCATTCTGACCGCCCGTGCGGATACACTGGTCACTTTCAGTGTGGACATGGGCACGAATATTGTGGACGGCACTTTCGTTCCCGGCACGGACACCATCTCCGTGCATGGCACGTTTAACTCCTGGGGTTCAGGAGTAACCTTGTATCAGCAAGGCTCGGGCACGGTTTACACGAATACCGTTGATGATACCGTCGATGCCAATGGGACCACCATGGCTTACAAGTATGTGGACAGCAATTCGGGGGTGTCCAGTGGCGGGTACGAGAGCCTGGCCTCCAGCTACAACCGGTGGTATCTGCTCCCCACCAACAGCGGCGCTTCGCTGGTGCTCCCCACGCCCTTCTTTGCGGATGAGGGCGCGATCGTGACCAACGAGGTGACGTTTCAGGTGGACGTGTCGCAGCAAATCCAACTGGGCAATTTCGTTCCGGGAACGACCTACGTCGTAGTGCGCGGCCTTTTGAACGGCTGGGCTGGCAATTCGCAGGCGTTGACCAACGACCTCAACATCGTGCGGACCAATCAATATGGCCTGGTCACCACCAATGTCTGGGTGGGCACCTTCCCGGTGACGAACTCGCCGGCTGGCATCGAGGAATATAAATACGTCATTACGGGCGGGTCCGGAGATATCTGGGAATCGCCCAAGTCGACGACTGCCGATCAAAGCAGCGGCAACCGCATTTTTGCCGAGGCGAACGAGACGCTGCCGCTGGTGGACTTTTCGGATCAGGCCTTTGCGCCCCTCGCCGACCTGACGTTTAGTGTGGATATGACGGTAGTGGCCTTGACGGATACGAACTTCAATCCCACCAGCGTGAGCGTTTGGGGCGACTTTAACGGCTGGGGCGGCGGCGTGGCTATGACGAACAACCCCAATGCGGCGAACACCAACATTTTTACGAGCACGATTATTCAGGACGGCGTTGGCGCCACCATTAATTACCAGTTCCGCTATACGGAATTGAGCACGGGCGATACGGTTTATGATCATCTCAACGGCGCCAGCGGCGGCAGCGGCAATCGCGTGTACGTGATGCCCAACGTGACCCTGACCAACGTCGCCGCCGTGGAGTTCAACGATGCCGCCCTCACCGATTATCTGCTCAAGCCCACGCCTGTCCTGTTCAGCGTGGATATGAACGGCGCCGTGGGCACGGATTCGCATACCTTTGATGCCTCCGTGGACTCGGTCTATATCAACGGACAATTTGCCAATTGGTATGCCTGGGCCGGTGGCGCGAATCCCGCGTCCGCTCCGGCGGGCTACCAGATGATCCGGGAGGGCTCCGGCACCATTTACACCAACACGCTCATGCTGGCGGCTGGCACCCCGGTGTCCTTCGCCTACAAGTATGGCATGGATCCGGGTAGCGCTCTGGGCGGGCCGGTCGATGACGAAGCTGCTTCCGGCAGTAATCATTTCCGGGCGGTGCGGGCCACGGCGTTCGATCCCTACGTCATGCCCGCCGACAAGTTCGGGAACCAATATGTGGAGCCGTATTTTAGCGCCAGCAGCACGAGTGGCGGCAAATTGAGTGTGGGTGCGCTCACGGCGGGCAATGTCCTGGTGCAGTGGCTGGGACATCCGGGTGTGAAATTGCAGGTGAGCAGCAATTTGGCGGGCGCCTGGCAGACGCTCACGGCCACCGACGGAACCAATTGGACGACGGGTTTCACCTCGACCAATGGTTTTGTCAGCCAGACCAACTGGCCGGCCCAAGGAACCGAGTTGTTCCGCCTGATCGGACACTGATGACCGAGGATTGATTGTGTGGTCCGTCCGGCCGGCCGAGGCCGGCGGACGGACCCGAGGAAAGTTGAGACTGAAGTATGAAAACACGTCGTACCGGATTTACCCTGATTGAATTGCTGGTGGTGATCGCCATTATTGCCATCCTGGCGGCCATGTTGCTGCCGGCCCTGAGCAAAGCCAAACAAAAGGCCATGGCTGCGTCCTGCATGAGCGACAAGAAGCAGTTTGGCGTCGCGTGGATCATGTATGCCGGCGATAACAATGACAAGTTGGCCGAAAACGCCGACCCCGGAGCCACTGGGTCGTACCTCACCGATGGCAAACCATCGTGGGTGACCGGGGTGATTGACTGGACCTCCGCCAGCCAAAATACGAATACACAGTATCTGGTCAACGACGCCTATTCTTTGCTGGGCAGCATGCTGGCGGGCAGTACCAAGGTGTTTGCCTGTCCGTCCGCAAACTTCGTCAGCCCGGCTCAGCAACAAATGGGCTGGGACCATCGGTCGCGCAGCGTGGCCATGAACGCAGCGGTGGGTGGCGGGAAAAAATATGGCGTGAGCAACTTTAGCTGGGATACCACCAAGTGGTATGTTGCCAATAAATCGACTGAGTTCCATACCCCGGGGGCGAGTGATGTCTGGGTCATTTGTGATGAGCATCCCGACAGCATTGATGATGCCCTGATGTACACCGCCAACTACCCGGTTACCGAATTCACCGAATTGCCTGGCAATCAGCATGGCGGGGCGTGCGGCTTGGTATTTGGCGATGGGCATGCCGAAATTCACAAATGGGTGGATGCGGTTATGAACGCTCATCTGGGGGTCACCTATACGTCCGTCCAAAGAAAGCAGTGTCTCCTAACCGATAAAGACATGCTGTGGCTGGCCTACCGCACTCCACTAAACTGACCGGCAGCCGGGCGGAAATCGATGATTGGCGGCGGGAATCGCAATTCATGCGATTGTGAGTTCCCGCGCTGAAGAATAATATCCACGTATGAATCTTTATTGCTTGAGCAGGGGAGTCTTATGGTTGGGTGCAGCCCTGATTTTAGGGGCGCCCAGCCACGGCACCGCGGCCGACGCGTCCGCCCTGCCTGCGCGCACCGCTCCGGACTGGCTCCGGCACGGCACGATTTATGAAATATTTCCCCGCGACTTTTCCCCCGCCGGAAATATTGCGGGGGTGACGGACCAACTCGACGAGTTGCACCGCCTGGGCGTCAACATCCTCTGGACGATGCCCATCCATCCCATTGGTGAAAAGGGCCGCAAGGGCACCTTCGGCAGCCCCTATTCCATCCGCGATTACTACGCCGTGGATCCCCATTACGGCACGCTCGACGATTACAAGCACTTCGTGGCCGCGGCCCACCAACGCGGCATGAAAGTGATCATGGACATTGTTGCCAACCATACGGCTTGGGACAGCGTGATGATGACCAACAAGGATTTTTACAAGCAGGATCGTGAGGGAAACGTGATTTCGCCCATGCCCGACTGGACGGACGTGGCCGGCCTGAATTATGCCAACCCAGCATTGCGCCAGTACATGGTGAACATGCTCAAGTACTGGCTCAAGGAGTGCGACGTCGACGGCTATCGCTGCGACGCCGCACCCATGATTCCGAAGGATTTCTGGGAACAAACCCGCGCGGAGTTGTCCGCCGTGAAGCCAGACATCCTGTGGTTGAATGAAGGCGAGGTGCCAGACCTGCTGACCAACGCTTTTGACCTCGATTATTCCTGGAAGTTGATGTGGGCGATGAACGGCGTGCTGACGCGCGGCGCGCCGGCATCGGATCTGCGGCGGTCCTGGGAGGACAGCCGGGCCCTGAATCCCAAGGGGGCGCTACGCATGCGTATTTCCGACGATCACGATGAGACGCGCGCGGTGGCGCGCTACGGCTTCGGCGGCGCGCTGGCCGCCTCCGCCCTCATGTTCACGCTGGATGGCGTGCCGCTGCTTTACAATGGCATGGAGGCCGGCGACGCCACGGAATCCGCCGATCCCGCCCTGTTTGACCAGCGCACCATCTGCTGGCAACCGCACCAGAACGAGCGTCCGCAGTTTCGCAGCATCTACCATGACCTGATCCAGTTGCGCCAGCGCAATCCGGCCCTGTGCACTTCGGAAGTCCAGTGGCTCCACAATTCCAGCGAGGCCACCCTGGTCACGTTGCTGCGCGCCGATAGCAAGGATGAGTTCCTGGTGACCATCAATTTCTCCAACCGGCCGCTCGAGGCCACGGTGGAGTTGAAGGATGGAGCCGGTTTTGCGCCGGTTAAAATCTCGGGCTTCCCCAGTTCCCCGAGCGGGCCGCTGCCCGCCCTCCACCTGAACGGCTTTGAATGGCGCATCTATCATCGCGTCGCCGTCGCGGTGGCCGCGCAATAATCGCCCGGGTTTCCCTCCCAGCCATCGCTCTCAATGGAAATGCAAAAACCGCGCCTGAGTTTCTGGCAGATTTGGAACATGAGTTTTGGCTTTCTGGGGATCCAGTTTGGCTGGG